>CACIWQ010000005.1 GCA_902590395.1 uncultured Pelagibacteraceae bacterium
CAGAAGTTATAAATGGAAAATGTAAATTACAATGGAAAGTAGATTGGGCAATGAGATGGTATGCATTTGATGTTGATTATGAAATGTATGGAAAAGATTTGATCGAAAGTGCTATTCTTTCTAGTAAAATTTGTCAAACTCTAGGAAAAAAAAATCCAAACGGTTTTGCATATGAAATGTTTTTGGACGAAAAGGGTGAAAAAATTTCTAAATCAAAAGGAAATGGAATAACAATTGAGGAATGGTTAAAATATGCATCTCCAGAAAGTTTGTCATTGTATATGTATCAAAATCCAAAAAGAGCTAAAAAACTTTATGCAGATGTGGTTCCAAAAGCTGTAGACGAATATTTAACAAACATTGATAAATTTAATGAACAAGATGATAAACAAAAACTACTTAATCCAGTTTGGCATGTTCACAATGGAAACCCTCCCCAAGAAAGATCAGTTATGCCGTTTTCGGTTTTATTAAATTTAGTTGGAACAAGCAACGCTACTGATAAAGATGTATTGTGGAAATTTATAAAAAAAAATAAAAAAAATATTAAAATTTCGGATCATCCTATTTTAGATAGTTTAGTTGGATACGCTTTAAAGTATTTTGAGGATATTGTTAAACCAAATAAAAAATATAGAAAACCTAATGATAAAGAAAAAAAGGCACTAAAAGATTTAGTCAAAAGATTAAAAGATTGTAAAGAACAAATGGATCCAGAGGCCATACAAACAATCATTTATTCAGTTGGAAAAGAAAACGGATATCAAGAAAATTTGAGGGAATGGTTTAAAGCTATTTATGAAATAATTTTTGGTGAGCAAGATGGTCCAAGAATGGGATTTTTTATAAGTTTTTTTGGCATAAAAGAAAGTATAGAACTGATAAATAAATATATTAAATAATGTTTTCTTTTTTCAGACCTTTTTTATTTAACCTAGATCCAGAAACAGCTCATGATTTAGCTATTAAATCACTTAAATTTAATCCCTTACCCAGCAAAATGTTCGAAGTTGAAGATGAACAAATGTTAAATATTGAATTATTAGGAAAAAATTTTCCCAATCCAATCGGTCTTGCTGCAGGCTTTGACAAAAGCGCAGAAGCTTATAACTCGCTATTAAAACTTGGCTTTGGATTTGTGGAAATTGGAACAGTCACTCCATTAAAACAATTTGGTAGTCCAAAACCAAGAATATTTAGACTT
The DNA here is from genome assembly GCA_902590395.1 of uncultured Pelagibacteraceae bacterium. Taxonomy (GTDB): domain Bacteria; phylum Pseudomonadota; class Alphaproteobacteria; order Pelagibacterales; family Pelagibacteraceae; genus AG-414-E02. Next base: position 1,205 of record CACIWQ010000005.1, read on the forward strand.
GTAAATGATCAAGCATTAATTAACAGGTTGGGATTTAATAATGATGGCATGGATTTAATAAAAGATAGAATTAAATCAAATGGGAAGCAAGGCATAGTAGGAATTAATATAGGACCAAATAAAGAAACTAAAGATCAAAAAGATGATTTTTGTTTGGGGTTAAAAAATTTTTTCGATATAGCCGATTATATTACTATAAACATTTCTTCTCCAAATACTGACGGTTTAAGAGATTTTCACAATCAAGAGAAACTTACAGATCTTCTATTTGCGCTTAATAAAACAAAAAAGGATAATGGAACCGGCATTCCATTGTTAATAAAAATTTCACCGGATATTAATAATAATCTCATTCCAGAGATTGCAAACGCTGCAATAAAAAATAATATTTCTGCAATCATTCTTACAAATACAACGAATGGCAATAGGGATAATTTAACAAGTGAATTTAAAAATGAAGATGGCGGGCTTTCGGGAGGCCCTTTGCATCAAATATCAACTAATATGATTAAGAAGTTTTACAAAGAATTGAACAATAAAATTCCTATTATTGGAGTTGGCGGTGTAAGTTCTGGAAAATCTGCGTACGAAAAAATTGTTGCTGGGGCTTCATTATTGCAACTTTATACAGGCTTTGTATATGGAGGACCTTCCACAGCAAAAAGAATAAAAAAAGAACTAATTCAAATTCTAAAAACCGAAGGAATCAAGAATATAAAAGATGCTATTGGCAAAAGTGTATAATTAACCAATACTCCCTAGAGAGGGAAAATATTCCAGTATAAAAAATCCCATGACTTGTAATTGTCCTGTTAAAATGGCTATTCCAGTTAATAATAAAATAGATCCACCTATTTTAGTGATGGAAGATATGTATTTTTGAAAACTTTTTGAAAAAAATAAAAATTTATCAATCAAAACCCCAGATATAACAAAAGGTATGGCTAGACCCAAAGAGTAAAATGATAATAATAAAACACCTTTACCAACATTTTCCTCTAGTGCAGCCAAAGCTATAATTGAACCAAGGATTGGCCCTATACAAGGAGTCCATCCAAAAGCAAAAGCCGCTCCTACTATTAACGGAAAAGTTAGATTGTTACTATAACGATTGGTAAAAAATCTTATGTCTCTATTTAAAAAATTAAAATTAAAAATACCGATTAGTTGAAGAGAAAATAATACTATGACAAATCCAGCTATTATTCTAAAAACATCTGAATTGGTTAAAAAAAATTTACCAACAAAAGAAGCGGTCGAACCAAATGCTACAAAAACCAAAGAAAAACCCAGAGTAAAAAAAATAGTTTTAACAATTACTAAATTTCTTTTTTTATCTTTTATTTTGTTAAATGATGTTCCTGAAATATAAGAAATATAACCTGGAATTAATGGTAAAACACAGGGAGACAAAAAACTTATTAATCCAGCCAAAAATGCTAAAGGCAACGTTGTAGTCATTAATACATTGCTGGCTTATTCATACGCTCAGTTCTCCATTGGCTTACTTTTCTTCTTATGAATGAAACAGCTACTCCAGCAACCAAAGCCAAAAAGATTGATGAAATTCCATAAATAATTGGATATTTAGTAGATAAATTAAAAATTGTATTTCCAAACTCACTTATTTCTACAATTTTATCTGTTGGAATTTTAATAGCTGGACTTCCGTTTCTAAAGAAAGTGTCATATGCCATAAGAATTCCTACCGCTATCATGAGTAAGGCAAGTAAAGTTTTTAATTCTGAACTTTGCAGTCTTTGTCCAGTTTTTTGGCCCGCATGCACTCCAGCTATCGAACCTGTGATCAATATTAAAACAAGAACTAAATCAATCGTGTTGTACGCAAAAGCGTGGGATGCAACAACAAATCCAGTTACAAATATTGTTACAAACAAAGATGTACCCGGAACTAATTTTGTTGGCATGCCAATTAAATATATCATTGCAGGAACCATTAAAAATGCTCCACCAACACCCATTATTGCGGCAATGAAACCAACTACAATTCCTAGAAGAATGGGTACTAAAGCACTTTCATAAACTTTAGATGTTTTAAATCTTGTTCTTAAAGGCAAGCCGTGAATCCAGTAGTGAGTGTGTAATTTTTTTTTTATTATTACTTTTTTTTTTATTCTATCAATTTCCATAATGCCGTCTCTAAGCATAAAACTTCCCACGATTGCAAGAACATACATATAGGCTAATGTGATAACTATATCTATTTTGTTAATCTCTTTGAAATATCCGAAAGTTACCATCCCAAAAGAAGTTCCAACTAAACCTCCGCCTATTATCATCCAGCCCATTTTAAGATCCATAGTTTTTTTAAACCAATGAGTTAAAGTTCCAGAAGTAGAAGATGCCAAAATATTATTTGCCTCATTTGCTACAGCATATGCAGGTGGTATACCCATAAAAATTAAAAAAGGGGTCATTAAAAATCCACCTCCCACACCAAACAAACCCGACAAGAAACCTATGACAAAACTTACAAAAAGAATTAGTAGTACGTTTATTTGAACTTCGGCTATTGGTAAGTATACTTCCATTTAAAAAATCTTAAAATATAACTATTACTCGATATTATACTTGTCAATATTTAATATAATATCTTGACCAGATTAAGGAGTGCATCTATATACATGCATAGGAAATTCAGACATGACAAAAAAATGCGAACTTACTGGTAAATCACCCTTGAAAGGCCATAAAGTGAGCCATGCTAACAATAAGATGAAAAGAAAATTTTATCCAAATTTAAAAAAAGTCACTTTTAAAAGCGAAATTTTAAAAAGAAATATTAGACTAAATGTTTCTAACGCGGCTTTGAAGACAGTAGATTATAAAGGTGGTTTGGATAATTTTTTAAAAACAATTAAAACTTACAGACTTTCAAAAAAAGCAAAAAGACTTAAAAGTAAAATTATTGCCAAAGCTTAATCAATGAAAAAAATAGTAGAAGACAAATTGTTTTTGCTATTGTCGTTTTTGATGGCTTGCACTGTAGCTCTCTCTAATTATTTGGTTCAATTTCCTGTAAATTATTATGGCTTAGAAAATTTATTAACCTATGGAGCCTTTAGTTACCCAATAGCTTTTTTAATAACTGATTTATCAAATAGAAGATATGGAAAAGGTATAGCTAAAAAAATTGTCTATTTAGGTTTTTTATTTGGTATATTTTTAACACTTTATTTTTCAACAAATTATTCTGATTTAATTTCAATTAGAATTGCGTTTGGATCTGGAGCTGCTTTTTTGGTAGCACAGTTAATTGATGTAAATATTTTTGATCGCTTGAGAAAAAAAGTTTGGTTTGTAGCCCCGTTAATTTCATCTTTAATTGGATCAACCATTGATACATTTTTATTTTTTTCTATTTCGTTTTATGGAACAGGTATTAATTGGTTAACTTTATCTATAGGAGATTTGCTTGTAAAAATATTTGTTGCTCTTATTATGTTGATACCTTTTAGATTTTTACTATCTTATATTAAAGAAATCTCAGCTGTACAAAAAAAAATTAATGTATAGTTTTTCCTTTATCCGAAAATAGTTTTGTAAGTTGGTTGACCATTACATCTCCAAGCTCTTGAACATCAGCAATTTTTATTGCTTTTTTATAGTATCTTGTCACATCGTGACCTATTCCAATTGCCAAAACTTCGATCTTTGAATTTTCTTCAATCCATTTAACAGTTTGCTTAAGATGCTTTTCTAAATAATCTCCAGAGTTTACAGATAAAGTTGAGTCATCTACTGGCGCACCGTCTGAAATAACCATTAATATTTTTCTTTCTTCTTTCCTCTTGGCAATTCTCTTGAAAGCCCAAAGCAAAGCTTCACCATCTATATTTTCTTTTAAGAGCCCTTCTTTGAGCATCAAACCTAGATTTTTTTTGGATTGTCTCCAAGGCATATCTGCTGACTTATAAATAATATGTCTTAAATCATTTAATCGACCAGGATTAGATGGTTTATTACTGAGATTCCATTTTTCCCTGCTTTTTCCACCTTTCCAATTTTTTGTTGTGAATCCAAGTATCTCAACTTTAACAGAACATCTTTCCAAAGTTCTTGAGAGTATGTCGGCACATATTGCTGCGACTGAGATTGGTCTACCTCTCATAGATCCGGAATTATCAATAAGAAGTGTAACAACTGTATCTTTAAATTCAGTATTTTTTTCTACTTTATAAGACAAAGAATGAAATGGATCAATTATAACTCTCGTGAGTTTTGCGGCGTCTAGAACACCTTCCTCTAAATCAAATTCCCAAGATCTATTTTGTTTGGCCAAAAGTTGTCTTTGAAGTTTATTCGCAAGTTTTGCTACAATGTTTTGTAAATTAAGTAGCTGTTGGTCTAAATTTTTACGAAGCCTAACAATCTCTTCTTCTTTTTCTAAATTTTCAGCTTCAGCTATTTCATCAAATTCGTTAGTAAATACCTTATATTTTCCTTTTAATAATTTGTTAATAGTTCGCTTTTGTAAATTAGGTTCACCTTCGGTATCCTTTGTGTCTTTTTGATTAGTATCATCATTTTCGTTAAGAGAATGCATTTCATCTTCCATAACACTAAATTCAGCATCATTTACTTGGTTTTCACTATCATCCTTTGAATCATTTTTTTCACTTTGATTATCAGAACTAGAATCTTCATTAGAAGTTTCTCTTTCTTCTTCTTTTTCCTTTGCATCGGAGTCATCGAATTCAAGATTATCAATGAGTTCTGCAATGATTTGATTAAATTCACGTTGGTTATTAACACAATTATCTAACTCTCTTAATTTTATTTTCAATTTTTTATCAAACAAATCTTGCCAATAACTCAAGACTCTTTTCGTAGTATCGTTTTGTTTTATTTTGAAAAAATGACTTCTTAAATACAATTCAAAAGCGTCAGTTATAGGCACATCATTTTCAGTTTTTATTTCCTCAATTTTCTTATTTTTGAATTTATTTTCGTAGCACTGTATAATATTGTTTTTTATACCTTTTAATTTATTAGATCCTATTTTTTCATATCTAATTTTTTCAGCAATAGCATATAATGATTTAGCCATAGCTCCCTTAGGTTCATTTTCTAAGTAAATTTTTTCATTTGTATATTTTATCTTTAAAGCCTCAGAATCAGCAAAAGCTCTTAAATTTGTGAAATCTTGTAGGTTTTTTAGGTTAGCTATTTCTGGTAAATTTAAGGAGTCTTTTTTCGAATTTATATTATTTCCAAATTTAACATTAAGATCATATTTTTCTGAGATTACTTTTACAGCTGAAGATACAGCCGCTTTAAACCTTTCTTTTAAAAATTCTTTTTCGTCCACTTTAATTTTTTAAATTTTTATATTAACAGATGATTCAGGCAAATCTTCACCAAAGCATCTTTGGTAATACTCTGCGATTATATTTTTTTCCAGATCATCGCATTTGTTAAGGAAAGTTACTCTAAAAGCATAACCGACATCTTTAAAAATGTCCGCATTTTGTGCCCAGAACAAAACTGTACGTGGGCTCATTACGGTAGAAATGTCTCCGTTCACAAATCCTTTTCTAGTAAGGTCTGCAACCTTGATCATGTTGGAAACTACTTCTTTACCATTTTTAGTGTTAAAATTTTTTGCCTTGGCTAAAATTATTTCTAATTCTTTATCAAATTTTAAATAATTTAACGTTGATACAATATTCCATCTATCCATCTGACCCTGGTTAATTTGCTGTGTGCCTTGATACAATCCCGTTGTATCTCCCAAACCTATAGTATTTGTGGTAGCGAATAATCTAAAGTATGGATGCTGCTTTAAAACTTTATTTTTGTCTAATAAAGTAAAATTACCTTCATTCTCTAAGACTCTTTGTATTACGAACATTACGTCTGGTCTTCCAGCATCGTATTCGTCAAATACTAAAGCCATTGGATTTTGTATTGACCATGGAAGTATACCTTCTTTAAATTCTGTTACTTGTTTTCCACTTTTAATTACAATCGCATCTTTGCCTATTAAGTCTATACGGCTTATGTGGCTGTCTAAATTTACTCTAACACAAGGCCAATTTAATCTTGCAGCTACTTGCTCTATATGGGTTGATTTTCCAGTACCATGATAACCTTGAATCAAAACACGTTTATTAAAAGCAAAACCTGATATTATTGCTAAAGTTGTGTCTCTATCAAATTTATAGTTGTTATCAATTTCAGGAACAAACTCTGTTTTTTTTGAAAATCCGTCAATTTTCATTTCGGTATCTATTCCAAAAATTTGATTTATTGAAATTTTAATATCAGGAACTAATTCTGTTAAATTTGTCATTTTTTCTTATTTTGTAATCATTATCATTTTTAAATGGCTATAAGCCAAAGTAATTTTTTTTAATTTATCCTCATATTTCTTGCTGCCAGAATGTTTATCAGGATGAAATTTTTTTACAAGGGTTTTAAATTTTTTCTGTATAGCTGACCAATCTGCACCTAGCTCAAGGTCCATAATGCGAAAAGCGTCCTTATCTTTTTCGCACAATTTTCTTTTTTTAACGTTAACTGAACTGTCCTCTTTAAAAATGTTAAATTTATCATCCAAAGCATTATTCCACAAAATATTAAAATAGTTATCAACCGAACCAAACTTTTGCGTTGGGCGATGCCATGTAAGATCAGATTTTAAAAATTTTTCAATCTGATCTTGAGACATCCCTTCAAAGTAATTCCAGTTTTTATTAAAAAGCTTTATATGTTCTTCACATAACCATTTAAAGTTTTTGCTATTATCTTTTTCAGCCGGAGCTTTAAATTTACCCTCATTATTACAGTTGCTCCATTCACAAATATTTTTCATTGTTAAAAACTATTATATGTTTTAAAATTTAAGATGTGAAATGATAACTTTTTTTGAAGAAGTTAAAACAAAAATTAATAAAGCTCTAAATCCAGAGTCTATATCGCTCATAGACAATTCGAGTTTGCACAGCAAACACAAGTTCTTTGATCATAACAAATTTCATCTTAAACTTATAATTAAATCAGAAAAATTAAGAAAATTGAGCAAAATAGACGCACACAAATTAGTCTTTTCTATTTTAAAAGAAGAAATGAAAAGTAAAATTCATGCTTTAGAGATTGAGATACATTGATTTTTTAATGATAATTTATCATTAAAAATTTTTTCATTTCATTGCTTCTCATATTATAATCGTTTGGTTGTGTAGTTTTTCCAATTTTATTTAAAAGAATTAAATTTATTTTATCATTTTGATTCTTTTTATCTTTCTGCATAAAAGAAACAATTTTATTAATTTCATTTTTTTTAAATTTTTTATTCATTTTCATGGGCAAATTTAAATTGCGATAATGTTTTTTTATCAAATTTAAATCTTTCAGTGATAATAATTTTTTTTTATATGATAGTTGACTAGCTAGAATCATGCCTAGTAAAACTGCTTCTCCATGGCTGATTGTATTAGAAAAATTTTTGGCTCCCTCAAACCCATGTGCAAAAGTATGACCAAAATTTAAAATCATTCTTAAGTTTTTTTCTTCTTCATCTTTGTTGACTATAATTGATTTAATCTTACAACTTTTTATAATTGCAGTTTTTAAGGCATTAGTATCTTTATTATTTATTATTTTTTTTCCATTATTTGAAAGCCATACAAAAAACTTTTTATCATAAATTAGTGAATGTTTTAATATTTCTCCGTATCCACATACCATTTCTTTTCGAGGTAAACTTTTTAACAAAGCGACATCAGTTAATATTAAATCAGGCTGATAAAAAGTACCTATAAGATTTTTTCCATTTGGTGAGTTGATTGCGGTTTTTCCACCTATAGAAGCATCAACTTGAGCTAAAAGTGTAGATGGAATATTAATAAATTTTACTCCTCTTTTTGTAAGACTAGCAACAAATCCCACAAGGTCTCCAATTATTCCGCCTCCAAGAGCTATTACACAATCAGATCTATTTAAATTTTTATTTAAAAAAATTTCAATTAATTTATTTGAAAATTTGAAGCTTTTAATTTTTTCACTAACACGCAATTTATAAATTTTTGGATTGTATCCTTTCAAAGATTTGCTTAGTTTTTTTAGTAATTTTGGTGGTAATTTTTTATCACTGACAATGATAATATTTTTCACATTTGGTAAATTTTTTTTAATTAATTTGCCTACTCTGCTTAGATTGTTATTACCAAAATAAATTGGGTACGATTTACTTTTAGTTTTAACTATTATTTTAGTGTTTTTCATAAATTGCTATTATTTTTTCAACGATTTCATATTTTTTAAGTTTATCACAATTAATTTTATGATTCGCTAATCTATAAATATTTTTTCTTTCTGCATATATTTTCTTTAGCTTTGTTGAATTATTTTCATCATTTAATAATGGTCTTTTTTTGTTCCATTTGACTCTATCTATTAAGGTTTTAATATCTACATCAAGCCAAATAGAGACGTTATTTTTTAATATATTTTCCCTAAGGTTTTTGTTCATAAAAGCGCCTCCACCTAAAGCAATAACACAATTTTCTTTTTGCAGAGTTTTTAAAACTTGCTTTTCTTCTTCTCTTCTAAAAAACTTTTCTCCTTTTTTTTTAAAAATCTCTTTTATTGTCATTGAATTCTTTTCTTCAATGCATGAATCAGTATCAACGAATTGCGACTTTTGTTTTTTTGCCACAATCTTACCCAATGTTGTTTTACCAACAGCCATCATTCCTAATAAAACAAGGTTTTTTTTCACTGTTAATCTGAAAATTTTAAATTTGATTTTTCACAATTTTGTCTTATTTTGCGAGTTTAAATAGAATTTAATAATTATGCAACTTAGATTACAACCAAAAAATAATAATCCCTTAACAAGGAATAAAATCTTAATTAAAACTATTTTATTTGCTTTAATTTTCTTTTTAGCAATATTTTTGCTTGATAAAATAGACGTTTCAGTACCGAGCAAACTTATAAAGCACGAAATTAGCAATGAAAAGCTTACTACACTTAAATAAATTAATAATACTTACAACTTTTTTTATAGCATCAATACTTAACTCGGCCTTTGCTGCTACAGCGATTGATATATGGGAAAAGAAAGAAAATAAAAACAACCAAAACGAAGATCAAGAAGAGATAAAAATAGAAAGTCCAGTTCTATCAAACGACATAAATAAAATAACTATAAAAATTGATGAACAAAAAATCGATGATCATGCAAATTCTGTGATTGGAATATTCGATCCCCAGGAAAATAATTTCAGTTTAAATATGTGGTCGAATTCTAATGGGGACGATATTAAAAATGTTTTAAAAAGAATTAATAAATTAAAGTTATCTAAATTTTCTGAAAATTTGCTTTTTCAAGTATTATTCACTAACGCATATCCACCCAAATCAAATTTAACTTCAAAAGAATTTTCAAAAATAAAAATAGATTGGCTAATAAAAAATCGGAGATTTAAAGATCTAGAAACTTTATTGAAAAAATCTCCAGAGGTTGGCAAAGAATCAAAAGCTGTAAAATTTTTAGTAAATGAGTACTTATCTTCAGCAAATATAAAGTCGGCATGTGAAAAAATAAGTTTATTAAATAAAGATGTTCAAAATAATTATTTAGATAAATTTTCAATTTATTGTTTAATAAATAGTAAACAAAAAAATGAAGCGCAATTGGTTTTAGAATTATTAAAGGAAAGAGGTTTTGAGGATAAATTTTTTGAAAGCAAAATTAATTTTTTACTTGGGGTAACTAAAGAAAACAATCAACAAATTAAAGACGATAATCTCTTAAATTTTTATCTATCACACATTACGGCTGATAATTTTAAATATGAACCAAATGATAAAACTGACAAATATATTTGGCGATATCTTTCTTCTGCCAACTTGATAGAAATAAAAGATTTTGAGGACGAAGAGGTAGTAGCTACTTACGAGAAAGCGGCAGCTGAAAATGCTTTTGAAAAAGATGAAATTTTTAAAATTTATTTAAAATTTCCTTTTAATTTTAACCAATTAATGAATGCTACAGAAGTTCATGAAAGCATGCCCAGCTATAAGGCAAGAGCGTTAATTTATCAAAGTATGTTATTAAACGAAAATATAGAAAAAAAAATTTCATTAGCATTTTTGCTTAAAAATTTATTTAAAAAAGATAAACTTTTAAATGTTTATAGAGAAGAACTATCTAATGTGTTGCTTTCTATTGATCCAAATGAAATTCCAGAAAGATATGAAGAGTTAGTTCAAGAAAACTTAAAACAAAATATTTTAACAGTAAGACAAATTAAATTTGATAATGAAATACTACATAGATCTAAAGTTATTAAACATTTCCTAGATGATAATCCAAAAATTAGCAAGACGCAAAAAGATTTTAAATCTGTATATAAAAAAATTAAAAAAAATAAAAAATATTTTATTTCTATAAAAGATATAATTGTTCTGGAGTCTCTCGAGATGGACGGCATATCTCTTCCTAAAGATTTAGATTTCGGCAATTTGGCCTTACAACTAACAGTACCAACAAATCTTGAAGACTTTGTAGAGAAAAATCAAACGGGATTGGTGATGCTTAAAATTATAGAAATAATAGGAGAAGATGATGTAAAAAACTTGGACCCCGAGACAATATATTTTTTAAATAGAATTTTGAACAAATTAAATTTAAAAAAAATAAGAAACAATATTTTAAGCCAAGCCCTTCCTGTTAGAGTTTAGTATTTAAAAATTACTACAACTTGACTATAATAGTTTTATAATTTAATCATATTTTGTATGGCGTTAAGAGAAATTTTGACAGAACCAAATATCAAATTGAGAGAAAAATCCTCGGCAGTGGATAAAGTAGATAAGGATTTGCAAAAGCTCATGGATGATATGCTTGAAACAATGTATGCCGCTCCTGGCATAGGTTTAGCCGCTATACAAGTAGGAGTACCAAAAAGAGTGATAGTTATGGATATAGGACAGAAGGAAGGACAAAAAAATCCAATGTATTTTGTTAATCCACAAATAATCACTAAATCAAAAATTAATTCTATTTATGAGGAGGGATGCTTATCAGTGCCAGGCCAGTTTGCTGAGATTGAAAGACCAGACAAATGTCATATTAGATTTTTAGACTATTATGGACAAACAAAAGAAATTAAAGCTGAAGGAATGCTTGCCACATGCATTCAACATGAAATGGATCACTTAGAAGGCATTTTGTTTATTGATTATTTATCAAAACTAAAAAAATCAATGATAGTGAAAAAACTTTCTAAGCAAAAAAGGGCAATTGAAAGAATTGTAGTTTAAAATTCAAAAATAAATTAATGTCATTGAAAATAGTTTTTATGGGAACGCCAGAGTTCTCAATACCTGCGCTTGAAAAATTAATTGAAAATAAATTTAGTATACTAACTATTTATACTCAACCACCAAAAAAATCAGAAAGAGGTCAAAAAATTAACGCATCACCGATTGAAAAATTTTCTATAAAAAATAAAATAAATTTTAGAAATCCTAAAAAATTAGATAACGATGAAGAGTTTAAAATTTTTAAAGGATTATCCCCAGATTTAGTAATTGTTGTTGCCTACGGCAAAATAATACCTAAAAGTTTTTTAAACGTCGCTAAGTTTGGTTTTATAAATATTCACGCTTCAATACTTCCAAAATGGAGAGGTGCGGCTCCAATACAAAGAGCAATTATGAATGGTGATAAAAAAGTCGGTGTTAGCATCATGAAGATTAATGAAAAATTAGATACTGGACCAGTATTATCATCAGAAGAAATTAAATTAAATCAGCAAGAAACTTGTGACGAAATAGAAAAAAAACTTTCAAAAATTGGAGCAAATCTATTAATCGAAGGATTAAAAGATATAGAGAGTGGCAAGGCAAAATTTGTAGATCAAATTCACACAGAAGCCACCTATGCAAAAAAAATAAACAAAAAAGAAACAAAAATTAATTGGAATCTTGATGCAAATAAAGTATTGGCCCACATCCATGGTTTAAGCTCAAGTCCTGGAGCGTGGTTTGAATATGAAAATGAAAGATATAAAATATTAAGAGCGAATAAATCTGAGTCAAATGGAAAAGCGGGTTGCGTTATAGATAAAAATTTAACCATAGCATGTAAATCAAGTTCAATTAAGATTTTGGAACTACAACGACAAGGGAAAAAAAGACAAACAGCAGAAGAATTTTTGCATGGTAATGAAATTAAAGACGGATCTTTTCTAAATTAATGCAGAGATATAAAATTAAAATAGAATATGACGGAACACCATTTGTTGGGTGGCAATTTCAAAAAAATGGCCTTTCAATACAAAAAGTATTGCAAGATGCAATTTTATCATTTTCGCAGGAGAAAGTGATAGTTATTGGTGCAGGAAGAACAGATTCAGGGGTGCACGCAATATCACAAGTTGCACACTTCGATTTAAAAAAAAAAATAAAAAAAAAAAATTTTCTTAGGGGAGTAAATCAATATATAGGCAATAAACCAGTAACAATCTTAAACATTAAAAAAGAAAACAAACAATTTCATGCAAGATTTAATGCTAAAAAGAGAACCTACCAATATATTATAGTGAATAGACAATCACCTTTAGCGTTACAAAAAAATAAAGCATGGCATATTCGCAAAAAACTCAACGTCAAAGCTATGAAAAAAGGAGTCAAGTTACTAAAAGGAACTCATGATTTTTCAACATTCAGAGCTTCATCCTGCCAAGCAAAATCACCAATAAAAACTTTAAAAAAAGCTTCAGTAAAAAAAGATGGAAACAGAGTTATTTTAAAGTTTACTTCAAAATCTTTTTTACAACGGCAAGTAAGATCAATGGTTGGATGTATAAAGTATTTGGGTGATGGTAAGTGGAATTTAGATGATTTTAAAAATTCATTTAAATCTAAAAATCGAATTAAATGTGCTCCTCCCGCTCCTGCATGTGGCCTTTATTTAAAAAAAATTTCTTATTAGTTTTCTAGCAACGATTTTACATGAAAATCAACACTTTCTTTTAAAGCATTTAAATCATATCCACCCTCTAGAATAGAAACAACTTTTCCACCACAAAGTTTATTAGATAGAATTAATATTCTCTTAGTTAAAGTGTAATAATCTTTTGATTCTAAATTAATTTGAGCAAGCGGATCATTTTTATGAGCGTCAAATCCCGCTGACAATAGGATAAATTCTGGTCTAAATTCTTTTAGTTTTTTAAAAATACTTTCATAAGCATTTAGAAATTCATGAGATTGAGTGCCAGCACTTAAAGGTACATTCAATATATTTTCTCTAACACCCCTTTCATTTGCAGCACCAGAGCCGGGGTAGTAGGGGTACTGATGAGATGAAATGTATAAAACATTTTCATTGTCGTAAAAAATATTCTGAGTCCCGTTACCGTGATGTACATCAAAATCAATAATTGCTACTTTTTTTAGCTTATATTTTTCTAACAAATAATAAGCACCAACAGCTACGTTATTATAAACACAAAATCCCATAGCTTTCTGTTTTTCAGCATGATGACCCGGAGGTCTTACAGCACAAAAAGCATTATTAAAATTATTTTTCATTACACCTTCAATACCTGTTAAAATTGAACCTACAGCATCTCTGGTCGCATCTTTACTGCCCGGAGACACGATAGTATCTCCATCCAAAAAATTTAGACCTTGTTTGGGAAAAGCGTCTTTAATGCTATTCAGATAATCTTTATCATGTACATATTCTAGATATTTATGATCAAATTTTGCAGGTTTTTTCCAAATTAAATTTTTTGATTTCATTTTTTTTAGATGATCTATAACAACAGTTACACGATCCGCTCTTTCAGGGTGTCCTCGGCCCGTGTCATGATTTAAGTATGTATCGGTAGTTATTATTCCTGTTTTCATAAGCTTTTTCCGTAGATTACTTTAAAATCTTCTCTTTCAGTACAAAAATAATGCAACCAAATAGAAATGTAAGTGTAAATAGCAACTATAAACATAGATTTAGATCCTGTTGCTATTGCGAAAGCAAACGGAATCGCTATTGCAAAAACATACATTGCGTTTGGAGTCCATTTAAAAATACCTCTTCTTTCAAAAGGCATATCTCTATATTTAGAATCAAAATGGTCAGCTCCTGCAGCACGCAAAAAACCAAAATATTTCTTAACTGAATACATCGTATAAGCACCAGGCGTAAAAATAATAATAGCTAGAGACCAAGCAAATAATCCAGGAGTATATAATGAACCATAATCTAAAAAACATAAAACAATCGCTGAAAGTCTAGAAATAATTAAAATAAAAAAAATTATCACATATCCTTTAAATCCAATTGTATTGGTAATTGACTTCCAGCATAATTCTGATCTCCAGCATATCCAAACATAAGCTTGATGAATTAATGGTATAGACATAGCTACTATAAACCAAGTCAAAGCACTTAAACCTATAAATAAATTTGTGTTGTCTTTAAGATCGGCAAATTGTGAACCTACATAAAATAAAATAATCATTCCACCTAAATGCCAAGTCTGATGTTTAAAGAAAAAATTTAATTTATTATGAGCCATTACTTAAAATAATTTTCTAATATATTTAAATATATATTAGTTAATTTTTTTAAGTCTGACAAAGGAACAGATTCATCAATTTTATGCATTGTTTTTCCAACCAAACCAAATTCCAAACATGGTGCAATCTTTCTGATAAATCTTGCATCAGAGGTGCCACCCGTAGTTGACAATTTAGGCTTAATTTTCGTAATTTTTTTAATAGTATTTTGAATCATAAAGGTAGTTTTATTGGGTTTCGTTAAAAAAGCCTCTCCTGATACTTCATATCTTATATTAAATTTACACTTATTTTTTTTAGTCATAGATCTAAAGATATTGTTCAATTTTTTTTTTAGAGAACCAGAAGAGTGTTTATTATTATATCTAATATTAAACACAGCATTTGCTGACCCTGGAATTACGTTATCAGCGTGATTGTCTATATCAATTTTTGTTATTTCTAAATTAGAAGGTTGGAAGTTTTTTGTACCTTTATCGAGATTTATTTCTTTTATTTTTTTTAAAATTTTAATTATCGTATCTGCAGGATTATTTGCTCTGTGTGGATAGGCTACATGGCCCTGCGTTCCAATAATAGTTAATCGTCCAGTAATACTTCCTCTCCTGCCAATTTTAATCATTTCTCCAAGTTTATTTGGATTAGTAGGTTCACCAACTATACAAAAATTTATTTTCTCTCTTTTTTTTTTTAAATATTCAACAATTCTTTTTGTTCCATTTACAGCCACTCCTTCTTCATCACCAGTAATTAATAAACTTATAGAGCCCTTAAATTTTTTATTTTTGTTTTTAAATTTGTTTACTGCAGCAACAAAACAAGCAATTGAAGCTTTCATATCGTTAGCTCCACGTCCAATTAATTTATTATTTTTAATCGCAGGTTTAAATGGATTTACACTCCAATCACTTTCATTACCTGGCGGTACAACATCTGTATGACCCGCATAACAAAAATTGGGTGAAGAACTTCCAAGCTTTGCATATAAATTTTTTATATTTTTAAAATTTATTATTTGACATTTAAAACCAAGAGATCTTAAATTTTTTGCCAATAGATTTATGGCGCCTGCATCCTTAGGAGTGATGCTAGGCCGACGAATCAATTCTTTTGCTAATTTTAATTCACTGATTGGCATGAGTTTTTTTAATCCCTCAACAAATCATTAATTGAAGTTTTACTTCTTGTTTTTTCGTCTACTTTTTTAACAATAACCACACAATACAACGATGGACCATCCAGATTATTTTTACTAGGCATAGATCCGGGCACGACTACTGAATAAGGAGGAACTTTACCGAAATAAATTTCTCCTGTTGCCCTGTCAAAAATTCTTGTGGAAGCTCCAATATAAACTCCCATAGATAAAACTGATCCTTTTCCAACAATAACTCCTTCTGCTATTTCTGCCCTGGCTCCAATAAAACAATCATCTTCAACAATAGTAGGGTTTGCTTGCATAGGTTCTAATACTCCGCCAATCCCGGCACCACCAGATATATGACAATTTTTTCCGATTTGAGCACAAGATCCGACCGATGCCCAAGTATCAATCATGCTTCCTTGATCTACATAAGCACCCACGTTTACAAATGAAGGCATCAAGACAACATTTTTTGAAATGTAAGCTCCTTTTCTTACAACACCATTTGGAACATATCTAAAACCTTCTTTAATAAATCTTTTTTCATTCCACTTATGAGTTTTACCTTCTACTTTGTCATACCAAGCAGCATAGGGACCTTTAGAAATTTTCATTTTATTAACTCTGAAACTTAGTAAAATTGCTTTTTTAATCCATTGGTTAACAGACCAATCGTTGCCCTTTTTTTCAGCAACGCGTATTTTTCCAGAATCTAATAAATCTATAGTTTTATTGATAGCATTTATTATTTTTTTATTAGATTTTGCACTAACTGCACTTTTGTTATTCCAAGCTTCATTAATTATTTTTTCAAAAAGATTTATATTCATTATGCAGCTTTCTCTAAATTAATTTTTTTTAAAAATTCAGATAAATTATTTGTTTTGTAAGAAACAAAATTACTATCTGAAAATTTGCTTGCCCAAGGTTCGTCGTTTTCAATCCAAACTGTTTTCATGCCCATTTCATATGCCGGTTTTAAATTTCTTGCAATATCTTCAACAAATACACATAAGTTTGGGTCAATTTTATGTTTTTTCACCAGTTTATTGTAAGGCTGCATAGCAGGTTTTGGAATAAATTCGGAATCTACTATATCAAAAATATCATCAAAATATTCATCAATACCAATTCTTTTAGTTACATTTAATGCATGTTTTCTAGAACCATTAGTAAAAATAATTTTTTTTCCATCAAGTTTTTTTAACTCTTCTGCAAGCTTAAAGTCTTTTTTAAGAAAATCTATATCTATGTCGTGAACAAATTCTAAAAATTCGTCTGCATCAATTTTATGATTTTTAATCATACCATTTAAGGTTGTGTTGTACTCATGGAAATAATTTTTTTGAATTTTTTTAGCTTCATCAATACTCACTTTAAGCTTTTCAGATATATATTTTGACATTTTTTTATCCACTTGCTCAAAAACTTTAGTTTTGCCTGAGTATAAAGTATTATCTAAATCAAATATCCAACATTTTATTGACTGGAATCCCTTCATTTTCTTATAAGTGTTCCCGCACCTTGATCTGAAAATAATTCAAATAAAATTGAATGGGGTTTTCTTCCATCAATAATCACAACACCTTTCACATTGCTATTTACGGCATTTATGCATGTTCTTATTTTTGGAATCATCCCACCGTGAATTGTTTGATTATAAATCAGTTTTTCTGCATCAGCTGATTTTATTTCAGAAATTAATTTTTTATTATCATCATAAACTCCCTCAACATCCGTCATTAACAATAATCTCCTTGATTTTAAACTTATTGCTAGCGCTCCAGCAGCAGTATCAGCATTTATATTGTAAGCTTGATTTTTTTCATCAAGTCCCATTGGTGCTATAATTGGAATAAAATCTTTATTAATAAAATTTTTTATTAATTTATCGTCTATTCTAGTTGGACTTCCAACATAACCTAGTTCTTTATTTTTTTGGCAAACATAAATTGTATTATTTTCTTTAACCGTCATAGATTTTGCCTTGCAGGATTTTTTTTCTAAAGCATCAACAATCTCTTTATTAAATTCAACCATCACATCTTCAACAATTTTAATCATTTTTTCATCTGTTACTCTTAGACCCATAATAAACTTGCTTTTGATATTAGATTTATCCAATTTTTTTTTTATTCCTAATCCCCCTCCATGAACTATCAAAGGAGTTAAGCCTAATTTTTTTAACGTGGCTATATCTTCAATAAAATTATTAAATAAAGCAGGATCTAAAAGTACTCGACCACCGCACTTTATAACTATTTTTTCTTTTGAATATTTTTTTATGTATTTCTCAACTTCCTGAGTTGAAGGCCCATTTTTGGGCCAGAACTTTTTAATTTTATTATCTAAATTTTCAGCAGTTAACATTATCTAGACTGTTTTAACTTTGGTTCTTCTCATAATGACCCATTGCTGCGCAATAGTTAAAATGTTGTTTATTGTCCAATAAACTACTAAACCAGAAGGAAACGGTGCCAAAATTATTGTTAAGAATAAAGGAAAAAACATAAAAATTTTTGCTTGTATGGGATCCGGTGGTGTAGGGTTGAGTTTTTGTTGCAGATACATACTTAAGCCCATTAATATAGGCCAAGCACCAATCATTAAAAATGTTGGCGGGTCCCAAGGAATTAAACCAAATAAGTTAAAAATTGAAGTTGGATCTCTAGCTGACAAATCTTCAATCCAACCAAAGAATGGTTGATGTCGCATTTCAAGTGTAACATATAACATTTTGTAAATGGCAAAGAAGAATGGTATCTGAATTAAAACCGGCAAACATCCTGATATGGGATTTACTTTTTCTCTTTTGTACAATGCCATCATTTCTTGTTGTAATTTTGTTTTATCATCTTTATGTAATTCTTTTAGTCTAATCATTTCAGGTTGAAGAACTTTCATTTTTGCCATTGATCTAAAAGAATAATTGGCTAACGGAAAGAAGATTAATCTTACCAAAGCAGTTATTATTACAATTGCTAAACCAAAATTTCCCGTGATTCTGAAAAAGTAATCGATTACAAAAAACAATGGTTTCGTAAAGAAATAAAACCATCCCCAGTCTATAGTTAAATCAAATTTTTCTATACCTAACTTTGCTGCATAATTATCAATAACAGCCACCTCTTTTGCTGCCACAAAGGCATTTATTTTATTTTCTGCAATTCCATCAGGGTTAAGAATTATTGGATCTTTAACAATGAAATTTGCTCTATATTTTTGGTTTTTTGATAAAAATTCTGACTTAAAATTTTTTCCTTTTTCTGGAACAATGGCTGTAAGCCAATATTTGTCCGTAATACCCAACCATCCCTTTGAGCTATTAATTGCGAATTTTTCTTCATCGACATCATCATAGTCCATTTCTTTAAGTTCATCGCCGAACACACCTAAAAAACCCTCATGTAAAATATAAATAGGTGTTACGTCTGGCTTATAATTTCTAGTAATTTGAGCATAAGGAAAGAATTGAAAGGATTTATTAGAATTATTTTTAATTTTTTGAGTTATCTTAAATAAAAACTCATTGTCCAATTCAATTTTTTTTTCAAAAATTAAACCTTTGCCATTATTCCATTCAAGTATTATGGGATTGTTAGGTTTGAGAAATTTATTACCTTTTACTTTCCAAACTGTGTTATCCAGAGGCAAGTTTAGTTTTTCATTACCACTAGACGCCCAACCAGTTTCGATGTAATAACCATTTTGTGAATTTTTAGGATTTAAAAATATTACTTTTTCTTCACTTTTCAAATTTTTATTATATTTTTTAAATGTAACATCATCAATAATTCCGCCTGTAAGAGATATTGAGCCCTTAATATTGTCATTTTCTAAATTAATTCTTTCATCGTTTTTAATAGCCTCGTTTCTTGATATTTTTTTTGTAGCTTCAAGTTCTTCAATTGATGGAGAGCTATCATTTTCAGCAGTTACTTTGTTCTCAGCTTTTTGAATCTCAGTAGGGGGAGGTTCGAAAAAAGTAGCCCAAACAACCAAAATTAAAGTTGAAAGCACAATGGCTATTAAAACATTTTTTGTTTCCATTTATTTTTTGCCCTTTTTTAAATTAGGAGCTGGGTCAAATCCACTTTTCCCTCCTAATATTTTAATAGGATGGCATCTCAAAATTCTTTTTATTCCTAAATAAGTTCCTTTAAGTGGTCCATTTAATTTTAAACAATCTATAAAGTATTCTGAGCAAGTGGGCATATATCTGCAACTAGATATAAAAAAGGGTGAAATTAAATACTTATAAAATTTTATTAAAGATATCAGTAAAAAATTTAAAAATTTCATAACTTAATTTTATGTTTGTTTTATTTTTTTAAATGTATTGCCTACTTCATTAAGAATAAGTGAAAATTTATCTTTATATACATTATTTTTTCCGAAAATTATATAAGTATAGTTTAAATCTATTGGTTTTTTTTCAATTAAAATTTTTTGTACTGCAGATTTTAATTTTCTTTTTATTTTATTTCTAATTACTGCATTTCCAATATTTTTTTTCATTACAAAACTTATATTTAAATATCTGTGAAAATTTTTTGTGATATTTTTTGAATTTTTACCGAAGTAAATGGTGAAATATTTATTGTGAAGTTTGCTTTTTTTTAATAACTCAACAAATTGCTTGCTTTGATTGAGACTTTTAAATTTTATCATTTTGAGAACTTATAATTGTAAATTAAGTCGATATTTTTTTTCTTCCTTTTGCTCTTCTTCTTGCAATAAGCTTTCTACCACCTTTTCTTTTCATCCTAGATCTAAATCCATGCCTTCTTTTTCTTACGAGTCGACTAGGTTGCCATGTTCTCTTCATAAAATTTCTTTACTCTTTGTAAAATTTTCTGCTATTTATAGGTAATAAGCTCTTATAAGTACAGATAAAAATTTATTAATGAACTCTAGATCCTCAAATTTCAAAATTTATTTAGGGAGCGCTTATTTAATCGTTCTTTTGATATGCATTTATTTTTTCTGGTCAAATTTTGATATTGAGGATTTTACTAGTTATGAATTTATCAGAGAAAATAAGGATATACTTTTAAAATACAAAGATAATAATATTTATTTTCTAACAATTACTTTTTTTATTATTACTATTTTATTAAATCTACTACTCACTCCTATGTTTGTGCCTACCTTAATAATTGGTTTTATTTTTGGTAAATGGCTAGGAACACTAATACTAGTTGTTGGAAATACGATCGGCGGTGTCTTATTATATCTTTTGGCTAGGACCTTTTTTAGAGATTTAATAGAAAGTAAATTTAAACCCAAATTTTCTAAATTTATAAAATTTTTCAATAGAAACGAAACTATATACTTTATGTGTTTTAGATTTATGGGTGGAGGTGGTACTCCTTTCCCTATACAGAATGTACTACCTGTTATTTTTGATATGTCTATTAGAAATTATATTATTGCCACTTTTTTGGGAATATTACCAACAACTTTTGTTACAGTAGCACTCGGAAGTGGTATTGAAAATATCGTAGATCAAAATGCTGAGCTTAATTTTTCATTGGTCTTTTATTCGCCAGAAATTTATATACCATTGATTGGCTTTGGTATAATTCTTATAGGGGCTTTTTTTATAAAAAAATTTTTCTTCAAATAATATTTGGAAATATGCAAAAAGGTAAATATTTAATAACTGGTTGTGCTGGGTTTATAGGATCACAATTGGTAAAAAATTTGTACAAAAAACATAAGCTAATTTTAATTGATGATCTGTCAGAAGGTAAAAAAAATAATTTACCAAAGATTTTAAGAAACAAGTTGATAAAAAAAAAAATTCAAGATATTAAAAAATTAAATGTAAAAAAACTTGATGGTATTTTTCATTTAGCCGCCCAGTCCTCAGTTCCCTTATCATTAAAATCCTATTATAAAAGTAGCAATAATAATCTTACTAGTTCAATAAAAGTTTTTGAATTGTCAAAAAAATATTCCGCACCTGTTATCTACGCTTCATCTTCAGCAATTTACGGAAATTTATCTTTAGGAAATGATTATAAAAATACTTTTTCAATTACTTCACCTTACGCTCTAGATAAACTAACAACCGAAACCTATGCTAAAATGTCATATGAAATTTTTAAAATATCTTCTATTGGATTAAGATTATTTAATGTCTATGGACCAGGCCAACGATCAAATAGCCCCTATTCAGCTGTTATACCTATATTTATTTATAGAATGCTTAATAAACTTCCAATTACAATTAATGGGGGATTTCAAACTAGAGACTTTATTTATGTAGATGATGTTATTGATGTAATGATAAAATCGATGGAGAAAATTCAAAAAAGGAAAGATTTTAAAATTTTTAATCTTGGTACAGGTAGATCGGTAAAAATTGAAAAATTATTCAATATAATTAAAAAATGTTTAAATGCTAACCCTAAGATTTTTAGAAAAAAACTACAAAAATATGACCCTAAAAAATCATCAGGAACTTTTAATAGGATTTTTAAATTTTTAAGCCTAACTAAAAATGATTTTACCAAGCTAGAAGACGGTTTGATAAAAACAATTAATAACATTAAAGAGAACTAATTTTTTACTAAATTATAATGAAAAATTTTGATTGGATAATAGTTGGAGGAGGAATAGCAGGCATTTCTCTAAGCGAAATTTTAACTAGAGAAGGGCATTCTGTGGCTCTAATTGAAAAGGGAAATAAGCTTGCAGCGGGCACAACAAGAGAATTTCATGAGTGGGTACACACAGGATCTTTATACACTCTTGTAAAAGATGAAATGAAAACTCTTAAATATATTTTAGGATCTCTCGATGATCTCCTAGAATTTTATACCTCTTTCTCAAAAATGAACCTTCGGGCAACAGAAAAAGGGTTAAATATTAGTGATGAAGCAAAGGGTTGGTTTAGCCCAAACTATATCAATTTTAAGTATAGATTAAAAAATAGAAAATTAATATTACCTTGGCTTTATTCTATAGCCAGGTCAATGGCATTAATTGAAGGGATTCGCTCTCATGACTGGTTACGTCGTCGTGCTGGGATTTTGGAAAGTGTGACTTCAAAATATTACTTACCAATTGCAAAAAATTTTTTTAAAATTATTTTTAGCAATGAAAGATTTTACAAAGTTAAAACAACAGACTTTACAACTAATTCAAGATATTTGCTTAGAGATATGGTTACAACATCAATAAAGAATGGCCTTGAAGTTTTTACGAATTGTGAACTATTAAAAATAAATAATTCTAAAAATAATGTAATAGCTGAATGTTCAAAAGGCTCTTTCGAGGCAAAAAATATGGCAGTCTGTTTAGGAGCAGATATAGAAAAATTTAATGATATAAAAATTAAAAAAACATATGCTCCAATAGCAGTTGTTAAAAACATTAAATCTGACCTAGAATCATTCGTGGAACTAGATTACTTTAGAAAAAGATGCATAAATATTATTACAAAAGATGAAACATTTGGATTAATAGGAGGTATTAGCTTAGGTGATAAAAATGATGTTGAAAAATATTTTGATTTTATGATTTCTGAACACAAAAAATTAAATTCCGAAATTCAAATTTTAGAAAAGTATGTGGGTATTAAAAATGAAATATCTACAAAAAACGAAAATAGAAATTATTTATTTCATATTAATGCTGCTCCTAAATTTAAAAATGTCTGGACTGTAATACCTGGAAAGTTCACTCTTGCATTTAGTTTGGCTCCGGAATTCTATAGGATTATCTATAAAAAAAATCCTAAAAAGTTTTACAAAACGTATAATGATACAGGTGAATTTTCAGATTTAATTGCTGAAACAGTTTGGGGAGAATTACAAAAAAAAGTATAATATGAATACAATCAAATTACCAAAAAATTCAATAGATTATTTCAAAAGCAATCAAGATAAAATTTTTGAGTCAGGCAATCTAGCCGAGGGACCTTGGAACGAAAAACTTTCAAAAGAAATAGAGTCAATTGCTAACAGTAAAAAAGCAATTTGTGTAAATTCTAATGGCAGCGGATTGGTAGCGTTGCTGCTTATTTACAAAGAATATTATGGAAGAAGTGAAGTGATGATTCAGTCAAACACTATGTATGGCGTAAAAACAATAACTAAAACTGCGGGATATAAATTGGCCAATATAATAGATTGTCAAATTGAAACTCTAATGCCCAGCTTTGAAGATATAAAAAAATCAATCAATAATTATAAAGGTGATATTAAAAAATTAGTTATATTATTGAGTGATATTGGAGGTATAATTAATCCAGATATTTTAAAGATCGCAAAAATTTGCAAAGATAAAAATATTATTTTAATCGAAGATTCTGCTCATACATTTGGTTCGACTTTAAACGGAAAATTTGCAGGAACTTTTGGTGACGCTGGAGTTTATTCTTATTATTCAACCAAAGCAATTTTTGCAGGCGAAGGAGGAATAGTAGTAACTAACAACGAAGAAGTAGGTAACTTAATGAAAAATTTTATCGCCTACGATCGATTTAATAGAAAAATGCAAATAGGCTGCAATATTAGACTTCCAGAACTACAAGCGCTTATGATTTTTTCTGTTGTAAAGGAACATAAAGCAATAATTAAAAATAAATTCAAAATTGCGGAAAAATATATAAAAGTTTGTGACTCGCTTAACATTAAATACATTAATCAAAATGTTAACAAAATGAACGGCAATTATTATAAATTTACCATCATTTCTAAGGATAAAAATGTTTCAGACTTTCTTGGCAATGTTAAAACTACAACATCAAAAGTTTATGATTATGCGCTTGGAAACAGCAAAGAAATTCCAAAAAAACATTTATGTTTACCTATTTGGTTTGATTTAGAAGAAAAAATTTCAGATCAAGTTGTAAATGAACTAAAATCTTCTACCAAAGACCAATAAACACCAATACGGTGCCCACAGCGTGAATTGAACACACGACCTTTTCCTTACCATGGAAATGCTCTACCAACTGAGCTATATGGGCTCTCGTAAAATTAGAATTATCAAATATACACTTTTTAGGTAAGCAAAAAATTGCCATATTATGCAAGTAACTTGACAATGTAGCAAACAACAAAGTAAAAACTAAAATCATATGGCGGTGGATTTATGGGAATACATTATGATTATAAATCAAAAAGAGGCGAAAGGGCGATGCTAAAGGAAGCAAAAAGGAAAGCCAGATTAGCTCAAAAAAAAATTAAAAGACTTATGTCATCAGAAAAAATGCAAGATGAGGAAGCCAAAACTCATGACATAAAAAAGACTATTACTTTGGAAGATTTAACAAATCCGAATCAGAAATAAAATGGATGCAGCGAAACTTAAAAAAGGAATTAAGAAATCAAAGAATTGTAAAAGCCTTGAGAGACAATCTTAAGAAAAGAAAGATATTTCAAAATAAAATCAATAAAGAAAGTAAAAAGAATATAAAATGAGCATTTTGTCGGATCGTTGGATTAAAAAAATGGCTCTAGAACAAGAATTAATTAAACCATTTGTGTCCGAACAAAAAAGCAATGGTAAAATTTCTTACGGTTTATCTTCATTTGGTTATGATGCCAGAGTTTCAAATGAATTTAAAATATTTACAGATGTAGATTCTGTTATTGTTGATCCAAAAAACTTTGAAAAAAATAGTTTTGTTTCCCGATCAGGACCAGAATGTGTAATTCCTCCAAATTCATTTGTTCTTGCTAGCACTATAGAATATTTTAAAATTCCTAAAGATGTACTTGTAATTTGTTTAGGAAAATCTACATATGCCAGATGTGGTATAATAGTAAATGTTACACCGCTTGAGCCAGGTTGGGAAGGGCATGTTACTCTTGAATTTTCCAACACGACGCCTTTGCCAGCAAAAATTTACGCAAATGAAGGAGCTGCCCAATTCATTTTTTTACAAGGTAACGAAGAACCAGAAACCACATACTCTCAAAGAAATGGTAAATACATGAAACAAACTGGTGTTACTTTACCAAAAGTGTAAATTTATACCAAATGCAAAAATTAGAAATTCAAGGAGAGAAAAAATTATATGGTACAATTGAAATTTCTGGATCAAAAAATGCAACACTTCCAATTTTAGCAGCAACAATTTTAACAAATAAGAAAGTTGTAATCAGCAATATACCAATTGTAAAAGATGTTGAAACTATGGTTGAACTTTTGAGGACATTAGGATCAACTATAAAATTAAATAAAAAGTCAAAAAAAATCGAAATTTTAAATAAAAAAAATCTAAAGACATTTGCACCTTATCATCTTTTAAAAACTATGCGCGCGGGTGTTTTGGTTCTTGGTCCTTTACTATCTAAATACAAAATTGCAAAAGTATCTTTACCAGGAGGTTGCGCTATTGGTTCAAGACCTATTAATTTTCACTTAAGCGCGCTTAAAAAAATGGGAGCAAATATTAAGATAAAAAATGGCTATATAATTGCTTCTGTAAAAGAAAATTTAAAAGGATGCCTAATAAAATTCCCCAAAGTGTCTGTAGGAGCCACAGAAAACGTTCTAATAGCGTCGTGCCTTGCAAAGGGTAAAACTAGTTTAAGAAACTGTTCATTAGAACCAGAAGTTGGAGATTTAATTATTTTTTTAAAAAAATTGGGATGCAAAATAAAAAAGGTAGGCAAAAGAGGATTTGATGTTATGGGTATAAAAAAACTAAAACCGGCGAAGCACAAGGTTATTTTTGATAGAATTGAAACAGGCACTTATATTATTGCTTCTGCATTAACTAGAGGACATATTAAAATTAAAAATATAAGTCCAAAAATTATCTCTACCGAAATTAGTCTTTTAAAGAAAATGGGAGTAAATATTATCAAGAAAAGCAATTACATAGTTGTGAGCTGTTTGAAAAAACTGAAGTCCACTAGTATTGTGACTAAACCATATCCAGGCTTTCCAACTGATTTACAAGCCCAAATGACCGTTCTTATGACCAGGGCAGAAGGTATTTCAAAAATAAAGGAAAGCATTTTTGAAAATCGTTTTATGCATGTTTCAGAATTACGAAGAATGGGGGCGCAAATTGATATAAAAGGCAACACTGCCAAAATTTTTGGTAATAGTAAATTAAATGGAGCAGAAGTAATGGCAACTGATTTAAGAGCTTCCGTATGTTTAATACTAGCTGGCCTTGTTGCAAGAAATAAGACCGTTGTTAATAGAATTTACCATTTGGATAGAGGTTATGAGAAAATTGAAGAAAAATTATCAAAGTGCGGGGCTCAAATAAAAAGATTGAGATGAGCGTAAATGAAAAGACAAATCTTAAACTGATATGTAAAAATCAAGAGGATCTTAAAGTGATGTCTGCATATCTACAAGACAGCATTGTAATTGTAAAGGATATGACGTTTTTAAAACAAAACAAAGCTTTTGTAATGATATCAAATAGATTCATGTGGGAAGATTTTGAAAAAGGAGTTTTTAGACAAAACAAGAGAATAAGATGTGCAGTAAAATTTGAAGATGTTATATCGGTTAAATCAAAAAATATTAATCAAAATAAAAAGAATAAGCCTTTAGAGTGCCTAGCAATAAAAAGTGAAGAGCAAGCCGACGAAACTTATAGAATTAAAATTTTTTTTTCTGGAGATGCAGTTATTACTATGTTGGTTGAAGTTTTAGAAGCTGCCATGGAAGATTTAGGTAAACCATGGGCAGTAAAACACTTTCCTAAGCACAAAATTTGAATGTTGAATTATGTGTTTATTTTGAATAGAACTCTACAAAAAAAGGAGTATTTTTGGCTAAACAAGATTTTTTAGAGTTTAAAGGTAAAGTAACAGAACTTTTACCGAATGCTATGTTTAGGGTTAAACTTGAAAACAATCATGAAGTGTTGGCGCATACCGCCGGAAAGTTAAGAAAAAATAGAATAAGAGTATTAGCTGGAGATAATGTTTTGGTTGAAATTACCCCTTATGATTTAACCAAAGGTAGAATAATTTTTAGGTTTTAAATTAGGCCAGGTAGCTCAGTCGGTAGAGCAGAGCCCTGAAAAGGCTTGTGTCGGCGGTTCGATTCCGTCCCTGGCCACCATGTCTTTGGCTGGTTAATTAAATTTAAATCAATTATACAACTGACTTCGACACACATACGACACACTCAGGACAATTTTTATTATACTTTAATCAAATAAAACTTTATCTGAATAAAGAATGTCAAAAATATAATAATTGTTGAAGCTTTTTATAGGAAGAAGCTTGTCAACCGTTCTTGTTAAAAATAGAGGATTATACTTAAGTCTGTCTTCTTCCTTAAAGTAAGTTTGTCCGATAAAAATTATTTTAAAAAACAAGCTAATTTTAGTGAAAATTTCTGGAGAAAATTTAATATATTTTTCTATATTTGAAACATATATCAAGTCTAGTACACTTAAACGATATCTTTTATTTTTTTTTGCAATAAAATAGCAAGGTTCTAATTTTTTTTCTTTGTCTAAAACAACAAAATGAATACAATTAAGTTTTTTATGATCCTGATATATTTGTTTATCACGAATGTTCAAGTTGTCTTCAATTTCTTGATTATTAGTAGAAATTAAGAATCTTCCATAATTTTTGGAAAATAAAGAAAGTATATTAATACTAAGCCCAGCTGTATATTTCATTGTTTTAACCTCAAAACCTAATTTTTTATATAAACCTATAATTGAGGTTCTTGGAGTTGTGGCATAAACAATAATTTTTTTTTCAAATAAAGGGACAAAAAAAGCATATGCAAATAATCTAAATTCTTTTTCGACATACCAGTGCACAAGATTACAGCATACAACTTCATTATTATTAATTTGTCTTTTGGAACAAATTGTACCTAAAAAACCAACAATAGCATTATTGTCGGTGTTTCTCATAAAATATCCTAGAGGATATTCTTCGTAATTCCAATTATTTCCAAAATGAGATTTTAGCGGACTAAAACTAAATTCTAGTTCTTTTCTACTTTCTAAATATTCATTGGCTAAATGAATTTCTTTGTCGGAAACCTTTTCAATAACGATGTTTTTTGGAATTCTTTTTTTTAGTTTATCTAAGTAATTTTCTTTTAAAATCATCAATAACTCATTTGGATATTAGGAAAAAAATTTTTTCATTATCATTATCTAAACGAGCAAATTCTTTAACATCTAGATTATTTTTGAATATATTATTGATTTGTGTAGGGCTTAAGGTTTTGTTTCTATCAAAACCATCATAAACTATTAAACTAATTGAACCCTTGTTTTTTAGCAATTCCAAAATAAAATTTGAGTAGTTTTTAACAACTTTTTCTGGCATTTCTTGAAAAGAAGCGGAGTTATGAAAATGATCTATTGTTCCAGATATATTCTCTATTTTCCATGGTGGAATGCAGTAAATTTCCAAATTATTATTTTCCGAAAATTTTATTTGTTCATTTTTTTTAAGATCGCAATAGTCTTTTACAGAATCTCCAAAAAAAGATCTTAGATATTCAGTTCCCACAAATAGGTTGGGTACCATATCCAAATAAATAACTTTTCTAATATTACTAAAGTTGTTTAACAAAAAGTGGACGTTTGAACCAAAACCACCACCAATTTCAAAATAAGTTGATATTTTGCTCATATCGGCAAATTTATTAATAGCCTCAACTCTGTCAGCTATATCCAGGTAATGGCAAGAATATTCCTGATTATTGATTTTAAACTTTAATTTACATCCGAACTCAGTAGATTTTTCGATTTTATACTTGGAAAGTAAATGTTTTACCTTTTGATTATTTTCGTAATAATTTTGATTTTTTCTTAAAAGTTCATTTATATGATCAAATGATATTTTTATTTGTGCGTCATAAATTTTTTTTACAAAGGGCAAGTATGTTATATAGGATAAAATTCTACCCTTAAAACCAAGCTCATTCCTTATATCGGAAACAATATTATCCACATAACTGGTTCCTACTCCAGAATTAAGGCCTCTAAAATCTTTCAGTCCTTTTTTTTTCAGCCAATATAAAATTTTTTTAGTTTTATAATCCCAATAAGGACCAGCAGAGTACAAATCTTTTTTATTTCTGTTCTCATCTTCTATTAAAGCATCTAATAGAATTTTTTGATTTTTATTTAAAGCGGTCATATTAGGTAATCAAAATGTAATATATCATATTTAACATCATTTACATTTAACTACTCCTTCTATACCAAATTTAACAACGGTTTCTACACCAAATACTGGTGTTTCATCCATTTCTACAACCTCTAACTTTTGTTCTAGTATGTCAAAATTTTTTGTTTTTTTACAAATTTTAGAAGCTCGTTTGTCAAAAAGTTTTTTTAAATTATCCGTAGAAGCGTTACTTGCCTCGCTAAGCTTGAACCATTTTTTTCCTTTTATTGAAATTTTATGTTTATTTTTATTATCATCTTCTTTTTTTTGTTTTTGCATTTTTAGTTCTTCAGCCCTTTTCTTTTTTTCCTCAAGTTTTATTCTTTTTTGTTCAGCTTCAAATTGCTCTTTTTTAATTTGTTCTTCACTTTTTTTATTACTTTTACTCCAATCTGCTTTCACATTGGTACAATAGCTCTGTATTTTTTTACCATCTAACACAAAAATATTATTTTTTTTTTTATATTTTAATTTAATTATTGATTTGGAATTAGCATTTAAATAGTATTGAAAATAACTATTTTTACCTGCGCCACTTTGTATTATTTCGCTAACTATTTGATCTTCGGTTATTAATTTTATTTTATCCTCTAATTTTTGTTCATATCCATCAAGAGATTTCAAATTTACGTTAATTACATTTTTTTGTAAATCTATCACGTAGTTTGCAAAAACTTTTTCATTCAATCGACATTTTTTAAAATAATATGGTTCAGCGTAACCTAAATTACAAAAAACAAAAAATCCAATAAGTGCTATAAAAAATTTCTTCATATAAAAATAATTCTATACCAAATTGTTTGGCTGCGCTAATAATGGCAATTTTGCTATTCATTTTTATGCTATATTTGAACTTGACATACCCACTTTAAATCTATTAATGGTGCTCTATTGTAGAATTGTCTACAGTAAATTATTAATAACTAAGGAACGTTAAAAGATGAGTCTTAAAGGTAAAGTAAAATGGTTCAATGGGAAAAAAGGTTATGGTTTCATTGAGCGAGAAGATAAAGAAAAAGATGTTTTTGTTCATCACACAGCTGTAAGAGCTGCAGGTCTTAAATATCTTAATGAAGGTGATGAAATAACATTTGAAGTTGAGAACGGCGAAAAAGGTCCTTCCGCAGTAAATCTGCAAAAAGCTTAATCTTATTTCAATAAATTTCACAAAATTCGGGGCGATAATTAATTGTTAATTAGTTTTTTGCCCCGAGACAATTTGTTGTTAGATTGGCTATCAATGAATTTAATTTAAACAAAGAAAGGTAATAACATGAGTATCAAAGGAAAAGTAAAATGGTTTAACTCACAAAAGGGTTACGGTTTTATAGAACGAGAAGATAAAGAAAAAGATGTTTTCGTTCATTCTTCAGCAGCTCAAGCAGCAAGCTTGGAGTTAAATGAAGGTGACCAATTGACATTTGATGTAGAGACAGGTCAAAAAGGTCCATCCGCAGTTAATTTACAAAAAGTTTAATTGCATACAATCTATTGTTGCAAAGTGGAAAAATTATGCTACTTTGCGACAATGATTGAAAATTTAAAAATCATAAACATTCTAAATGCAAAACACCATTTTGCACACGCTAAGCTATTGCTTAGCTAAATCATTACATATTTAAAATATAAATTTATAAACAAATAATATAAAAAGGAGTTATGCAGCAGTAGCTCAGTTGGTTAGAGCACTAGTTTGTGGAACTAGGGGTCGGTGGTTCGAATCCACCCTGCTGTACCAAAATAATGAGTAAAGAAAAAAATCTTAAACCTTCTAAGGAACTACCTTTAGGTTTTGTAGATAGACAAGAAAAAGAATTATTAATTAGAGATTTTATTATTTCTAATATTAAAGAAGTTATGACTAAGTACGGGTTTCAATATCTCGAGACACCAAGTTTCGAGTACACGGATAGTATTGGAAAATTTTTGCCTGACAAAGAAAGACCAGACCAAGGAGTGTTTTCTTTTAAAGATGAAAATAAATGGCTATCACTTCGATATGACCTTACTGCTCCTCTAGCAAGGTACGTTGCAAAAAATTACCTTGAGATTCCCAAACCTTTTAAACGCTATCAACTAGGAACAGTATGGAGAAACGAAAAACCAGGACCTGGAAGATTTAGAGAGTTTTTGCAATTCGATGCAGATTTTGTAGGAACAAAAAATTTACAAGCAGACGCAGAACTTTGTGTATTAATATCTGAGATATTGGAAAAGAGTGGGCTAGATAAAAAAGATTATACTGTGAAGATTTCTTCTAGAAAATTCACTGATAAACTCTTTGAACAATTAAAAATTAAATCAAAAGAGCAAATATCAACCACTTTACGTGCTCTCGATAAAATCGATAGACTAGGATGGGGAGAGGCTAAGAAACTTCTTGGAGAGGGAAGAAAAGATAAATCTGGAGATTATACAAAGGGCGCTAATCTTAATAGCGATCAAATAAAAATAGTTGAAGATGCTTTAAAAAGCAAAACACCTGACAGTGAAGACGTTTTAGAGATTATTAAAATATTTCAAGATTATAATTTTGAAAATTATAAATTTGATCCATCGGTGATAAGAGGTTTGGAATATTACACGGGGCCTATTTTTGAGGTTAATTTAAATTTTGAGGTAAAGAATTCAAAAGGACAAGCTATTCAATTTGGTTCAATAGGAGGAGGAGGAAGATACGATAATCTTGTAAGCAATTTTGGAAGTTTTGATTGTCCCGCAACCGGAATATCAGTTGGTATTGATAGGCTAGTGTTTGCTTTAATGCAAAAAAAAGATTTTAAAATAAAGACTGCTCGACCAATAGTCATATGTGTTTTTGATAAAAACAAAAACAAAGAATATGTCGAGATAGTAAATAAACTTAGAATGTCAAATATCAGTTCTGAGATTTATCCAGGAGAAGGTAAGTTAAAAAAGCAAATGGAGTATGCAAATAAGATTGGATCTCCAGCTGTTATTTTGTATGGCGACGATGAAATAAAATCTGGAAAAACAATATTAAAAAATCTCAAAAGTGGCAAAGAAAGTTTAATTAAAACTGAGGATCTAGCAAATGAAATCAAAAAATTACTCTGAAAATATAATAAAAGTTTTTAAGAAAGATGGTTTTATTTTATCAGAACCCGATGTTCTTTTAGATTCAGATTATATTATTCAAAGATCAGGCGAAAATTTTAGAAAACTAATGCTTACTTTTGAGGATGACACCGGAAAAAGCATGTGTCTACGACCAGATTTGACAGTTGCTTCCTGTATAAAATATTTAAAAGATAATTCTATGGCAAATTCAAAAATTTTTTATTCAGGACAAGCCTATAGAAGATCAAACAGGCCAAAAGATAAAGTTGTTAATGATCAGCTAGGAATAGAGATTTTCGGTTCTAAAAATAAATCTATAGATGATTTAAAAATTTTAAAAACAATATCAAATTCAATTGAAAAAATAAAAATAACAAATACATCGATTAAAGTAAGTGATGTAAGTTTATTTCAAAAGTTTATAGAGTCTTTAACAATTCCAGAACGATGGAAGTTGAGATTAAAGAGGCACTTTTGGAGACCCCAATATTTTGAAGATTTGCTTAAAAGACTTGAAACTAACTCCGATGTAGACCCAGCGGCAGTTGAGTTAGATAAAAAAAGATTTGCCGAGATGAAAAATCTTGATCAAAGCAAAGAAATTGCAAGTCGTAAAGTCTCTGAGATTTTGTCTAGATTTGATAGAAAAATAAAAGATCCAAGATCTTTTGCAGAAAATAAAAAAATTGTCAAAATCATTAGAGAGTTTTTAAAAATTAATTGCCCAATTAATAAATTAGAGAAAACTTTAAAAAGTTTTGTTAAAAAAAATAAATTAAGCAATAGTATATTCAAAGATTTAACAACTATAAAAAATTTATCAAAAATAAATTCAAAAACAATTTTTTCAACAAATTTTGGTAGAGATATAGAATATTATACTGGAATAGTTTTTGAAATATATAACTCATCAAAAAAAGAGATAGCAAGAGGAGGAAGATATGATGGTTTATTAAAAAGCCTTGGATCCAAAAAAAATATTTCAGCAGTTGGAGCTGCAATTAATTTAAACAACTTATAAATATGAAAAATTTAATAACAATAGGCTTACCAAGCAAAGGAAGATTAAAAGAAGATTCAATAATTTTTTTTGAAAAAAAAAATCTTAAACCAACCACCAGTGGAGGTGTAAGAAATTATTTTGCGCAAATAGAGAACTTACCTAATTCAAAAATTATTTATTTGCATGCTAAAGAGATAATCCAAAGACTTGGTGACGGAACAATTGACATAGGAATATCTGGTTTGGATCTATTACAGGAATCGTCTATCAACCTTCAGAAAAAAATTGAAATTAAAAAAAAACTAGACTTCGGTGTAGCCGATGTAGTGGTTGCTATACCTAATGATTGGATAGATGTTCAAACGTTAGCAGACTTAGAAGAAGTTTCTTTTGATTTTAGGGATAATAAGAATACCAGGTTAAGAGTTGCAACAAAGTATCCAAATTTAACTAATAATTTTCTAGTCTCAAAAGGAATTACGCAATACAAACTTGTACCGAGTCTTGGGGCAACAGAAACCTATCCATTCATAGGATCATCTGAAATTATTACAGATATAACTTCTACAGGAAAAACTTTAAAAGATAATAATCTTAGAGTTCTTAAAGATGGGTGTATTTTAAGTTCCCAAGCTTGTTTATTGATTTCAAAAAAAAAGGCCGCAATTTTGCGACCTTTTTTAAATTCATTAATTTGATTGGTTTACATTCACACACATATTACGCCAATACTCACTTATTTAAGAACTTCATTGAAAAGTTCATTGAGAAAACCGTTCAATTAGAAAGCAATTCAAAAGGTGACTTCATTGAGGGGTGGGGTTAAAATGGGTTTGATGAAAAATTTGATAATAATTTTAATATTTAGTTTTATTTTCTCCAATAAGTCTTTTGCAAATGATATCAAACTTTTTTATATAGAAGAAATGAGAATAGGGGAAAGTGCCCTGTTGTACTTTAGCAAAGAAGAGATTGAAAATGGAAGACAACCACAACAGTATCCCGGTTCTGATAGATATATAATATCTAATATTTCTCAACATAAGAATTTTAAAAAATTTGCACAAATACAAATTAATTATCTAAAGAATGATGATAATTATAAAATGGGTGGGATAATAGGTAGTGCTCCTTATGATGATATTAAGGAGTGCTTAAAAGATAAAGATATTACTGAGAATAAGATGGATAAAGCATTAAAAGATCCAGTTAAGGAAAGTGCAAAACAAGACAAACATTATGACCCTACTGGTAATAGTAAAACTTATATAACTCAATATTTTTTAGAGAATGGATTTGCTCAAATTACTTGTGATGATTGGAGTGAAAAATTAACTAAAGAACAAAATTTACAAGATGTATTATCGGTAAATCTTATAGGAGAAGATTTTGGAAATTTTTTAAAAACTGAAGCATATTAACTAAAACAATGAAAAAACTATCTCTTTACATCTTTTTGGTTTTGATGTTTTGTAATTTTTCAAATGCAGAGACTTACGATGAATTAGAAATTAGAGCAGTTAAAAAATTACAAAATGAGTATCTATCCTGTTATGCATTTTATAGCATTAGCGAAAGTGCTTTCAAAGACCCTGAAGATGAAAGTTTAAAATACATTATAGAACAAAAAGACTCAGTTTTACAAAGTGCTATGGATATAGAATTTTCTTTATTAGCACTTATGGGTGAAGAATTGCTTGATGATGAGAAGTTATTTAAAGATAAAATTGAACCAAAACTTGAAGAAGTATTTAAGCAATTATGGGAACAATGGGAAAATGATTCTGAAAAAAGTTTAGTAAGTGAACGTAATAAATTATGCCAAGAAATTCTGAATAGTCCAAGACCTAGAATAGAATATTGGATTAAAAAACTACAGGAATAAAAAAACCCCCAAAACTTTCGTTCCGAGGGTTCTAATTTTGTTTAGTGTATGTATTTAGAGTGTTCTGGTTGGGGAATCGTATTACATTCGCATTCATTTGATACCAATACTCACTAATTTAACTTCTTCACTGCAAACTTCACTGCAGAATCAGACGAAACGAGAAGGGTACGAGAAAGGTGACCTCGTACGCCACAAAGGCATTAATACCCATGTACAAAAACTTCATATGCTACAAAGGCATTAATACCCATGTACAAAAACTTCATATGCTACAAAGGCATTAATACCCATGTACAAAAACTTCATATGCTACAAAGGCATTAATACCCACCTATTTTTTACTGTCCAAATTTTCAGTGAAATAGATTAAAATTTGGTGATGAAGAAGAAGGTTAAAATTGTAATTGGTGGAACTTTCTATGGGGATTACTTTGGTGAGGTTGACGAAAGAAAAGGTTATTACTTCGGCAAACCAAAAGGACAAGGAACACTTAAAACTAAAGAGGGTACATATGTTGGTGAAGTCCAAGTAGGTGGACTACCCTGCGGGAAAGGAACATTTAATTACTTAGATGGATCGAAATATACTGGAGATTTTAAAAGTGGAGTTTGGTCAGGCAAAGGAAATTTAACATTTGATGAAGGAGGTTATGTTGGTGAATTTAAAAAAGGGAAACCCCACGGATTTGGAAAAGACTATGATGCTAATGGCAAAGTTATATATGAAGGTCAATACGAAAAAGGTTATTGGCATGGCAAGGGAACTTTTTTATCTGACGGGGGAGGAAAATTTGTTGGTGAATTTAAAAAAGATAAATTTTATGAAGGTGAATTAACTAAAAATACAGGTGAAAAACATATTTATAAAAAAGGTAAAGTGATAAAAAATGATAAAGTAAAAAGTAAAGCAATGAAGAAAACTTGGATATCAGACGATAAAAGTCAAAAGTATGTTGGTGAGTTTAAAGGAGAAAAAAAACACGGACAGGGCACTTATACTTGGATAGGTAAGGGAGAAATTTCTGGAATATTCGAAGAAGATCAATTCCCCAATTATGGAACTTTTATAGATTTTGAGGATCATAAGTATGTAGGTGAAATGAAAGAACGGAATGGTAAATATAATGGAAAGGGAACTTTTGTTCATTTTAAAGAAAAATATAAATATGAAGGTGAATTTAAAGATAGTCAAAGGCACGGATATGGAACTTTTGTACAAGAAGATGGTTCAACATTTAAAGGTAATTGGAAAAACGGTTTAAAACACGGGAAAGGAACACTTGTTAATGCAGTGTTCTTTCGAAGCGGTGAAGAAAAAGGAGAAGAGTTTGTAATAGATGGTGGTCCGCAAACTGGAGAATATATAGAGGATCATCCACATGGAATATTTAATTGGGAAATGGATAGTGGAAGAAAATATGTTGGAGAAATAAAAGGTGGTTTTTTTCATGGTAAAGGAACTTTGACACATCCTGATGGAAAAGTTGAAAAAGGAATTTGGGAAAACGGAAAACTAATCAAGAATGAAGGGACCAATTAAAAAACCCCCAAAACTTTCGTTCCGAGGGTTCTAATTTTGTTTAATTTCTGTTTTTAGAGTGTTCTGGTCGGGGAATCGTATTACATTCTCATACTGGTTTCTAATAATACTTGATTTACTTAACATTTTGAAAATTCCTTCATCACTTTTCATCACTATTTAAAGCAATCCCAAAGCAATTCAAAAGATGAATTTGTTTTAGGGGTGGGTTAGAATTGGGTGATGAAAATGGAAAACACAATTGGATTAAGTTTTAATAATTTAGAGCGAACAAACTATTGTCATAAGTCTGATAATGATATGGGGTTAAAAGAAATTTTACCCAGGAGAGGACCTAATATCAGTGTAGATGATAGATTTAGAGATATTAAGTTTTCTTTAATTGAAATGTATGGAAGAGGCATCTCATTATCCACAAAACTTAAGCAGGGTAAATTATTTAAAAATAGAAAACAATCGCTCAATGGGTTCTTATCCAAAAATGAAAAATCTAGATATACTTTAAAATCAAAAGAAGGTGATTTTATAAATTGCTGGGAGTTAGTTATTTGGTCAAAGGATGAAATAAAAAAACAAATAAAAACCAATTATGGTGACGATGGTAGTGTAACTGTATACTATTTTTCAGAAGAACCTATGGAAGAAATTTTAACAAAAGACAATCTTCCTTCATTTTCCTGTTCAACTTCAAAAATTGCAATTGATATATTAGTGGATAAGAAAGATTTTAATGAAATAAAGAAGGCAATTTTAAAAGGTAGAAATGAAACAAAACAAAAAGAATATTTTTTTGGAAATTTAACTAATGTTGAATCATTTGATATTAGCAAAATTGAATTTAAAATAGATATTAAAAAACCAGGAGCGGTTTATGCCAATGTAGGTAAAATTGCTAGAATTTTCGCTATTAAAGATTTTAAATTTATTAAGGAACTTAAGTACAAAAAAGGAAAAAAATCTTAGCAGGAAATAAAAAAAACCCCCAGATTTTTAAGTCCAGGGGTTCTAATTTTGTTTAATTTCTGTATTTAGAGTGTTCTCACAATGGAATGGTATTACATTCCCATTCCACCCATGCCACCCATTCCACCCATGCCACCAGGAGGCATAGCAGGTCCCGAATCCTTATCTTCCGGCTTATCTGCTATCATTGCTTCTGTTGTTATTAGTAGACCAGCAATCGACGCAGCATCTTGTAGGGCTGTTCTCACTACTTTGGTAGGGT
This sequence comes from uncultured Pelagibacteraceae bacterium, assembly GCA_902590395.1. Lineage (GTDB taxonomy): Bacteria > Pseudomonadota > Alphaproteobacteria > Pelagibacterales > Pelagibacteraceae > AG-414-E02. The sequence goes on from CACIWQ010000005.1 coordinate 39,792, forward strand.
CTATAATTCCTTTTGTAAACATATCGCAATACTCTTCATTCTGAGCATCATATCCTTGGCTAGTTTTTTTGCCTTCTAAAAGTTTTCCAACAATAATAGAACCATCAACGCCTGCATTTGCAGCTATTTGTCTTATTGGAGCTTCCAACGATTTTTTTATTATATCAATACCAGCTTTTTGATCAGCACCTTTAGATTTAACTTTATCTAAATCTTGAGATGCGTAAAGTAATGCGCAACCTCCGCCAGCGACAACCCCCTCTTCTACAGCGGCTCTTGTTGAATTAAGAGCATCTTCTACTCTGTCTTTTCTTTCTTTAACCTCAACTTCAGTTGCTCCACCAACTTTAATTACAGCAACACCACCAGCTAATTTAGCCAATCTTTCTTGAAGTTTTTCCTTATCATAATCAGAAGTAGTTTCTTCAATTTGTTGTCTAATTTGATTACATCTAGCTTCTATGTCAGCCTTTTTTCCCGATCCGCCCACAATAGTGCTGTTGTCTTTGTCAATTTTAACTTTTTTACAAGAACCAAGATCATTTATTTTAACATTTTCTAGTTTCACGCCCAGATCTTCAGATATTACCTGCGCTCCAGTTAAAATACCAATATCTTCAAGCATAGCTTTTCTTCTGTCTCCAAATCCTGGAGCCTTTACAGCTACAACTTTTAAACCACCTCTTAGTTTGTTTACAACTAAGGTAGCAAGAGCTTCACCTTCCACGTCTTCAGAAATTATCATTAAAGGTCTTCCTGCCTGAACAACAGATTCCAAAAGAGGAACCATTGATTGTAAGTTAGCTAATTTTTTTTCATGTAAAAGTATAAGAGGATTATCTAGTTCTGTAGTCATTTTGTCAGCATTTGTAATGAAGTAAGGAGAAAGATAACCTCTATCAAATTGCATTCCTTCCACAACATCTAATTCAGTCGCTAATCCTTTAGCCTCTTCAACAGTAATTACTCCTTCATTACCAACTTTTTGCATAGCTTTAGAAATCATTTCTCCAATTTCTTTTTCTCCATTTGCAGAAATAGTTCCTACTTGAGCTATTTCATCATTAGTTTTTACTTTTTTTGATGAAGATTTAATTTTTTCAATAACATGAGATACTGCATTATCTAGGCCTCTTTTTACATCCATTGGATTCATCCCGGCCGTTACATATTTAATTCCTTCTTTAACTATTGATTGAGCTAAAATCGTAGCAGTGGTAGTACCATCACCAGCTTCGTCATTTGTTTTACTAGCTACTTCTTTAACCATTTGAGCGCCCATATTTTCAAACTTGTCTTGAAGTTCAATTTCTTTAGCGACAGTTACTCCATCTTTAGTTGTTCTTGGTGCCCCATAAGATTTATCTAAAACTACATTTCTTCCTTTAGGACCCAAAGTTACTTTTACTGCATTTGCAAGAGTGTCTACTCCTTGCAACATTTTAGTTCTTGCTTCTGTGTTAAATTTAACAATTTTTGCCATTTCTATCTCCTTAAGTTACTTTTTTCCTTTTGAAACTCCCATAATGTCTGATTCTTTCATTATGCTATATTCTTTTCCATCGATTTTAACTTCGGTGCCTGACCATTTCCCAAACAAAACTATATCTCCAACCTTAACGTCCATGGGTATTATTTTTCCATCTTCTGATTTTGAACCTGGTCCTACAGCCACAATTTTACCTTCTTGCGGTTTTTCTTTTGCAGTATCTGGTATGATAATTCCTCCAGAAGTTTTTTCTTCACTATCCAAAACCTCTATTAAAACACGATCATGCAAGGGTCTAAATTTCATAACTAGTTTACTCCTAATTTTTTATAAGGGTTATATAATATGGGATATAAAGATTTCAATACCCCACAAAAGCTTAAGGTTTATAGCAAAATTAAGCAAAATAGTATATTTTTAATCTTTCTTAAGCTAATCATTTAATATCATGAAAATAAAACTAATTAAGGGCTTAAGCGAGATTCAAAGCGAATATGATGCTTTTTTTATAGATTTATGGGGAGTTGTTCATAATGGCATCGAGCTTAATTCAGGAGCAATAGAAGTTTTAGAAAATTTAGATAAACTTAATAAGAGATTTGTTTTGCTGTCAAATGCCCCAAGACCTTCAAAAAGTGTCCAAAAATTTTTATTAAATTTAAAAATGAAGGAAAAATTTATTAAACACGTATTTACTTCGGGTGAAGCAGCATTACAAAATTTAAAAAAAAATGTTTATGGAGAGAAATTTTTTCACTTAGGTCCAAAAAAAGATAACGATTTAATTGAAGGGATAGAAAAAAACAAAACAAGCTTAGATAAATCTGACTTTATATTGTGCACAGGGCTTTTAGAAAACGAAACGTCTTCTTTAGATTATTATAAAAGTCTGCTAATTAATTATAATAGTCTTAAAATGATTTGTACTAATCCAGACTTAATAGTACATCGTGGAAATAAAAGTGAATATTGCGCAGGCTCAGTGGCAGCAACTTTTGAAAAATTGGGTGGTAAAGTGATCTACTTTGGAAAACCTTATCCAGAAATTTATAATTTATGTATAAAAAATAACAAAAATATTTTGGCTATTGGAGATAATATTCGCACTGATATCAGAGGGGCAAATAGGATGAATTTGGATTCATTGTTTATAATTAATGGCATCCACAAAGAAGAATTTACAAACAATTCTTCTCAAAATTATGACAAAATTTTAGACAAATATAATGTTCAAATTAAGTACTATCAAAAAAGTTTATCTTGGTAAAATATGAAAGTTTTTAAAAATACAAAAATTCCCAAAAAATATAAACGGTCAGCAATTGCAATTGGTAATTTTGATGGTTTGCATGTGGGCCATCAAAAAGTATTTAGTAAAACAAAAAAATTTGCAAAAAAAAATAAAATAAAATTTGGAGTTTTAACTTTTGAACCTCTGCCAGTCATGTTTTTTAATAAAAAAATTAAAAATTATAGAATAAGCTCTGAAGGTCAAAAATTTAATCTCTTTAAAAAATATGGCGCGGATTTTGTTATAAATATAAAATTTAATAGAAGTTTTTCACAAATAAGTGCAGAAAAATTTATTGAAAAGATTATTTATGAAAAAATAAACCCCAAATCTCTTTCTGTTAGTAATAATTTTAAATTTGGAAAAAACAGAAAAGGCAATATTAAATTATTAAAAAAATTAAGTAAAAAATATAATTATAAACTATTAAATATAAAAGCTTTTAAATATTCTGGTAAAGTAGTTTCTTCGACCAGAATCAGAAAAAACCTACAAAGCGGTAAAATTCACCACGCAAATAAATTGCTTTCAAGAACTTGGTTTATAAATGGTTTTGTTGAAAAAGGAAAAAAATTAGGAAGGAAATTAGGGTATCGAACATGCAATATAGATATTAAAAATTATATATTACCCAAGACAGGAATTTATTCTGTTCAAGTTCAAATAAATGATAAAAGGAAAATATATAATGCCGTGGCATATTTTGGATCACGACCAACTTTTGGAGGCAAAAAAGCTTTTCTCGAAACTTATATTTTTGATATCAATAAAAATTTATATAAAAAAAAACTAAAGGTATATTTTTTTGAATTTATTCGCAGTGATAAAAAATTTAAAAACTCAACAAAATTGGTAAAACAAATGAATAAAGATGTAATTATTGCAAAAAAAGGTTTAAAAACAAAGTTAATACTATGAGCAAGGAAAACATCAATTTACCCAAGACCTCATTTTCAATGAAGGCAAACTTGCCAAATCGTGAACCTGAAATTTTAAAAATTTGGGAAAAATTGGATTTATATAAAAAGCTCAGAGACTCTAGCAAAGGAAAAGAAAAATTTGTTTTACATGATGGGCCACCATATGCGAATGGCCATATACATATGGGAACGGCTCTTAATAAAATTCTTAAGGACATGATTACAAGATTTCATCAAATGAATGGAAAAGATTCAGTTTATGTTCCTGGCTGGGATTGCCATGGATTGCCAATAGAATGGAAAATTGAAGAACAATACAAAAAAAATAAAAAAGATAAAGATCAAGTACCAATAAAAGACTTTAGAAAAGAGTGCAGAGAATTTGCTGAAAAATGGATTAATGTACATATTAAAGAATTTAGAAGGTTGGGCGTAGAGGGAGACTGGAAAAATTATTATTCTACAATGAGTTTTGACGCGGAGGCTCAGATTGTAAGAGAGTTAGGAAAATTTTTATTAGATGGCAGTTTATACAGAGGCTACAAACCTGTTCTTTGGTCAACAGTGGAAAAAACCGCTCTTGCTGATGCCGAGGTAGAGTATAAAAATCATACTTCAAATACAGTATATGTAGGTTTTAAAGTTAAAACTTCAAAAATTAATTTGTTAAAGGATGCCGAGGTTATTATATGGACTACTACACCTTGGACTATACCCGCAAACAAAGCCTTGGCATACAACAAAAATCTAGATTATTCAATTGTCGAGATTAGTTCTTTATCTACTAATTTTGATAACAAAAAAATTGTAATTGCAACAGAACTTCTTGATCAAGTTTTAAAGGAGAGTGAAATAGAAAATTATAAATTAATTAAAAAAATCAAAGGAAAAGATTTTGAAGGTGCAATTTGCTCACATCCCTTTAAAAATTTAGACTACGAACACGATATTCCAATGTTGGAGGCAAATTTTGTAACTCTTGAGCAAGGAACAGGTATTGTTCATTGTGCTCCAAGCCACGGTCCTGATGATTTTAATCTTTGTTTAAAACATGGAATTAAATCTTTGGATACAATAGATGATGATGGCAGATACACTAAACATATCAAAAAATTTGAAGGAATTCATATTTTTAAAGCAGACCAAGTTGTCATTGAAAATCTTAAAGAGTGTAAAAAACTGTTAGCAAATGGAAAACTTACTCATAGCTACCCTCATTCTTGGAGATCTAAGGCTCCATTGGTTCATAGAGCTACATCTCAATGGTTTATTTCTATGGAAGAAAAAGATTTAAGAAAAAAAGCACTTAGAGCAATTGATAATACCGCTTTTTATCCAGAAAGAGGAAGAGACAGAATTAGATCCATGATAGAAACTAGACCAGACTGGTGTATATCTAGACAGAGAATTTGGGGAGTTCCTTTGCCGCTGTTTGTTTCAAAAAAAACAAAAGAACCTTTAAAAGATCCAGATGTAATAGAAAATATTGCTAAAATTTTTGAAAATGAAGGAGCAGACTGCTGGTTTACTGATGATCCACAAAAATTTTTAGGAAAAAAATATAAAAAAGAAGATTATATTAAATCAAGTGACATAGTTGAAGTTTGGTTTGATAGTGGAGCTACTCATAGCTATGTTTTAGAAAAACGAAAAGATTTAACTTGGCCAGCATCTATGTACCTAGAAGGATCTGACCAACATCGAGGATGGTTTCACTCTTCATTGCTTGAATCATGCGGAACCAGAGGTAAAGCACCTTTCAAGAGCATTCTTACCCATGGGTTTGTTGTTGATGGCAAAGGTTTGAAAATGTCAAAATCCACAGGAAATATAATTGCCCCAGAAGATGTGCTTAAAAAATATGGAGCCGACATCCTGCGTGCGTGGGTAGCGGCATCTGATTATGCTGAAGATTTAAGACTAGATTACTCAATTTTGGAACAGCACGCGGAATCATATAGAAAAATTAGAAATACATTTAGATTTTTACTGGGCAATTTGAAAGATCAAAAAGTGGATGTTAAATTAAATTCTATTGAAATTGAAAAGTGGCCTGAACTCGAACGTTATATTCTTCACCAAATATTTACACTTAATAAGAATTTTGAAAAATACTTTAAGGAATATAATTTTCACAAGCTATACAAAGAACTGCTGAATTTTTGTTCATTAGATTTATCAGCATTTTACTTTGATATTAGAAAAGATGTGCTTTACTGCGATGATATAAAATCTAAAAAAAGAAAAATTTGTATTAATTTATTATCATTAACACTAGACATTTTATTGAAATGGTTTGCTCCAATTCTTTCTTTTACGACCGAGGAAATTTTTCAAATTGTTAATTCGGGAAAAAATTCAAGCATACATCTTGAATATTTTCCTAAGATTCCCGCAAACTGGGAAAATAGAAAACTGCATGAAAAATGGGAAAAATTAAAAGTAATAAGAAATGTAGTAAATGCGGGAATTGAAGTTAAAAGATCTAGCAAAGATATAGGCTCTAGCTTGGAGGCGGATATAGAGATTTATCTTGGGAAAGAATATTTAGAACTTGTTAAGGACATAAATCTGTCCGAATATTTTATTACATCTAAGGCAAGTGTAAAAAATATGATTAATGACGATAAAATATTTAAATTAAATGATGTATCAGATGTGGGAGTTTTAGTCGTAAAGGCTAAAGGTCAAAAATGTTCAAGATGTTGGAAAATTTTAGGAAATCCATGCGAGAGATGCAGTAGCGTTTTAAAAAATTAATCTTTTAATGAAAAAAATTATAATTATTATAACTATATTTCTTTTAGATAGAATATCAAAAATATATTTAATAAACCTACAATCAAGCGGTACCGATATAGATTTCTATATATTTTCATTTTTAAATTTATATTTAGTTTGGAATACGGGTATAGGATTCGGTTTAATAGCATTAGAAACAAACATTTTTTATCATGTTCTGACTGCTATAATTGCTTCAATAATTTTGATCCTTATCATTATTCTTAAAAAAATTAATGGTATTAATGCCTACTTATTGGCTTTAGTAGTTGGTGGTTCATTGGGAAATCTAGTTGATAGAATTTATTATTACGCAGTACCGGATTTCATTGATTTTCATTTAGGCGATTTTCATTGGTTTATATTTAATGTTGCTGATATTTTTATTACAGTAGGTATAATTGGCCTTATACTTACAGAAATATTTAAAAAAGAAAAGATTTCTAACAATGTGTAAAAAAAAAATAATATTTTTACTTTTAATTATATTACTAGTTCCATCATGTAATACCTGGGATTCAGTTAAAAGAGGTATAACTGGAGAAAAACAAAATTCAACGGATGAATTTTTGGTCAGGAAAAAAGATCCACTGATTTTACCTCCTGATTTTGAAAATTTACCCACTCCAGGTGAAAGAGAAGTGGCACAAGAAGAAGCTTCAATTTTTGAGAAAGAATTTAGCGAAATAACCACAACAGAAAATTCTTCGTTAGAATCAAGTTCAACAGAGGAATCTATTTTAAAAAAAATACAAAAAAAATAGATGTTAAATAAAAAAAATTTTTTTAGTGGACCGCATTTTAATTCTAAAGAATTTAGAAATAATTTAAAGCATACAAAAAGAGCTTTTGATTTATTAAAAGATGATTTAAAAAAATTTAAGATTCCCCTGTTTCAAAGTTATGAAAAGGATTACATTTTAGATTTTACACCAAAGACAGTAAAAAAGTTTTCAAGGTATAAAAATATTATTATTATTGGAATGGGAGGGTCTATATTAGGTACAAAAAGCATTTATTCATTTTTTAAGAACAAAATTAAAAAAAATGTATTTTTTTTTGATAATTTAGATGAAAAATTACATATAGAAATTACCAAAGTTAAAAATCTAAAAAATTCTTGTTTTATAGTTGTATCTAAGTCTGGAAACACTTTAGAAACAATAACAAACTTAGGTATACTTTTTTCAAAATTTTCAATAAAAAATAAATTAATCATAATTACTCAAATGAAGAGCAGCGCTTTAACCAATATAGCAAAAAAATTTAATGCTGAAATTATCAGACATAAAAATTTTATTAGTGGAAGATATTCAGTGCTTTCTGAAGTTGGTATGTTTCCTGCTGTATTAATGGGGCTAAATGCAAAAAAATTTAAAAATTTAAAAAAGTTAGTTAAAAATAAAAATTTTGTTTCTAGCTTAATTCAAAATGTAGCAAGCATTTATACATTAACCAAAAAAGGCTCTAAAAATTCTGTAATTTTAAGTTACGATTCAAGTTTGAATGATTTAAGTTATTGGTATCAGCAATTATCAGGAGAAAGTCTAGGTAAAAAAGGTAAAGGAATTACAACAATATTATCGCCCGCCCCAAGAGATCATCATAGCCAGCTCCAGCTTTATTTGGATGGACCTAAAGATAAGTTTTTTACTTTTTTTAATTCATCACAAAAATTAAGCTATGGAAAAGTTTCTAAAAAAATTGTTACAAATAATATGAAATTTCTAGAAAATAAGAAATTGGAACATATTGTTAAAGCGCAGAGTAACGCTACAAAAAATATTTTTAGTTTAAAAAAAATACCTTTTAGAGAATTTGTTTTTAATAAAAAAAATGAGCAAGAATTGGGAACAATTTTTACTTTTTTTGTTTTAGAAACAATTTTATTGGCAAGATTAATCAACGTAAACCCTTTTGACCAACCAGCTGTAGAGCAAGTTAAATTAGAGACAAAAAAAATTCTTTTAAAGTAGGTGTGTTCCAAAAATTAGTTTTGATATTCCGTATATTCTCTCATCAACAATTTTAAAAAAGCTTGGAAATTTATCTTCACTATTTCTGTTTCTATGTATTACTACAATTCCATTTTTATTCAGTAAGTTTTTACTTAAAATCAACTCTATTAGTTTTTTTATATCTTTATTTTCAAAAGGCGGGTCACAAAAGATAAGGTCAAATTTTAATTTAAAAATATTTTTTTTTTTAAGCAATGCGAAAATATCATTTTCATATATCTTAAAATTATTTTTAATTTTTAATTTATCAATATTTTTTTTTAAGATTTTTACGACATATTTTTCTTTTTCAACAAAATGAACATCTCTCGCTTTTCTTGATATGCATTCTAAACCAAATGATCCAATTCCAGCGTATATATCCAATATGCAAGATTTCTCAAATTCAAAAGAAAATTTATTTGAATGGCATAACAAATTAAAAATACTCTCTTTAGCCATATCTTTTAGAGGTCTTGTTTTTTTATTTTTTGGCATATAAAGAGTTGATCCTTTTAAATCTCCAGCAATAATTCTCATGTTTATTTTTTATTTATGCCCCTCCAGCCAATATCTTTTCTAAAAAAACCATCAGTCCAATTAATCTTTTTTATTTCTTTTATACATTTATCTCTAGCTATTGATAAATTTTCTGCTAACGAAGTAATGTTCAATACTCTTCCGCCGCTAGAATAAATTTTACCATTTTTTTTATAAGTACCTGCGTGAAATATTTGATTATTTTTGTCTAGATTTATATTTGATATATTTTTTATCTCACTGTTTTTAATATATTCAAAGGGATAACCCTTAGCACATAAAACTATAGTTATTGAATTTTTTTTACTCCATTTAATTTTAATATTATTTAAATCATTTTTTATTGTGTGGTCAATTATTTCCAACAAGTCAGTTTCCAATCTCATCATAAGAACCTGACATTCTGGATCTCCCATTCTGATATTGTATTCGATCAGGTACGGTTCATTTTTGTTAATCATTAGGCCAGCATACAAGAAGCCTTTATATGAATTGCCAGATTTTTTAATTGCTTTAATTGTCGGTTCAATAATTTTTTCTTTAATTTTTTTTTCTAATTCATTTGTTAGCAAGGGGGCTGGTGAGTATGCACCCATTCCACCAGTATTTGGTCCAGTATCACCTTCACCAACTTTTTTATGATCTTGAGCGGAGCCAAAAAAATAGTAAGAATTTTCATCAACTATTACAAAATAACTCAACTCCTCTCCTTCTAAAAATTCTTCTAGTATAACTTTTTTTGAAGATTTGAATTTACCTTCCAAAATATCCTTAGTATTTTTAAAAGCCTCTTCAATTGAGTAACATATAGTTACTCCTTTTCCTGATGCTAACCCATCAGCTTTAACAACGATTGGTATTTTTTGTTTTTTTATAAAATTTAGAGCTTCGTTAAGATTATCAAAAACTCCATAATTTGCTGTAGGAATATTATTTTTTTTACATAGGTTCTTCATAAACTCTTTGGAACCTTCTAATTGAGAGGAAAATTTATTGGGACCAAATACATCAACTTTTTTTTTGTTTAGATAATCAACAAGTCCATCCACAAGAGGTTGTTCTGGTCCAATAACGACTATATCGATATTATGTTTTTTTATTATTTTATAAATAGCCTCAAAGTTTAGAACATTTTCTTTTATGTTTATTGCTATTTCTTGAGTGCCCGCATTACCAGGAATGCAGATTAATTTTTTTAACTTTGGAGATTGTTTTAATTTATAACAGATCGCGTGTTCTCGACCACCACTTCCTATGACAGCTAAATTCATATAATATAGAAATATTAATACTTAAATATATATGAATGGAAATAAAGCAAAACTTAAATTTAATCCAAATAATTTTGAAATTATTGAGGGTGGAGACTATGTTGTTTGCGCTGTTTCAGGAAAAAAAATTCCACTTAATCAGCTTACTTATTGGAACGTTGAATTACAGGAAGCCTATTTTTCACCAAAAGAAGCTCAACAAAGATACGAAGAGTTAAATAAAAAATGAGAATTTTAATATGTTTATTTTTTTTATTAATTACAACCTCAAGTTTTGCCGTTACTTTTCATGGTAAATTTATTCAAGGCTCATTTATTTTGGGAAAAACTGAACCAGGCTCTGAAGTTTTTATAGATAAAAAAAAGATAAAAGTCACTTCAGATGGATATTTTGCTTTTGGATTGGGCAGAGATAGAAAAAATGATGTAATAATAAAAATAAATCAAAAAAAAATAGTAAAAAAAGTTTTCAAAAGAGAATATAAAATTCAGAGGATAGATGGACTTGAAGAAAAAAAGGTAACTCCTCCAGAAGAAGTTTATGAAAGAATTAAAAGAGAAAACAAATGGATAGGAGAGGCTAGGGCCATTGATAGCAACTTAACTTTTTTTAAAAATAAATTTATCAATCCATTAGAAAACGCAATCGTCACCGGTGTCTACGGAAGTCAGAGAATTTTAAATGGAAAACCTAAATGGCCTCATTATGGAATAGATTTTGCCGCTAAAGAAGGTACAGAAATTAAGGCCATGTTAGATGGTGTTGTAACTTTAGCTGAACCAGATTTATTTTATACTGGCGGCACTTTAATATTTGATCATGGACATGGTATTTCAACATTGTATATGCATATGAAAACATTAATGGTTAAAAAAGGTCAAAAAGTTAAACAAGGTGATATTATAGGAACTGTTGGTTCAACAGGGAGATCAACAGGAGCACATTTAGACGTGAGACTTAATTGGTTTCAAACACGATTAGATCCTGCAACGGTTCTTGATATTGTAAATTAAATTTTTGATGTTTCTTTTTGCCACCTGCAGGCATCACAAGTTGGATTTGGTGCAGGTACTTTTTCACTATTATAACATTTTTCAAGTTCAACTAAGCTTTCTTCAATATAATTGGTATTTACATTATAAGACAAAAGATCAATTTTGAAATTTAATTTACTATTAAAAGTTTTTTGACTCTCTTCACGAGCATTACAAAGTATCCAATATCCAGTTTTAAAAACTTTAAATTTATTTAATTTTAATAAATAGGCGTAAAAATCTAATTGCCTCAAATAAGATTTATGATAACTTTTTAGAGACGTAACGTAATTAATTTTTTCTTTTGTTGAAGTCGCCTTATAATCTAAAATAACTACTTCGTCCGTATCTTTGTTTAACCATATATCATCTATCGAACCATAAATTATAAAGTTTGTTTTTACTGACTTTGCTCTTACACCTTTAAAGTTATTTCTAAAATCTTTTAATTTTTGTTCATCAATTTTATAAGGAACGAAATTTAAGTTATATTTCCTGAAAATAGGATGAGGCTCTTGTTTATTTCTATAAAAATCAAACTCAGTTTTAAGTAAAGCATCCACTCTGCTATTTATTGGATATCCTGGCATTCCTATAGGTTTAATTTTAAGTTTTCTTTCTAAGTAAAAACACCTCTTACATCTTATAAAGCTTTCCCAGGCAGTTCTGCTTACATCTTTCATTATTTCCATCTATTATGAGACCAAATCCATTGAGTTGGATTTTTTACTATCATTTTTTCAATGTTCTGATTAATTTTAAGTGTAATATTTTTTGTATTTTCGTCATCATTATTTGTTTTTTCAATTTTATATGGCTCATGAATTGTCAATTCAAAACTTGGTCCTTCTTTTCTTTCCAAAGAAATCGGTACTAATTTACAATTATATTTTAAAGAAAGCTGCGCAGGTATAGTAGTGGTATGCGCTGGCTTATTAAAAAAAAGAGTTCTAGGTCCTTCACTGACGCGTTGATCAACCATTAAGGCTATACTGTAGCCATTCTTGACCTTATCAATTATTTCCCTCATTCCCATTCTACCTTTTGGAATTTGATTGGGGCAAATATATTTCATTCTCAGAAACTCCATAAGCGGATTTAGAAAAAAATTATTTAGAGGTCTATAAATTGCGGCACACTTAACTCCAGATTTTTCTAATTCCATAGCCATAAGTTCAAAATTGGCAAAATGACCTGAATAAAAAATTACAGGTTCATTATTTTTTTTTATTTCTTCGAGATATTCGGTGCCGTTAATTTTCATATGATTAAAATTTGTTCTATTTAATTTAAAATCTTTTAAAAAAACATATTCAGCAAAAGTTCTTCCAATATTTGACCACATCCCATTTATAATTTCATTTTCTTTAACCTTTTCTAAATTACCAAATGCAATTTTAATATTTTGAATAGTTGTTTTTTTTGATCTAAATAAAGGACCCACCACTCTTCCAATTATACTTCCAAGATTAGATGCATTTTTAAGACCTAAAATTTTAAAAATACAAAATAATGATATGATAGCCGCAGATTCAAAAAAATATTTTACTATTTTCATATAATTTTTTTAAACACCTCAATAAAATGATCTCGATTTTTTATTTCTAAATTTATTTTAAGACAATCGATATTTTTTTTATATTTTTCATCAATTCTAAAATAATCTTTTTCTGTAGTTATTAAAATTGTATTATTATCTTTGGATAATTTGATTAAATTTTCTATCTCTTGGTCAGAGTAATTATAGTGATCTGGAAACTCAACTTCCTTTAAAACTAATAAATTATGATCTTTTAGCAAGTTAAAGAAATTTTTTGGATTACCTATTCCAGCAAAAGCGGTAATTTTTTTGTTAATAAATCTTTCGATATTTTGAGGTTTATACTTTGTATAAAAAATTTTTATATTTTGATTTTCATTTAATATTTTTTTTTCTATATCAGTTTTTTTCTCACCATTTATAACAACGCAGTTGGCTCTTTTTAAAGCTGAAAAATTTTCTCTCAAGGGTCCCGCTGGTATCACTAGACCATTGCCGATCCATTGCCTTTGATTAAAACATATAATAGATAAATTTTTATTTACAGAATAATCCTGGAAACCATCATCAAGAACAGCAACATCCGCTTTATTTTGAATTGCCTTTTCAATGGCTTTTGTTCTTTTATTATCGAGATAAACTGAACCAATTTGTTTTTGAAGATCAACCTCGTCTTGAAAAGAGTCATACTTTTTTCTAATAAAAACAGGATTTTTATTTAATTTTTTTAAAATAGAAAATATTTCAATACACAAAGGTGTTTTTCCGGTTCCACCTAAATATATATTTCCTACGCAGATTATGGGGATGGAGAATTTATGTGTTTTTGTAAATAGTCTTTTTAAAAAAAATAGAAATTTAACTATAAAAGTTATTGGTAAAAGTAAAATTGAAAAAAATGAAATCTTATTTTTATCCCAAAAATTAGGTTTCATAAAAATCATTTGTTATAATTTATATATATTTTTTTAATTCTATGATCACATTATTAAATATATTTTGACCATAATTTTCTATTTTTGTAACATTCTCAAGATTTTTAGTGCTGTCATTATTAAATTCTTCAACCAATGATAGACTTAACTCGTCAGAATTATTTACAACTTTGGTTATACCTAATTTTTTAATGTATTCGTAAATTTCCGAAAAGTTACTAACATATGGACCATGAAAAATTTTACATCCTAGTCTAGCTGGTTCTATAGGATTTTGGCCACTATCAGCTTTTAAAGATTTTATTAATGATTTTCCTAGAAATACATATTTTGAAATATTATAAAATTTTAAAGTTTCTCCATAGGAATCAATTAAAAGTATGTCTGTATTTGCGTTCAATTGATCTAAATTACTGAATAGAACCACCTTAAGGTTTAAGTTTGATAATTCCAGTTTAATTTTTTCAATCCTATTTATGTGTCTTGGAATTATAATAGTTAAAACATTATTGTGTTTACTTTTTATTTTTAAATGAGACATTCCGCATAAAATTTCCTCAGAAGGGTGAGTGCTAGCTGCACACCATATTTTTCTGTTACTTATTTTTTCTATAAAATTTGAATCTAATTTTTGTTTATTCTCACTTTTAATATTTGAAAATTTTAAATTTCCAAAATTTTTAATATTTTTTGCTCCTAAAATTTTTAGATATTCTTCGCTCTCTTTGTTTGAGGCTACACATAAATCAAAATTTTCGAATATTTTTTTTGCGAAATTTGTCACCATATTCCATCTTTTAAAACTTTTTTTTGTTATTCTGGCGTTAAGCAACAATAAAGGGATTCTTTTTTTTTTTATCTCTAGAATTAAGTTAGGCCAAATTTCTGAATCAATAAAAACTGACAAGTTTGGTTTCCAGTGATTTAAAAATTTATTTATGAATATTTTTATATCCAGTGGTAAAAATTGATGAATTACTTTTGAGTTTTGATTAAATTTTTTACCCAGTATTCTGCCCGAGCTTAAAGTTATCGTAGTTATAAGTATTTTATTAATTTTGTTATCATTTATACAACTGTCTACTAATGGAAGTATACTCATAGCTTCGCCAACACTTGCTACGTGAAACCAAATTAAGAAACCATTACTCCTTTGCAGTTCAATTTTAGATAACTTTTCTTTATATCTTTTCGGATCCTCTTTTTTTCTTAATTTTCTAAAATATAAATATATGGGAGCAATAGGATAAAAAAGGTACGTAAAAAGTCTATACCAAAAGTACATAATTAAGCACTTAATTGTTTGCTGTAAAGATTTTTATATATTGGAGAATTTTTCAGTAGATCATTATGAGTTCCGGTATCAACCATCTTTCCTTGGTTCATAACTATAATTTTGTTTGCTCTTATAATAGTCGATAGTCTATGGGCTATAACTAAAGTAGTTTTATTTTTAGTTAGGTTCATGACAGCGTTTTGAACTATTTGCTCAGATTCTGCATCAAGTGAAGATGTAGCTTCATCCAAAAGTATAATTGGAGAATTTTTTAAAAATGCTCGAGCAATTGAAATTCTTTGTTTCTGTCCACCTGATATTTTGATACCGTTTTCACCGATAATAGTTTCGTATCCTTGCGGTAATTTTTCAATAAATTCGCTAGCAGCAGCAAAGTCACAAGCTTTTTTAATTTCTTCTTCCGTCGCGTTCATATTTGCATAGGCTATATTTGCACGAACAGTATCATCAAATAGTATTATATCTTGGCTAACTAACGACATACTTTTTCTCAAAGAATGAATCGATACATTACTAATGTTTTGATCATCAATATAAACATTTCCTTTCATAGGATCATAAAATCTTGGTAGTAAATTTATAATTGTACTTTTGCCGGCACCACTGTGTCCCACCAAAGCAGCAGTACTACCACCTTCAATAAAAAAATTAATGTTATTTATTGCTTGTGCAGTTGTATTTGGATAAGAAAAACTAACATCTTCAAATTTTATATTACCCTTAGCAATATTAAGTTGCGGCGCAGAATTGATTTCTTTTATGGCTGGTTTAGTGTCCATAACATTAAAAACTCTTTCAGCTCCTGTTGCGCCTTGATAAAAGAGCATATTAATAGTGGCCAAAGATCTTATTGGTTGGTAGGCCAGCATCATAGCAGTTAAAAAAGAGAAAAAGTTGTTTATTTGCATTTCTCCACTAGAAATCATAAATCCTGAATAATAAATAAATCCTGCAATCATTATACCTGTCAAAATTTCCATTATAGGAGTAGCTCTAATTAAAATGAATCCAATTTTATTTTGAATATTCATTCTTGAATTTATTTTTTCTTCCGATCTACCATATTCAAAATTTTCTTGTTGGTAAATTTTTATCATTCTTGTTCCTTTTATCATTTCAGATAAATAGGTTGTTAAGTTACCTTCAATTTTTGCGCTTTGAGAAACAGCTTTACCAATTCTTTTTCCTAAAGATTTTGCCACAAATGCAGCTAGGGGCATCATGATTAATGCAAATAATGCAAGCTTCCAATTTTGATAAAACATTAGAGCAACCAAAACAATCAAAGTTAATGTGTCTTTCATAAGATTTAATATACCAGCACTAACTAACTGACCGACCTGGCCTACGTCGTAAAAAAAGTGCGCAATATATTTTCCTGAATGTTTTGACTCTATAGTGTTTATGTCTGATTTTAGTATACAGGCTGAAAGTTGCACTTGTAAGGTTTTTATAATTTCGTTGCTTATTTTAATCATAATAGTTCTTGCAGCAAATAAAGATAAGCCCTTTACGCTGAAAGCAATTATGATAGCTATTGGTATTAGGAGCATCATAGCCGTGTCTTGCTCTAAAAATATTTTTTTTACAGCTGGATCTAATAGCCAAGCTATTGCTGCCGTACCTCCGGCAACTGCAAAAGATAAAATAAGTGCAAGTATTAATTTTTTGAAATGTTTTTTTACATAAAAACTATACAATCTTAATAAAACTTTTTTTAAAGTGGGAAATTTCATAAAATATTAAATGATGATATAAGTATAAATACCAAAGCTCCTGTTAGATTATTATTTTTAAAAGTATCCAAACATGATTTTGGATTATTAATATTAAATTTTTTCATTTGATATAAGAAAGATATAAACAAGGGTATTGTAAACAGCAAAAGATAATTGTTTATTTTCATTATTAAAAACATTAAAAAAATAAGTAAGAAACATAAGCTATAACAGGTTCCAACAAATACTTTTACATTATTTTTAAATTTAATCGAAGTTGATTTAATTCCAATAATTTCATCATCATCTATGTCTTGAAGTCCATAGATCGTGTCATAGCCGAGTGTCCAAAATATGGCCGCCGCATATAGAATTAGAGGTTCAATTGATATGTTATTTGTAATTGAGGTCCATCCTATTATTATTCCCCAATTAAAGGTTAATCCTAAAAAAAGCTGTGGCCAATATGTGATTCTCTTCATAAAAGGATAAGCGAATGCCAAAGGCATAGAACATATTCCTAAAATTATTGTTAAAGAGTTAAATTGCAAAAGTATTATTAACGCAATTAAGCAGAGAAAAATTATATAAATAAAAGCATTTATAACAGAAATTTTTCCTGCAGCTATTGGTCTTTGTTTGGTTCTAAAAACTTTTTTGTCTAAATCTTTATCGACAATATCATTAAATATACAGCCGGCACTTCGCATTAGCACCGATCCTAAAAAAAAATATAATATATGTTTAAAATATATATTAGCATCAGTGTTAAAATAATATCCAAGAGAAAGTCCCCACGCGCAAGGCCAAAATAAAAGTAAAAAACCTATAGGTTTGTTTAATCTTGTTAATTGAATAAATATATGGAATTTTTCCATCAAGGAGTAATAATTGCAGGACCCAATATTTTTCTTGCTTCAAAATCTTTATGAGCCTGCACAACATCTTCTAATTTGTATTTTTTAAAAATTTTTACTTTTATTTGCCCTGACATTATTTTTTTAAACAATTTTTCTGAACCTTCTGATATTTCATTCTTTGTTGCTAAATACTGTCCCATCGAAGGTCTTGTAAAATAAAGACCTTTTGGTTGTATCATTTTTGCTACATCAATATTTAAAACTGGACCAGATGCATTACCGAAAGATACCATCATTCCTCTTGTTTTGAGACATTCAATCGAACCATTAAAAGTATTTTTTCCTACACCATCATAAACAACAGGAACACCTTTCCCTTTTGTTATTTCTAAAACTTTTTCAGCAAAGTTATCTTTAGAATAATTGATTACAAAATCACATCCATTTTTTTTGGCTATAGCAATCTTGTCATCTGAACCAACAGTTCCTATTACTTTACATCCTAAACTTTTTGCCCATTGGCAAAAAATTTGTCCAACACCGCCAGCTGCGGCATGAAACAAGATAGTTTCATTTGAAGAAACAGGATAAGTTTTGTGAAGTAAATAAAAAGTAGTCAGACCTTTGGTCATTAGCGTAGCCGCAACTTCAAAATCAATTTCTTTTGGCATTTTAACCAGATTATTTGTTGGATAGTTTCTTTCAGAGGAGTAAGATCCAAGAGGTGCTCCGGCGTAACAAACTCTATCTCCAATAGTAAAGTCTTTAACTTGCGATCCAATTTCTTTTATTACACCTGAGGCTTCAGCGCCTATTCCAGACGGTAATTGAAGTGGATATAAACCTGAACGGTGGTAAGTGTCTATATAATTAAGTCCAATGGCTTTGTGTTCAATTAAAACTTCTTGAGGACCGGGTTTTTCAAGTTTAATATTTTTAATATGTAAAACTTCTGGCCCGCCTGTTTTTTCTATTTTAACGACTCGTGTCATTTTTGTACAAACTTTCCAGTTTGGTAATCTTCAACTGCTTTTAAAATTTCCTGTTTTGTATTCATAACAAAAGGTCCTCCTCTAGCAATAGGTTCTCCAATTGGTTTTCCAGATATTAATAAAAATTTCGACTTAGTTATACCCTTAACTTTCAATTTTTGGCCTTTAGTGAGTAGAATTAAAGTAGAGTCTTCAACTTTTTTATGATTTTTGTCTCCTATTTTAATTTTACCCTCGATCAAATAAATAAAAGAATTATGTGTTGTGGGAAGATCAAAATTAAATTTTTTATCTTTTTTAAGCTGAATATCAAAATATATCGGTTCGACATTATGCCCTTTAACGGGACCTTCAGTATCACCAAATTTTCCAGCAATAATCTTTATTTTTTTTTCTAAATCTTTATGTATCTGCATTTGTTTAGAGTCTATATAAATATATTCAGGTTTATTCATTTTTAATTTTGCGGGCATATTTATCCATAATTGGAATCCATGTAGTTTTCCTTCTGACATAGCGGGCATCTCTGAATGAATAATACCACCGCCTGTTTTCATCCACTGTACATCGCCTGCAGACATTCTACCTTTTGCGCCTGTGCTATCTTCATGTTCAAATTCTCCATTAAGCATGTAAGTTACGGTTTCAATTCCTCTATGTGGATGTGGAGGGAACCCTCCTATATAATCATCTTTATTTTCAGATCCAAATTCATCTAACATTAAAAAAGGATCAAAATAATTCGGTTCGATACCAATGCTTCTTTTTAATTTAACACCAGCTCCATCAGAAGCAAGCGTAGGATCTACGATCTTACTTACTTCAATATTTTTCATTTCAAATAATTTCAATTAGTTCTTTTAAATTATTAATTACAAACTTTGGTTTATAACTTAATTTATCAAAAACTTTATTAAGGCGATTAACCCACACGGCGTTATATCCAAAAATTCCTCCACCAGACACATCCCAGGTATTAGAGCTCATAAAACATATATTTTCAGGTCTACAATTATATTTTTTAATTGGTATTTCGTATACCTTTGAATCGGGTTTATAAATTCCAACAGATTCAACAGAAAAAATATCATCAAAATAGTTTTGAATATTATTACTCTCAACTAATTCTTTCAAAAGATGTGGAGTTCCATTAGACAAAATAGCTATTTTGACTTTTTTATCTTTAAGACTTTTTAAACATTCTGTAACTTCAGAGTAGGGGCTAAGTTTTTTATATAAATCCAACAATTCATTTCTCATTTCCTTTTTTATTTTAAAAGTTTCCATTGTATGATCCAAGGAGTCCTCTGTAATTTCCCAAAAGTTTTTATGCTTTTTCATAAGGCTTCTTAACCAGGTATACTCAAGTTGGGTCGTTCTCCAGGCATTCGCAAAACCTTCCCATTTGCTTCCAAGCTTTTCCTTGCATTTGGCAGCAGCAGAATTTACATCAAATAAAGTTCCGTAGGCATCAAATACACAAGCTTTAATATTTTCTATCTTCATAATAAATTTTCCAATTTTTGAACCTCTCCAATTTTAAATATGATAGCATCGTCTTTGTGATAACCATACATGTTGGTTGCATTTTTAAATCTTACCGGTGGTTCAAAGGGATCTTCAAGAGAAAGCACTACGGTCCCCCAGTGCATTCCCAAAAGTTTTTTGCTTTTTAAATCTTGCCCAATATTTAATGCTTCTTCAGGATTTGTATGAAAAATAGATTTATCTTTTCTTGGGGCCATGGGGTAAAAATTATAGGCTCCTATATTAATAAAAGTTAAATCAATAGGACCATATTTTTCACCAAGTTTTTTATAAATATTTCCATAACCTGTATCACAAGCAAAAAATATTTTTTTATTTTTATACTCTATTAAAAAACTTCCCCACAAAGTTTTGTCCGTATCAGTTAATGTTCTTTTCGACCAATGAACGGCAGGAACAAATGTAATTTTTAAATCATTAATTACTACCTGGTCATACCAATCCATTTCTTTTACTTTTTTAAATTTGTTTTTAGTAAAATATCTTCCAAGTTTAAGAGGGGTTAGGACATTTGCTTTTTTATAGGGAAATTTTTTTATTGTTCTATAATCTAAATGATCATAATGATTGTGGGTTAATAAAAACAAATTTATTTCTGGTATTTCTTTTAGATCGATAGCAGGATCAACATATCTTTTTGGTCCGAAAATTAATGGGCCCATATTTTTTGAAAAAACAGGATCAGTAATTATTGTAGTATTTCCAAGCTTAATTAAAAATGTTGCATGTCCAATCCAGGCAACATAATCATCATTTTTATATTTGTTTAGATTTTTTAACACTTCTTTTTTATCTACAACATGGTCAGGAGGAATATTTATTTTAATTTTTTTCTTTTCTTCATTCCATTTTGACATATCCCATTTAAAATTAGGATCCCTTAGCGGGCTTCCTTCAGGATTTCTAAATGTTCCATCGGGTAAATGATGATAAGGTGTATCTTTCATATTTTTTGCAAAACCATTATAACTAAGATTAATGACTAAAATAATTATTATTAACTTTAATTTATAAAAATTTTTCATGCCCTCCAAAATAAGACTTTATTTTCCAAAAGAATTAAAAGCAAATTTACTGTCCAGCCTTTCTACAGAACAATCTCATTATATTAAGAATGTAATGAGGTTAAAGCCAGGTGACACAATTTCGCTATTTAATTCAGTCAACGGTGAGTGGAGCGCAAAAATTACTAATCACAATAAAGAAAACACTGAGTTTAAAGTTGAAAAGTTAATTAAACATAAGAAATTGGAGAATGACCTATGGTTGGCTTTTTCTCCAATTAAAAAAGGTCCTTTGGATATGATGATACAAAAAGCAACTGAATTAGGAATCCAAAAATTTATTCCTATATTATCAGAAAGAACAGTTGTTAGAGAAATTAATACCGAAAGATTAAAAAAAATTATAGTTGAGGCAAGCGAACAATCTAATAGAATCTCCGTTCCAGAAATTAAAAACTTAGAACCTTTAAAAAATTTTTTAAACAAATTTTCAAATGAAGGATCTTTAATTTTTTGTGATATTAATTCTGATAAAAATGATTTAAAAAATATTTTATCAAAAAAAAAACAAGGACCGATTTGTATCCTTATAGGACCCGAGGGTGATTTTTCAGAAAAAGAAAGACAATTAATAATTGAAAAAAAAGAAATTTTTTCTTTGTCTTTAGCAAACAATCTTCTAAGAGCGGAAACAGCAGCGATTGCAGCTGTTACTATTGTAAATTATCACTTAAATTTTAATTAATTGAAAACTGCATCAAGTTGACACAGTTATTAATCAAAATGACTTATGGTTTTTGTGGAAAAAAAAACCACATTAATTTTAGCAAGTTGTTTTAAAACACCAAAAGTTGTAAAAATATTATAAAGTATAAATTTATAGGAAAGGTATTTAAGTGTTTGTAGCAATTATATTTGCGTTGATCATCGTAGGATCCATTATATTCCATTTTTGGAGTCCATGGTGGTGGACACCAGTAGCATCAAACTGGGGAAATATTGATGATACAATTATTTTAACTTTTTGGGTTACGGGCGCTGTGTTTGTTGCAGTTTGTTTATTCATGGCTTACTGCGTTTGGGCTTACCGTTATAGACCAGACAGAAAAGCAGAATATAAACCTGAAGATAAAAAATTAGAATTTAGATTGACCTGGTTAACAGCTCTTGGGGTAGTAGCTTTACTAGCTCCCGGATTAGTAGTTTGGAACAAATATATTACAGTTCCAGAAAATGCATTAAAAATAGAGGTGGTAGCTTACCAGTGGGGTTGGAATTATAGATTACCTGGAGATGATGGAATTTTAGGTAAAACAAGCGTTGGATTAATTAACGATGATAATCCTTATGGTTTAGATTCAAACGATCCAAACAGCAAAGACGATATTTTAGTTATGGATGCCGATCTGCATTTAAAAATAAATCAACCAGTAAAAATTGAACTTCGTTCTTTAGATGTGCTTCACAACTTTTACATTCCACAATTTCGTGCAAAGATGGATACTCTTCCCGGAATAATAACTTACTATTGGTTTACGCCCGAAAAAAAAGGAGAATATGAAATTCTTTGTGCAGAATATTGTGGCACAGGACATTATGCAATGCGAGGATTTGTAAAAGTAGATGAAGAACAAGAATATTCAGACTGGCTAGCTAAACAAATTAGTTTTGAAAAAATGCTAGCAAAAAATAAATTAGAAAAAAATTTGTTAATTGCAGAAAAAAATTAGGAGAAAAATAATGAACGATGAATATACAGATAATAAAATAGAAACCAAAGCAGCAGATTCTTCGTCCGGAAGTTATGCTCCTCCTGCTGAAAAAATTCCAGCACAAGAAGCTCCAGATCAAGAATTATATCATGCTAAAAGTTTTTGGACTAAATGGGTTTTTTGCCAGGATGCAAAAGTAATAGGTATTCAGTACGCTTTAACGGCAACAGCAATTGGTATGATAGGATTAATTTTGTCATGGGGAATGAGACTACAATTAGGATTTCCTGAAACTTTTTCTTTTCTTGGCCCGGCAACATATTATCAGTCAGTAACGATGCATGGTATGATCATGGTTATTTATCTTCTTACTGCATTGTTTTTAGGCGGTTTTGGTAATTATCTTATTCCACTTATGGTAGGCGCTAGAGACATGGTTTTTCCATATGTAAATATGGTTAGTTACTGGATGTTTCTTGTTGCAGTTTTAGTTTTAATTGCAAGTTTCTTTGTACCTGGAGGACCAACGGGAGCAGGTTGGACCTTATATCCTCCTCAAGCAATATTACCTGGAACGCCAGGATCTGAAATGGGAATAGTGCTTATGTTAGTCTCTTTATCATTGTTCGTTATTGGTTTTACAATGGGTGGATTAAATTACGTTATAACAATACTTCAGTCTAGAACTCGTGGCATGACTTTAATGCGTATGCCGTTAACTATTTGGGGTATATTCACAGCTACAGTTCTTGCACTTTTAGCTTTTCCCGCGCTTTTTGTAGCGTGCATAATGATGACGCTTGATAATTTATTAGGAACAAGTTTCTTTATGCCAGAAATTTTTACAATGGGAGAAAAATTGGATTATGCAGGCGGAAGTCCCATTTTGTTTCAGCACCTATTCTGGTTTTTTGGTCATCCAGAAGTTTATATAGTAGCTCTACCTGCATTTGGAATCGTATCTGATTTAATTTCAGTTCATGCAAGAAAAAATGTTTTTGGTTACAGAATGATGGTTTGGGCCATAGTAATTATTGGAGCTCTTAGCTTTATTGTTTGGGCTCACCATATGTATGTTAGTGGAATGAACCCATGGTTTGGTTTCTTTTTTGCGACAACCACATTAATTATTGCAGTCCCCACAGCAATTAAAGTTTATAATTGGGTATTAACTCTTTGGAGAGGAAATATCCATCTTACTATTCCAATGTTATTTTCTTTAGGTTTTATAGTAACTTTTGTTAATGGTGGAATTACAGGATTGTTTTTAGGAAATGTTATTATTGATGTTCCACTTTCAGATACTTATTTTGTTGTTGCTCACTTTCATATGGTAATGGGAATAGCACCCTTAATGGTAGTATTTGGTGCAATTTATCACTGGTATCCACTTATTACCGGACGACATCTAAATCAAACTTTAGGCAAGATACATTTCTGGGTAACTTTTGTTGGAGCTTACGCAATATATTTTCCTATGCATTACCTAGGCTTTATTGGCGTACCGCGTAGATATTTTGAAATGTATGATAGTCCTTATATGACTTCGGGAGTAGGTTTAAATCAGTTTATTACAGTAGCGGCTTTAATTGTAGGGTTTACTCAATTTTTATTTTTATACAATATTTTTACAAGCTGGTATAAGGGTGAAAAATCTGAAAGAAATCCTTGGAAAGCAAATTCTTTAGAATGGCATACTCCAGATTATCCTCCTACACATGGAAACTTCGGCAAAGAATTGCCAGTTGTTTATCGTTGGCCTTATGATTTTAGTGTACCAGGGTCTGACAAAGAATATATTCCACAACATGTTGCGCCAAGTGAGGTTCCAACAGCAAAGGCTGAACAAACGTGAGTAAAAAAGAACTAAATATTTTTAAACTATTATCCCAAAAACCTTGGGAGGCATCTCAAGCAGCAATTGATAATCAGCATGATGGCAAGACACTGGATTTAAGTAAAGCAAAATTAGGTGTTAGAACTATTATGGTTGTTAGCACAGTTATTTTTTCTTTATTCGTTGTTTCATATTCTGACAGAATGTTAGTTCACGATTGGAAAAGTTTATCTGAACCTTGGTTACTTTGGATAAATACTGCAATTCTAATTTTTACTAGCTTCGTATTTCATAAAGCTAAAATTTATTCTGATAAAAATGAATTTGAAAAAGCAAAAAACACCTTGCTTTTAGTTGGATTTTTAAGTTTTGCTTTTATCACAGGACAGCTGTTAGTTTGGCAGCATTTCATAAGTATTGGACAATATGCTTCTACAAATCCAGCAAATGCATTCTTTTATCTTTTAACAGCGTTACACAGTTTGCATTTATTGGGTGGATTATTTTTTTGGGGAAGAGCCACAACTAAATTATTTACAGATAATTTTAATGTAACAAAAACTAAACAAGCAATTGAGTTATGTGCTATTTATTGGCATTTTTTACTTATAGTTTGGTTTATTTTGTTTGGTTTAATGATTGCGTCATAAAGAGGAAAAATTAATGAGTCAATTTGATATAACAAAACTTCCAAAAGGCTCAAAGGGCTTTATGCACGATTGGGGCTCTGATCAAAGAGCTTTCAAAGGTGTTCCTTGGGGAAAAGCAATGATGTGGATTTTTCTTTTAAGCGATACCTTTATTTTTAGTTGTTTTTTAATTTCATTAATGACGGCACGTGCTTCCACAGTAGTTCCGTGGCCGTATCCTAGTGAAGTTTTTGGATTAACAGTTTTTGGAACATCTGTTCCTCTATTGCTCATAGCAATTATGACCTTCGTACTAATTACAAGCAGCGGAACAATGGCTATAGCAGTTAAGTATGGTTACGAAAAAAATCGTAAATTATGTGGTTGGTTTTTATTAGCAACAGCAATTGGCGGCTTAACTTTTGTTGGAATGCAAGCGTTTGAGTGGTCAAAGTTAATTTTTCACGACGGGGTAAGACCATGGGGCAATCCATTTGGCGCAGAGCAATTTGGTGCTTTCTTTTTCATGGTAACAGGATTTCACGGAACACACGTCTCTATCGGTGTAATATTTCTATTTATTTTTGCAAGAAAAGTTTTTAGAGGAGATTTTGATACTGGTAGAAGAGGGTATTTTACTTCTATGAAATCTGATTATGAAGCTATAGAAATTTTAGGGTTATATTGGCATTTCGTTGATCTAGTCTGGGTATTTATTTTTGCATTTTTCTATCTTTGGTAGGGATAAA
>CACIWQ010000006.1 GCA_902590395.1 uncultured Pelagibacteraceae bacterium
ATAATTAAAAATATTTCATTGAAACACACAATGTATGCTCTACCAGCTTATTATATAGTTGCTCCAGCAGAGGCTTCTTCAAATTTAGCTAGATATGACGGAGTAAAATATGGGCACAGAGCCAGAGGAAAAAACTTAATCGAAATGTATGAGAATACGAGATCAGAAGGCTTTGGGAATGAAGTAAAAAGAAGAATTTTAATTGGCACATATGTATTATCTTCAGGCTATTACGATGCTTATTACTTAAAGGCGCAAAAAGTTAGACAATTAATTAAAAATGATTTTGACCAAGCTTTTAAAGAGGTAGATGCGATATTGACTCCATCAACACCTAGCTCAGCATTTAAAATAGGAGATAAATCTGATGATCCTGTTTCAATGTACTTAAATGATATTTTTACAGTACCAGTAAATTTATCAGGATTGCCGGCAATTTCCGTTCCAGCAGGATACGATAAAAACAATTTACCATTGGGATTGCAACTTATTGGCAAAGCATTTGATGAACAAACGATATTAAATTTGTCCTTAGCTATAGAAAAAAGAGCTAATTTTAAGAAAAATTATAAGGTTTGGTGGAGTTAATGACAGAAAAAAAATTTGATTATTTTATAAGTGGTGAAAAAGATAAGTGGGAAGTGATTATTGGCTTAGAAGTTCATGCTCAAGTTATATCGCAATCTAAACTTTTTTCTTCATCATCAACAAAATTCGGAAGTGAACCGAATACTCAGGTGAGTTTAGTTGATTCCGGATTTCCAGGCATGCTTCCAGTAATTAATCAATTTTGTGTGGAACAAAGTATTAAAACAGGTTTAGGTTTAAAAGCAAAAATAAATTTAAACTCTGTTTTTGATAGAAAAAATTATTTTTATGCAGATTTACCACAAGGTTACCAAATCTCACAATATAAAAATCCTATTGTTGGAGAGGGCCAGGTTATTCTTGATATGCCATATGGTACCAAAAAAATTGGCATTGAACGTCTTCATTTAGAACAGGATGCAGGAAAAAGTATACATGATATGGATCCAGAAAATTCGTTTGTGGACCTTAACAGATCTGGAGTTGCGCTAATGGAAATTGTTAGCAAGCCGGATTTAAGATCACCTCAAGAAGTAAACTTTTATATAAAGAAATTAAGATCAATTATGCGCTATCTAGGAACTTGCGATGGAAATATGCAAGAAGGATCTTTGAGAGCAGATGTTAACGTTTCAGTAAGAAAAGTAGGAGATAAGAAGTTTGGCACCAGATGTGAAATTAAAAATGTTAATTCAATTAAATTTATGGAAATGGCCATTGAATATGAAGCTAATAGACAGGTAGAACTATTAGAGTCTGGAAAAAATATAGATCAAGAAACTAGATTATTCGATACAAAAAAAAATTCTACTAGATCTATGCGTTCTAAGGAGGATGCTCATGACTATAGGTATTTTCCTGATCCAGATTTATTACCTCTTAATATAGACAAGGGTTTAGTTGATAAATTAAAAAAAGAACTGCCAGAACTACCCGACCAAAAGAAAGATAGATTTATAAAAGAGCACAATTTGACTTCTTACGAAGCAAATATACTAGTTTCTGAAAAGGAAATTTCAGATTATTATGAAGAAGTAATAAAAGGATGTGATAAAAAGCTGGCAACCAATTGGATTACGGTAGAATTATTCGCTGTTTTAAATAAAAAAAATCTCTCAATAGCTCAATCACCCATAAGCGCAAAGAATCTATCTTCATTAATTAAAATGATTACTTCAGGAAAAATTTCAGGAAAGATAGCAAAGGATGTTTTTGAAAAAATGCAGTCAGGCGACAAAGATCCAGAAGAAATCGTAAAAAAAGAAGGTTTGTTGCAACAAAGCGACCCCAAAGAATTGGAAAAAATAATTGTAGCCGTGATATCAAAAAATCAAGATAAAGTAGCACAATATAAATCTGGAAAAGAGAAGCTCTTTGGTTATTTTGTTGGTGAAGTAATGAAAGTATCTAAGGGAAAAGCTAATCCACAACTAGTAAATGAGATTCTTAAAAAGAAACTTCACTAAATAAAATGGGATCAAATCTTGTAATAACAAAAGAAATTGAGAATTATATTAATAATCATTCACTTGAACTGACTGAAGTTCAAAAAGAAATAATTTCATACAATAATAGTTTAGGTGATATTAAAAGAATGCAAATTTCTATATCACAATGTCATTTTCTGCATTTAATTGTTAAAATTTCGAATACCAAAAAAATTTTGGAGATAGGTACCTTCACAGGTTTAAGCGGTCTAACCATGTCCTTATCCCTGCCTAGTGATGGACAGTTGGTAACCTTGGATAAAAATGCAGAAAGAAATAAAATTGCATATAATTTTTTTAAAAAAGCAAAACAAGAAAAAAAAATTAAGACAATCACAGACTCAGCCTTGGTGGGCATAACTAATTTAAAAAAGGAAAAGCAAAAATTCGATCTTATTTTTATTGATGCGGATAAAGAAAATTATAAAAATTACTACAATCAATCATTAGATTTAATAGATAAAAATGGTTTGATTATTATTGATAATGTTTTATGGCACGGGGAAGTAGTTAATGAAAAAAACCAAGATAAGTTAACCGCAATTATCAGAGAATTTAATTCTTTCATAAATAAAGATGAAAGAACGGAAAATCTAATTATTCCTGTTGGTGATGGTCTTACGGTTTGTAGGAAGCTTTAATGTATTTAATTTCAGGATTTTATAAGTTTAAAAATATATCTAATATAAAAAAAAATAAAAAAATTATTCAAGTTTATTTTATAAATAAGAACATAAGAGGTACTGTAATTATTTCAAAAGAGGGAATTAACGGGACAATTTCAGCTAAAAAAAAAAATTTAGATTTAACTATAAAAAAAATTAAAAAGACTTTTAAGTTTACTAAATTTGATAATATAAATTCATCTATGTGTTATTACCAGCCTTTTCATAGAGGAAAAGTTAAAATAAAAAAAGAAGTTGTTCCTATGGGTATAAAAATCCTCAAGAGGAAATCCAAAAATCATGTTGATCCTACAAGTTGGAATAATTTAATAAAAGATAAAAATACTTTTTTATTAGATGCAAGAAAACCTTTTGAATATGATGTTGGAACATTTAAAGGGTCAATTAATCCAAACGTTGATAATTTTCGTGAATTTCCAAATTATTTAAAAAATTTAAAAAAAGATAAAAGAATAGCAATGTTTTGTACTGGCGGAATAAGATGTGAGAAAGCCAGCATCTTTCTTGAAAAAAAAGGATTTAAAAATGTTTTCCAGCTAAAAGGTGGAATTATAAATTACTTAAATAAAATTAAAAAAAAAGAAAGTTTGTGGGAGGGTGAATGCTATGTTTTTGATAATAGGGTTTCAATTAAACATGGTTTGATACCTGGTTCTTTTTCAATGTGTAGTGGATGCAGAAAACCAATTTCGGCAAAAAATAGGAAATCAAAAAAATATGAAGAGGGAGTATCATGTCCAAATTGTCACGACTACTTAAAATCCTCACAAAAAGAAAGATTTAGAATGAGACAAAAACAAATAAATCTTGCTAAAAAACTTGGAAAAAAGCACATATTTCAAAAAGAATTTTAAAAATGAATTTATTAAAAGATAATGTTCCAAAATTAGTTCGAAAACTTGCCTTGCCCGCTATGGTGGGAACTCTTTTTCAAACGCTTTATAATATAGTTGACACTTTTTTTGCTGGAAAAATATCACCCGAAGCATTATCAGCTTTAAGTAAATCTTTTCCTATCTACTTTATAATAGTGGCAACATCTATTGGAGTTACTGTAGCTGGCACTGCATTGATTGGTAACAGCATTGGTGAAAAAGATGAAAACAAAACTTTAAATTATTTCACGCACATTATTTTTTACGGAATTTTAGTTTCTATAATTATCACCTATTTAGGATTAACTTATGCTGAAAAAGTCTTTTATTTAATGGGATCAACCGATGAAGTTGTTTTTTTAGGTCTCGAGTACATAAATGTTATTTATTTAGGCTCAATCCTTTTTATTTTAGTAGTTGCATTAAACTCTTTTCTTCATGCTGAAGGTGATACAAAAACTTATCGAAACATTTTAGTTTTATCTTTTTTTCTTAATATTATTTTAAATCCTATACTAATTTTTGGTTTTCTTTTTATACCTGCAATGGGAGTTAAAGGTATTGGTATCGCTACTATAATTGCACAATCAGTATCATTAATTATTATTCTAATTAAGGTTTTAAAAAACAATAGAGTAAGAGAAATAAATAAAAATTATTTAATACCAAAATTTATTTTTTTTAAAAATATCTTTTTTCAATCAATGCCTATTACTGTATCTATTTGTGGTTACGCATTAGCCGCAGCCATTATTTTTACCTATGTTGGTCAGTCAGGCGAATATGCAGCGGCAGGTTATGGGGCAGGAACTAGAATTGAACAAGTGGTTCTTCTTCCTATTTTAGGCATCAACACTGCAATTATTTCAATAATAGCACAAAATTATGGTGCTAAAAATTTTGATAGAATAAAAGAAACTTATATTACCGCCATAAAGTATGCTTTTATTATAATGGTTATTTCTGGAATTATTGTTTTCATATCGGCAGGTATTATTACAGGTATTTTCTCGAACGATCCTGAAGTAATAGAATACGGAAAAAGATATTTAAAAATTTCAGCATTTGTTTTACCTGCTTACCCAGTTTTCTTTCTATCAAATGGTTTTTTTATGGCCTTAAAAAAATCAGAAATGGCTATGATTTCAAACTTTTTTAGAAACGTGCTTAATCCAATAGTAGTATTTTACATAGCAAAATATATTGATGCGAGCTTTAGCACCTTTTTTTGGATATGGGTTGGAATAAATTGGTTTTTCTCAATTTCGTATTTCTTGATTATTATTTACTATTTTAAAAATAGATTAGATAAATCTAGTACTGTCCTTAATCCAAGCCCATAAGTGATCTGAAAAAGATCTTCTTACGTAAAGATCTACATCATCCTTTGTTTTTCTATGTATAGTAACATCAACATTGTTAAGTATGGTTTGTACTACTTTATTATCTCCAAAATTTTCCGGATTAAAATCAAAGGGAGATCCTTTGGAAAGTATTTCAAAAATATTAGAGCCTGTTAAATTAAATATAGTGTAATGGTCACTAACATTTGTAACGGCACCCAAATTCATCTTTGAAATATCTTTGAATAATAATTGTTCTAATTCATAGTCATTAGACTCTTTATCTACAGTATCATTTGAAACTAAAAGCCATTCATTGGGCCCTAACCACATACAGGTGATTTGTTCTTTAGTAGATGTAGAACAAGCTTCTTTTGGAAGAATCATCCCCAATATTTTTCCAACCCTACTAGCAAAATCTTTGTTTTCTAAATTACCTCTTAAATTAATTTTTGCTACAGGAGTTTTTTCCCTCATTGAAAAATTGTTATAAGTGAGGCTTTCTGCAATTGGTGATGTAAAATTAAGCATTTAATCTCTTACCTTCTTTATCTAAAAAAATTGTATCTGATACAGTGACTTCGATAGTTTTGTTTGGCATAGGAACATAAAGTTTTGTTCCTTTTAATTTTTTTCCATTTTTAACAACGGCTAAAGCAATAGATTTATTTAAATTAGGGCTATAATAACTTGATGTTACGTGTCCTATCATGTCCATAGGGGGTTTATTTTGAACTTCAGCCACAATTTGTGCTCCTTCTTCAAGAATTTCTTTTGGATCTTTAGTTAATAAACCCACATATTGTTTTCTATCCTCTCTCATTGTGTCTGATCTGTACAAAGATCTTTTTCCTATAAAATCATATTTTTTCTTGCTAACTATCCAGTCCATTTGTAAATCAACAGGAGTAACAGTTCCGTCTGTTTCTTGACCTACTATTATAAAACCTTTTTCAGCTCTTAATAAATGCATAGCTTCTGTGCCATATGGCGTGATTCCATATTCTTTTCCAGCAACCATACATTTTGCCCAAACTGATTGACCATAATTAGCTTGAATATTTATTTCGTAACTTAGTTCACCAGTGAAACTTATTCTCATAACACGACAATTTATTTTATCTATTAAACCATTTTTAAAACTCATATGTGGAAAGTTACTATCCGAATAGTCGATATTTTTTGTTACTTTTTCTAATATTTTTTTACTATGAGGACCACAAACACTTATAGTTGCGAAATGATCAGTTACAGAAGTTAAATAAACTTTTAATTCAGGCCATTCTGTTTGTAGAAAATCCTCAAGCTTACCCATTACAGTAGCTGCACCACCTGTTGTGGTTGTCATTATATAATGATTTTCACTTAAACGTGTTGTAACACCATCGTCATAAACCATTCCATCATCGTTAAGCATTAAACCATATCTACATTTTCCTATAGCTAGCTTACTCCAAGCATTTGTATAAACACGATTTAAGAACTCAGAAGCATCTCTACCTTGAATATCAATTTTTCCTAAAGTTGAAGCATCTAAAATTCCGGCATTTGTTCTTGCTGCTTTAGATTCTCTTTGGACTGCATCATACATACTTTCATTGTTAGAAGGGTAATACCAAGCTCTCTTCCATTGACCAACATCTTCAAATTTAGCATTATTTTTTTCATGCCAATCATGAATGGGTGTCTTTCTAGTGATATCAAAAAATTGTCCAACATTTCTTCCTACAAGAGCTCCAAAAGTTATTGGAGAGTAGGGAGGACGAAAGGTAGTTGTGCCTAATTCACCTAATTTAGTATTTGTAATTTCAGATATAATCCCTAAGGCATGCATATTTGCAATTTTTCCTTGATCGGTAGCCATTCCGGTTGTTGTATATCGTTTTACATGTTCTATTGATTTAAAACCTTCTCTTAGGGCAAGTTTTATATCGTTTGCTGTGGAATCATTTTGATAGTCAACAAAAGATTTAGTTTTCCCACTAATTTTACTGCTTGGTATCAACCATATATTTTCAAAAGTTCCACTTTTAGTTTCTAAAACATTAAACTGTTCTGTTTCCTTAATATCAAGAAATTCTCTAGTCTTTTCTTGAGCTTCTGAAATAATATTTTTTAATCCAAAAGTTCCATTACATGAACCAACAGATATCTGGCTAAGAGTACTTTTTTTGGGAAAAAAATAATGCTTTTTTTCGTCATAATCTAACTTGCCTCCTGATTGCGTAAATAAATGGACAGCTGGTGTATAACCACCGGAGACACATAATAAATCACAATCTATTTTTAATTTATTTCCAACTACACTGGTATTGTCCTTTGACAACTTCATTACATATATTTTGTTAATTTTTTTATATCCTTCTGTATAAATTACAGCACTTTTCCAATGTATTTTGATACCTAGCACGTTACATTTTTTTGGTAGAGTCCC
Source organism: uncultured Pelagibacteraceae bacterium (assembly GCA_902590395.1). GTDB lineage: Bacteria > Pseudomonadota > Alphaproteobacteria > Pelagibacterales > Pelagibacteraceae > AG-414-E02. The sequence continues at coordinate 7,414 of CACIWQ010000006.1, forward strand.
GTCTGATTTTTCTCGAATATCTATTATCGATTTAACTTTAACACCCTTGTTATGTAAAGTTATCGCTGTTTCATATGCATCATCGTTATTCGTAAATATGCTAATATTGTTACCGCATTTCACACTATAAGTATTAGCATATTTTCTAACTGCTGAAGAAAGCATTATTCCAGGCCTATCATTACAATCAAAAATCATTGGCCTTTCGATAGATCCAGTTGCTAAAATCACTTTTTTTGCTCTAACCTTCCATAAACGTTGTCTTATTTTTCCTTTTTTATCTTTATCAGGCAAATGATCAGTTAAATTTTGCACCATGATTAAATAATTATAATTGTGATAAGCGGCAACACTAGTTCTATCTAATATTTTAATATGTTTATTACCTTGTAATTCTAGACAAGTTTTCCTTATCCACTCTAAAGGTGACAATTCATTTACTTTATTGTAATCATTGTTGGAAAAATTTAGATTTCCTCCAAAATTTGATCTTTCATCTACTAAGAGAACTTTTTTCCCAGCTTTTAAAGCTGTTTTTGCTGCTACCAATCCAGCTGGTCCAGCGCCGACAATAAGAACTTCGCAATGATAATAGCAATGATCATAAATATCAGGATCTTTTTTTGTAGGAGATTTTCCTAAGCCAGCGGCTTTTCTGATAAAATATTCATATACATTTTCCCATAAATTTGCGGGCCACATAAAAGTTTTGTAATAAAAACCGGCTGGAATAATAGGTGAGAATAAATTGTTAATTGATCCTAAATCAAAATTAACCGATGGCCAACAATTTTGACTTATAGCATTTAATCCTTCATAAATTTCAATTTGGGTAGCTCGTAAATTTGGATCAGTTTTACCTTGATCTTTAATGATTTGAACTAATGCATTAGGCTCTTCCACGCCAGAAGTAAATATTCCTCTTGGTCTATGATATTTAAAACTTCTCCCAACCAAGTGAATTCCATTTGCTAGTAGAGCTGATGCTAAAGTATCACCTTTATACCCATAAAAAGTTTTCCCATTAAATTTAAAAGAAATAGTCTCGCTTCTATTAATTTGTCCACCTGATGATAATCTATATTTGTTCGACATTATTTATTTGCCTTTTCTCCTATCTTGTAAACAGAATGAATTTTATCGTTTGATGTATCTCTAGCCATATTAAACCAGCGCCTACAACCGTGCGAATGATTCCATCTTTCGTATTGAAGACCTTTTATATTTTTTCTCATAAATAAGTACTCCGCCCATTGATCATCACTTAATTCAGTTGGTTGTTTTGGTCTTACTAAATGAGCTTCTCCACCATAGCTAAATTCACTATGATCTCTCTCTCCACAATATGGACATTTAATTATAAACATTTTAATGAGCTACAGCTGCAGCACCGTGTTCATCAACGAGATCTCCACTAACAAATCTATTGATATTGAATGCAGCGTTTAAAGCATGAGGTTCATCTTTTGCAATTGTATGAGCAAACAAATGTCCGGATCCAGGAGTGGCTTTAAACCCGCCAGTTCCCCACCCACAATTAAAATAAAGTCCTTTAATTGAAGTTTTGCTTATTAATGGGCTTGCATCTGGACATATGTCAACAACACCACCCCATTGTCTGAGCATTCTAAGTCTACTAAAAATTGGATAAAGTTCTAAAATAGCTTTCAAAGTTCCTTCTACAATTTCATGAGTACCTTTTTGCGTATAGGAAATATAAGAGTCAGTACCTGCTCCTATAACGAGTTCACCTTTGTCGGATTGACTTACGTATGCGTGAACGGCGTTAGACATAACAACAGTATCGATTATTGGCTTAATTGGTTCTGAAACTAATGCTTGTAAGGGTTTGCTTTCAAGCGGTAGTCTTAAACCAGCCATGTTTGCAATTACACTAGAATGACCTGCTGCCACTACACCAACTTTTTTAGTTTTAATAAAACCTTTTGTTGTTTCTATTCCTTCAATAGAATCACCATTTCTTTTTATTCCTTTTACTTCACAATTTTGAATAATATCAACTCCCATTGAATCTGCGCCTCTAGCGTAACCCCAAGCAACGGCATCGTGTCTTGCCGTGCCAGCTCTTCTTTGTAAAGTACTACCCATTACTGGGTAACGGATGTTAGGCGAACAATTAATAATAGGGCAAAATTTTTTAACTTGTTGTACATTAAGCCATTCGCAGTCTATTCCATTAAGTCTATTAGCATGAGTTCTTCTTTTTAGTTCTCTTACGTCATGTTGATTATGCGCTAAATTCATTACACCTCTTTGGCTAAACATGATGTTATAATTTAATTCTTGAGATAAATTTTCCCAAATTTTTAAGGCGTGGTCATACAATCCCGCACTTGCATCCCAAAGATAATTAGACCTTATTATTGTAGTATTTCTTCCAGTGTTACCACCGCCAATCCATCCTTTTTCCAATACAGCAATATTTTTTAAATTATGTTCTTTTGCTAAATAATATGCTGTAGCCAAACCGTGTCCACCTCCACCAATAATAACGGCATCATATTGAGATTTAGGTTCAGGATCCCTCCAGGCTCGTTGCCAATTTTCATGGTAGCTTAATGAGTTTTTAATAAGTGCAAATATTGAATATTTTTTCTTCATATAAATAAATTATATCAATTACGTATTTTTTCTCTAGATAAATCATGTAAATAAATAGCCACAGCTATCCAAATTATTATAAATCCAATTAATTTATTTAAATCAAAATATTCATTATAATAAAAAGCACCTAACAAAAACTGGCAAGTTGGAGTTATAAAGAAAACCATACCAGATGTCCCTAGGCCAGCCAAATCAACACCTTTCAACCATAGAAAAAGTGGAATAACAGTCATAGGTCCAGCCAAAAATAACCAGAATGCAATTTTAGGTTCACTTAGAGAGAAATAATAATTTCCATCAATTGAGATTAAATAAAAAACAACTAATGCTATAGGAGTAATAAACAAGCTTTCTATTAATAATCCTACATCTGATTCAACATTTATCTTTTTTCTCAAAAGAGAATAAAAACTCCATGATAAAGCAACAATTAAACCCACCCAAGGAACCGAAGCGAAATTAAATAGTAAATAAATGACTGAAATTACCACAAGTAAAACTGATAATATTTTTTGTTTATTATATGGTTCTTTAAGAAATAAAATTCCAAAAAAAACACTGAGTATAGGCATTATAAAATAACCAAAACTAGCATCAATAATTTTGTTGGTCACAACAGCATATATCCAGGTTGACCAATTACAAAAAATTAAAATTCCTGTTATTAATAAGTATATTAATTCTTTCCTTTTTTTTATTACATAAAAAAAAATATCCCACTTAGAAAATAAAGAAGTTGTTACAATTAATGAAAAAGCTGTCCAAATAGTCCTATGAACCACAAGTTCAATTGGACCAGCAAAAGAAGCTGATTTAAAATAAAGAACTCCTATAGTTCCCCACCATAATGAACCGCTAGCACCATATAAAATCCCGTGGAAAGTATTTTTTTTCATAAATTACTGATATCATTAAATTGAAAAGTAACTAAAATAAAGGTAAATAGATCGTAGGAGAGGTGGGTGAGTGGTTTAAACCAGTCGTTTGCTAAATGACCGTACGTGGAAACATGTACCGAGAGTTCGAATCTCTCTCTCTCCGCCATTTCTAATAGTGGGGCTTATCTTCAAAAAAGTTGTATATTTTTATGGGTCTTCCACTTAGTATATAACGATATACGTTAACATTCTCCAAAACTCTTTGTACATAATTTCTAGTTTCTTTAAATTTAATTAGTTCTATCCAATCAACGTAATTGATTTTACCTTTTTGCGGATCGCCGTTAATTTTTTTCCAATATCGAACTCGTTTTGGTCCAGCATTATAAGCAGCTAATGCAAAAGGGTAAGATCCTTCATAGTCCTCGAGTAATCCAGCTAAATAGTAAGAACCCAATTTAATATTATAATCAGGATCTGTTTTAAGTCTACTTTTTACGTAAGGAAGCTTTGCTTGCTTAGATACTAATTTTGCAGTGTATGTCATTAATTGCATCATACCTCTAGCACCGGCAGAACTATTTGCTCTTTGATCAAATTCACTTTCTTGTCTTATTACAGCGAGCACCAATTCCGATTTGGGCATAGTCTTCTGATTAACTACTTTTGGTGTTTGAATGACTGGATAATTTAATTCGTTATAAAATCTTTTTTCATATGATGCATTTTTTGCAATTTGTATTGCAAAATCATATCTGCCGATTTCAACAGATAGTTTTCCAGCAAGAATTTCACTTCCTTGTTCAATATCTAGTAATGCCAAATGTTTTAAAAAATCTTTAGCGTATTTAGTTTTATTTAACTCATGTAACAAACGAACACTTTTAATTAAATGATTTTTATTAAATTTTTTTATATATTCCTTTGATACTACATCTTGTTCAATTAACGAAAATGCTTCACCAGGATTAATTTCATTAAATGACAATTGTCCATAATAAGTATTTAAATATTTAGCTGCCTCTTTAAACCATTCTTTAGATTTTTGTTCATTTTTTAATATTTTGTAAGTTCTTCCTATCCAATAACCACCTCTTGATAGACTGATTGGATAGCCAACATTATTATAGAAACTCTTGAAATGTTTTAATGCTAAATTAGGATCATCTAAAAATGTTAATGCAACCCAGCCTGATAGCCATTCAGCTTCAGCATATTCAGGACCATCCGACATTGAATGGTTACTAGAAACTTTGTAAGCCAAAGCGTATCGTTTTTTATAAATTAATGATCTTGTTAATATTGATCTTTCTTTCCACCATATGTCAGGTCTAACTAGTTTAATTGGGTCTTTTGGTAATTTAAATAAAATTTCTAGCGATGGATCCAATCTACCTCTTCGTCTTCTCCACTTTAATCGATCATACTTTAATCCAATATCATTTTTAAATTTTTCAGGAACTTTTGATATTGCGTTATCAACACCGTAGGAACGAGACATTAATAATTGTCTAGCACGATATAGTGCAGTGTAATCTTTTGGCAAATATCTCAGCATTCTCTGTACATCCCAATGTTTTCCTTCCCAAGCATGCCAATCTGCTCTTTTGATATTATCGGAAACAGTGATTATTTTTTTATATTTCTTTCTTAAATATCGCAAATCTGATTTAGTTAATTTGGCTCTTATCCAACCCTCTTTAATTAATTTGGATCCTCTTTCAAAATCTCCTTGCTGTAAATATATTTCTCCAAGTTTAATTTTTCCAAATTGACTTAAAGGTTCTTTACCATCAAACCATTTGATAATACTTTTTGGGGGTGAAGTTTTAAGGTTTATTTTATGTTCAGCTAGATACCTCAACCTTCCTATTCGTGGATAATCCGGGTTACTTTTTATGAAACTAAGATAATCATAAAAACTAGCGCTATTTGAATGTTTTATTAAATAAAGCCAATTTATTAAATTACGTAAATTTTTATCTTTTGCTTTTTGGGATAGTTTTATTGCTGTTTTCCATTTTTTTTGGTCAATTGCTTCAAAAGCTTCCTTGGCTATTTTAAAATCTTTCTTTGATAGTATTTCAGATTTAATGATGGTCTTAGTAACAGTCTTTTTAACGATAATAGGTTTTTTTTGTGGGTAGATAAAAACTTCAGAATCTTTTAATTCTTCAGTTTCAACAACTTTTTTTTCAATGTCAGCTGATGTTGTCTCAGTGATTTTTTTGGGTTTTTTTACAGGGTAAATTTCTTTCTTTTTTGCTACTTTTTCTTTTATTTCTTTATCTGGGTCAGGTTTAGGTATAGGTAAAATCTGAGCTGCATTTGCTTGTAATGATAATATAATTGAAAATACTAAAAAATATACTTTAAGTTTGAGTAGATTCCTCATAAATTTAAGATGATTAATTTTTTTAAACTATGTTATAAAGATTTATGTTTAAAGGATCAATTGTTGCGTTAGTTACACCATTCAAAAATAACAAACTTGATGAAGATTGTTATATTTCTTTGATTCACCACCATCTAAAAAGTGGTACATCTGGTATAGTTCCGGCTGGTACAACTGGTGAATCTCCCACATTAACCCATGAAGAACATAAAAAAGTGATTAAACTTTGTGTTGAAGAAACTAAAGGAAAAATTCCCGTAATTGCTGGTACTGGATCAAATTCTACAGAAGAAGCTATTTCTCTTACTAAATATGCTGAGTCGACAGGTGCTAATGCGGCATTAGTAGTAACACCTTATTATAATAAACCTACCCAAGAAGGATTATATCAACACTTCAAGGCAATAAATGACAGTTGTTCAATTCCAATTATAATTTACAACATACCTCCAAGATCTGTTGTTGACATGTCAGTTGATACAATGGCAAGACTTTTTGAATTAAAAAACATAGTAGGTGTCAAGGATGCGACAGCTGATCTTGATAGAGTAGATCAACAGAAAAAGAAAATGGGTAAAGATTTTATACAGCTTTCTGGAGAAGACGCGTCTGCTTTAGAATTTAATTTGCGTGGCGGCGTAGGATGTATTTCGGTAACAGCAAATGTAGCTGCAAAACTTTGCTCAGAATTTCAAAATGCAACACTGAGTAAAAATAAAAGTAATTTACTAGCCAAAGCAAAAGAAATTAACGATAAGTTAATGCCTTTACATAAATCACTATTCGTAGAAAGTAGCCCGAGTCCAGTTAAATATGCTGCCAGTTTACTTAATTTATGTTCTGAAGATGTAAGATTGCCGCTAGTTAAAGTTACAGATTCTACCAAAAAAATTATTAAATCTGCTTTATCAAATGCAAATTTAATTTAAATAATGAAATCAAAAACCAAAAGTGGTTTTAAAATAATTTGTAAAAACCGAAAAGCTGGATTTAATTATTTCTTTTCTGAGTTTTACGAAGCCGGTATTGCATTACAAGGATCTGAAGTAAAATCTTTACGTGATGGTAAAGGAAACATTTCCGAAGCTTATGCTTTAGATCAGCAAGGTGAAATTTATTTACTTAACTCACATATTCCATCATATAAAGAGTCCAGCTATAACAATCACCATCCTACAAGAAATAGAAAATTATTATTAAATAAGCGAGAAATAAACAAACTTATTGGTAGAGTAAATAGAGAAGGATTTACTTTAATACCATTAAAATTATATTTTAAAAAAGGAAAAGCTAAAATTGAAATAGCTGTAGCAAAAGGAAAAAAACAATACGATAAACGACAAACCAAAAAGAAAATGGATTGGAATAGAGAAAGGGCTCGGTTTTTTAGAAGAACCAGTTAAAAAAAATGATATATCTTAGCTTAGGTTCAAACTTATCATCAAGCTTTGGCGATAGGTTTGATAATCTAGAAATAGCTATTGATTATTTAAAGAAACACGACATTGAAATAATCAAAAGATCGAGCTTTTATGAAACTCCATCATATCCAGATTTTAAAAATCCAAAATTTATTAATATAGTTATTTTAGTTCAAACCGACTTGTTGCCACAGGAACTAATGAAAGTTTTACTATTGATCGAGCATAAACTTGAGAGAAAAAGAGATAAAAAAAACGATCCTAGAACACTCGATATAGATATTATTGACTATAAAAATCAAATTTTTAACTTTAAGTATAAAAATCTTAATCTTGAGATACCGCATAAAAAAGCTTGTGATAGAAATTTTGTTTTATATCCTCTAGAAGAAATTAATCCCAATTGGAAACATCCAAAAACTAATGAAATAATCAAAACTTTAATACAGAAACTTTCTGATAATGAAAAGAAGTCTATATTAAAAGTTAAAAAACATTGATATAGTAAATAAATGCTCAATCAAGAAGATCTTATAAAGAAGGTAAAGACATATAATAAATTTCTTAATCCTGAAACTTTGTCCAAGGCCTATAATTTTGCTCTAAAAGCACACAAGAATCAAAAGAGAGATTCGGGAGATCCTTATTCAGTCCATCCGGTAGCTGTTGCTGATATTCTATCAGACTTGAAATTAGATAGCGCGACAATAGCAACAGGTTTACTACATGACACTATCGAAGACACTAAAACTACTTATAAAACTGTCGAAAAAGAATTTGGTAAAGAAGTTGCAGATTTGGTCGAAGGAGTTACAAAAATCTCTGAACTAGAAGATAAAGTAGTCGAAAATTCTAAAGCAGAAAATTTCAGAAAATTAATTTTAGCCACATCAAAAGATATTAGAGTTTTGCTTGTAAAATTAGCTGATCGCTTGCACAACATGAGGACATTAAATTTTATATCTGAAAAAGATCGAAGAGAACGAATAGCAAAAGAAACTATGGAAATATACGCACCTTTATCCGACAGAATGGGCATGAACCGTATAAGAGATGAATTAGAAGACTTATCTTTTCAGGAATTGAATCCTCAAGCCAGAAATCTAATTGTGGAAAAATTGTCAACAAACAAAAAAGATAGAGAGGACAGTTTTAAAGAAACTAGTAAGACTTTTGAAAAAATTCTAAGAGAAAATAATATTGAAGCCAAAATAGTGGGTAGAGAAAAAACTCCTTTCTCTATTTGGAGAAAAATCCAAACAAAAAGAATATCATTAGAACAATTAACCGATCTTGTTGGTTTTCGTATTATAGTTATAGATATAAAAACTTGTTATAATGCATTAGGTGTTTTTCATAGCAATTGGTCAACCATACCTGGAAAATTTAAAGATTATATATCTACGCCTAAAATTAATAACTATAAGTCATTACACACTTCCATAATTGGTCCAAAAAGACAAAGAATAGAAATACAAATTAGAACAAATCAAATGCATGAATTTGCTGAAAGGGGCATAGCTTCTCATTGGAAATATAAATCTTCAGAAAAACTAAGCCATTTATCTTTAAAAGAATACGATTGGCTTAGAGATCTTGTTGAAATTATTGAAAAAGGTAATAGTCCAGAACATTTGCTTACATATACAAAACTTCAAATGTTCCAAGACAATGTATTTTGTTTTACTCCACAAGGTGAAGTTATTAAACTTCCAAGAAATGCAACTCCCATAGATTTTGCATATGCTGTCCATACTAAAATAGGTGACAGCGTAATAGGTTGTGAAATAAATGGAAAAAATTCACCTTTACAAAGCACGCTTAAAAATGGTGATTTAGTTAAAATTATACGTTCAAAAAATGTGTCGCCATCATTACATTGGTTGTCATCAGCACAAACAGGTAAAGCTAGGGCTTCGATTAGAAGATATTGGTTAAATAAAACTCATACTAACAAGGAAAAAGAGTATGTTACCAGTTTATCTATACAAATTCCACATTTACCAGGAAAACTTGGAGAAGTTAGCAGCTTAATAGGATTCCATAAATGCAATATAGTCAATATTGAAATTGTTGCAAAAAAAACTGACTATTTAGAATTTATTTTTGATATACAGATTAAAGATTTAAAAAACTATACGAATTTAATAAGTGAACTTAAGTTAAAAGGATATATATTAAAAATTATACGGCACAGGAAGAAAGATGCTTTCTTACAAAGACTCCTTAAAAATTTTAAAAGAAACTAAAGCTTTATTAGAAGGTCATTTCATTCTCTCTTCAGGTTTTCACAGCAAAGAATATGTTCAGTGTGCAAAGTTGTTAAGCTATCCTAAGGAAGCTGAATTAATATGTAACTCGCTTAGCAAAAAAATTACCTCAAAATTTGGTAAAATTGATTTTGTTTTATCACCAGCTATAGGAGGAATTGTAGTTGGCTACGAGATAGGTAGACAATTAAATACACAAGCCATTTTTGCTGAGAGATTAAGTGGAAATTTAGTTTTGAGAAGAGGATTTTCTTTACCAAAAGATTCCAGAGTTCTTATAGTTGAAGATGTCATTACAACGGGTAAATCTGCGCTAGAATGTTCTGAAATAGTTAAGAAAAATGATGCCAATTTGATTGGTTATGCATGTATTATTGATAGATCAGATAATAAAGTTTTAATAAAAGACGAAATTATTTCACAAATTAAAATTGAAATACCTATATACAAAAAGGACGAGCTGCCTGATGAATTAAAAAAAATTCCTGCCGTGAAACCTGGAAGCAGAAACATAATGTAATGAAAAAAATTAAACTAGGCGTTAACATTGATCATGTTGCTACAATAAGAAATGCTAGAGGAGAAAAATATCCTGACCCGCTTAGAGCGGCCTTACTTGCTCAAAAAAGCGGAGCAGACTCCATTACTATTCATTTAAGAGAAGATAGAAGGCACATAAAAGACGATGATCTTAAAAAAATTAAGAATAGTTTAATCATTCCTCTTAATTTAGAAATGGCTCCTACAAAAGAAATGTTAAATATTGCACTAAAAAACAAACCAGACTACGTATGCATAGTACCCGAAAGAAGAATGGAAGTTACAACAGAAGGTGGTTTGAATTTAACTAAAAAAAAAAAGTTTCTAATTAAAGCAATTTCAAATCTAAAAAAAAAAGGAATTAGGGTTAGCTTGTTTATAGAACCAAATTTAAAAAATATTATATTGTCCAAAGAGCTAGGTGCAGATTGTGTTGAATTACATACAGGAAAGTTTTGTAGATATTTTAATAAAAAGAAAAATATTAACACTCTCTTTCTAAATATTAAAAAATCTGCTGTTTTAGCTGAAAGTTTAAATCTTGAAGTGCATGCAGGACATGGACTTACCTACAAGTCGACTAAGAAGATTTCAAAGATTAAAAGCTTTTCTGAGTTTAATATAGGACATTACATTATTTCCGAATCAATTTTTAGCGGTTTAAAAAATATTATTAACAAATTTAAAAGAATTATAAATAATTAAAATGAAAATCTTTGGCATAGGAACTGATATAATAAATATTAAGAGAATGGAAAAATCTTTAAAAAAATACGATAAAAAATTCAAAAGTAAAATCTTTTCTAAAAATGAAATAATTTATTGTGAAACCAAGAAAGATTCCGCATCTTCTTATGCGAAGAGATATGCAGCAAAAGAAGCTTTAAGCAAGGCATTAGGATCTGGAATTAGAAAAGGTATTAATTTTAAAAATATTGAAATTGGTAATAACAAACTTGGAAAGCCATTTATTAAACTTACTGGTGGGGCTCATGCTTATTTAAAAAAAAAAATTAAAAGGAATAAATATGATATACATTTATCCCTTTCAGATGATAAACCATGGGCGCAAGCCACAGTTATAATTTCATATAAACAATGAAAGAGAAAATTATTGATAATTTAAAAACAATTTTTTATGCATTAATTATTGCATTAATAATTAGAAGCTTTCTTTTTCAACCATTTTATATTCCTTCATCTTCCATGGAACCAAATTTATTAATTGGGGATAGATTATTTGTATCAAAATACTCTTATGGTTACAGCAAACACTCATTACCGTTTAGTCCAAATATTACTCAGAAAAGATTTTTTTCAAACAAACCTGAAAGAGGGGATGTTATTGTTTTTAAAACTCCAGCGGATAATAGAACGGATTATATAAAAAGATTAATTGGTCTGCCTGGAGATACAATACAAATAAAGGACGGAGACCTTTACTTAAACGAAACCAAAATTAAGCGAAAAAAAATTGATACAACATTTAAAATTAATTGTGGAAACAATGTTGTTCCAGTTAATGTCTTTGAAGAATTATTACCTAATGGAAAAAAATACATAGCTGTTTATGATCAAGATTACACAATTCTTAATACAGAAAAATATATAGTGCCAGAAAACCATTATTTTTTTATGGGTGATAATAGAGACTGCTCTAAAGATAGTCGTTTTTTAAGCAGCGTTGGATATGTAAACTTTTTAAACATTGTTGGTAAAGCGCGTATAATTTTCTTTTCAAACGATAAAGAAAATGGAAGTTTTTTTAAGTTTTGGAAATGGAACAAATCAATACGCGTAAATCGCTTTTTTGAAAAAATTCAATGACAATAAATATTAATAAATTAGAAAAAAAATTACAGATTAAAGTTAAAAATAAAAATTTATTGGTAGAAGCATTAACCCACAAAAGTATTGATCAAAATTTTAACAATGAGCGCTTGGAATTTTTAGGAGATAGAGTGATAGGATTAATTCTTTCAAAAAAATTATTAGATCTTTACCCAAACAAATCCGAAGGAGATTTAGATAAGAGATTTGCTAAACTAGTAAATAGGAAAACTTGTGCTTCTATTGCTTTGTTGCATGGAATAGAAAATTTTATTAACACCATAGATCAAAATCATACTACTCGAATAAATGAAAAGATTTTAAGTGACACGTGTGAAGCTATCATTGGTGCTATATATGTAGATAAAGGTTTTAATTATGTTAAAAATTTTGTTCTTAGACTTTGGGATCGAGAAATAAAAAAATCAGACATAACCGTCGTAGATCCAAAAACAAAACTGCAGGAATATTCCTTAAAACATTTTAAAAATCTACCTATATATCGTTTTTTAAGTTCAAAAGGTCCCAAACACAATCTTACCTTTAAAATATGCGTTTCAATAAAGGGGTCTAAGAAATTTGTTGGTGTTGGAAATTCCAAACAAAAGGCCGAACAGAATGCAGCTGAAAATTTATTAAAGAACATTGATATAAACTAATATGTACTGGAAAGATGAAGGATATTTATTATCGAAGACAAATCTAGATGAAAACTCTATTGTTATAGATGTATTTACTTCCAACCATGGTAAATATACCGGAATTGTTTATGGAGGATCATCGAGAAAACAAAAAAAAAATTTTCAAATAGGTAATAAAATTTTAGTGAATTTAAAAACAAAAAGTGAAAATAAAATGGGTTATTTTAATGTTGAATTATTAGAGCCAATTTCTCCTTTATTTTTCCACAATAAAGAAAAATCAATCTCGATCATGGCTTCATCTACTATCTTAAAAATTTTGTTACCTGAAAGACAGATAAATAAAAAGATTTATAATTCATTCGAGTTATTATTTAATCAATTGAAAAATAATGACTGGATAAAACACTATATTTATTGGGAGTTATTTTTAGTAAAAGAGCTCGGTTATGAAATTAATTTTTTAACTCATAAGCAAAGTGAAATTGAACTTAACAATAAATATTTCAAGGTTCCAGAACTTTTCATAAAAAATGATATATCAAAACTTAATAAACAATTAATAAAAGAAGCTTTAATCTTTAATAAAAATTTACTTATGGAAAATTTTATCTTGCCCAATAAGTTAAAATTCCCTATATCGCGCAATATTTTAGAAAATTACTTTAATTAAGTTATAACAACAGCTATTTAAGTTTTGATGCAACGGAATCAGCAAAGTATGTCACTACTGCACTTGCGCCCGCTCTTTTAAATGAAATTAAACTTTCAATTATCGCATCTTCATTTAGAGTTTTATTTATAATTCCATTTTTAATTAAGCTGTATTCGCCAGATACTTGATAAGCAAACACAGGTATTTTAAAATTATCACGAACTAATTTTATTATATCCAAATAAGGCATACCAGGTTTTACCATGACAAAATCTGCACCTTCTTTGATATCTAGTGCTACTTCTCTAATTGCTTCCTTTGAATTTTTATAATCCATTTGATAATTTTTCTTGTTACCTTTTAATGACTTAGAGGAGCCCACAGCATTTCTAAATGGACCGTAAAAGTTTGAAGCGTATTTTACAGCATAAGATAAAATTTGTACGTTATTATAACCATTTTTATCTAAAGCTTTCCTTATTTGTCCAATTCTACCATCCATCATATCGGATGGTGCTATCACATCACATCCCATCTTTGCTTGAAGTAAAGATTGTTTAACTAAGATTTTGATTGTTTCGTCATTATCTACGTAATTATTTCTTAAAATTCCATCATGACCATGACTTGTATATGGATCTAAAGCAACATCGCACATAATTCCAATTTCATTGTAATTTTTTTTAATTAATTTTAATGCTTTGCAAATTAAATTATTTTTATTTAGTGCCTCTTTACCATTTGCATTTTTTTTTGATGATGGTGTATGAGGAAATAAAGCGACCATAGGTATGCTTTTATTTATTGCTTTCTCAATTAATTTTAGAATTTTATCTATTGAGTATCTATAAACTCCTGGCATTCCGTTTATTGCTTCTTTTACATTTTTACCTTCAGTTATAAAAATTGGCCATATAAGGTCATTTGGAGATAGAGTATTTTCTTGAACCAATCTTCTAGACCATCCAGTTTTTCTATTTCTTCTGAGTCTAGTACTTGGATATGATCCTATATTTTTCATTTGATAACCATTCTCAATTCAATTTCAAGTTTATATTATCTTATTTAATAACACTATTGCGACAAATCCAACCTATTATTTATAATATAATCGTGTAGTATTTTGTCATGAGCAATTTTAAAGATTTCCATAAAGTTGAGGGTATGCATTTCGACATCGAGAAACTCAAAAAAGGATTGCACGAAGTTCTGAAAGTAAAAAATTATGAAAGTGCAAATGGAATTCCTAATTTTGCAGCTATCTGTTTAAATCAAGTTCCAGGAGATCCTAGTTCTACAATAGGAAATAAAGCAAGAGGTATATTCTGGACAAAACCTGATGCCACAGGAAATGAAGTATCAAGAGATGTTGCTATAGATGAAAGTTTATATACTGAATTTGTAAAAGAATATGAGCATACTTATTTCAAAGAAGTTTATGATATACTTTCTTCAAAATTTAAGCTTGGTAGAGTGAGAATACTATTAAAAGAACCAAGAACTACTTTAAGCTGGCATAGAGATCCTGAACCTAGATTGCACGTGCCTATTATTACTAATCCTGGATGTTTACAAGTTATAGAAAATGTAGCCAAGCATATGCCTGCTGATGGCTCTGCCTGGATTACCAATAATGTAAAATATCACAACGCTTTTAATGGTGGGGAAGAAAATAGAGTCCATTTAGTGGCTTGTTTAATCGATTATAAGTTCCATTAATCATATAAATTACCAATCAAAATATTGTGGTATATTTTGTTATACTATATATATGTAGTTAAATTTTAACTTTGGTACTGGTGAGATATAGAAAAGCAAAAATTAACAGAATTCTTCTAGCATCTGATCATGCTGGTTTTAATCTAAAAAGAAAGATTAAAAACTTTTTAATAAAGAAGGGTAAAAAAGTGTTGGATCTAGGCACGACAAATACAAATTCAGTTGATTATCCTGATTACGCTCACGCTTTGTCTAAGAAAATGAAAAAAAACAGAAATCAATTTGGAATATTAGTTTGTGGATCTGGTATAGGCATGTCTATAGCAGCAAACAAGCACAAAAATATTCGTGCGGCACTTTGTTATAATATTAAATCTACCAAGTTAAGCAGACAACATAATAATGCCAATGTAATGACCATAGGTTCAAGATTGATAAAAAAACAAATTGTATTAGATTGTGTAAACGTTTTTTTAAAAACAAAATTTGAAGGTGGCCGTCACATCAAAAGAGTTAAAAAAATATAGATTTTATGGCCAACATTAAAAAATATTCATCTAACAGTTATGAAAATTTTTTTGATAAAGATTTGTCAGTAACTGATCCAGATTTATACAAATCGATAAAACTAGAACTAGAGAGACAACAGCAACATATTGAATTAATAGCGTCTGAAAATATTGTATCTAAAGCTGTTCTTGATGCTCAAGGGTCAATCTTGACTAACAAATACGCGGAAGGCTATCCCTCAAAACGATACTACGGTGGTTGTGAATTTGTTGATCAAGCAGAAGACTTGGCTATTGATAGAGTTAAGAAATTATTTGGTGCTAAATATGCAAATGTTCAACCGCATTCTGGTGCACAAGCTAATGGAGCTGTATATTTAGCTCTTTTGAAACCTGGAGACCCTATACTTGGTATGAGTTTAAATTCAGGTGGTCACTTAACACATGGAGCAAAAGTAGCGCTTTCAGGAAAATGGCTAACTTCATTTCATTATGAAGTTGATAAAGAAACTGGTTTAATTGATTACGACCAAGTCGAAAAGTTAGCGCTTGAGTATAAACCAAAACTTATAATTGCTGGTGGTAGCGCATATTCAAGAATTATAGATTTTAAAAAATTTAAAGATATAGCAACTAAAGCAAATGCTTACCTTATGGTAGACATGGCTCATTTTTCAGGATTGGTTGCTGGAAAAGGTTATCCAAATCCTATTGAACATGCAGATGTAGTTACCTCTACTACGCACAAAGTTCTTAGAGGTGGAAGAGGTGGAATAATTTTAACTAATAGAGAAGATTTATTTAAAAAAATTAACTCGGCTGTATTTCCAGGTTACCAAGGGGGCCCTTTAATGCATGTTATAGCGGCAAAAGCTGCGGCCTTTCATGAGGCTTTACAACCAGAGTTTAAAGAATATATTAAATCAGTTTTGGCTAATGCTAAAATTTTATCAGAGACTATGAAAAGCAATGGTTTTAAAATTTTTTCTGGAGGAACCGATACACATTTGATGCTTGTAGATTTGAGACCTTTTAAAGTTACCGGTAAAGATGCAGAAACAAGTTTGTGCAGAGCTAATATAACGTGTAATAAAAATGGTATACCTTTTGATTCTGCTAAACCAACTATAACATCAGGAATTAGATTAGGAAGCCAAGCTGCCACAACAAGAGGCTTTGGTTTAAATGAATTTAAAACTGTTGGAAATTTAATTACAAAAGTTATAGAAGGATTGTCAAAAAATCCGGAGGATAACAGTAAAACAGAAAAAGAAGTTAAAGCTGAAGTGATAGAACTTTGTTCTAAATTTCCTATTTATAATCATTTAGGAAGAAATTAATTTATGATTTGTCCATTTTGTAGAGAAAAAGATACTTCTGTTGTAGATTCTCGACCTACCGAGGATGGTACATCCATTAGAAGAAGAAGAGTTTGCGCGTGTGAAAGAAAAGAACGTTTCACTACTTTTGAAAGAGTTCAATTTAGAGAATTAACCGTTGTCAAAAGCAATGGTAGAAGAGTGCCTTTTGATAGAGATAAAATTGCTAAATCTATAACTATAGCATTACGAAAGAGACCTATAGACAGTGAATCCATAGAAAAATTCATTTCCAAAATAGTGAGAAATCTAGAGGGTCTAGGTGAAAATGAAATACCTTCATCTACAATTGGCAAGTTTGTTATGGATGGCCTCGCAAATTTAGATCAAGTAGCCTATGTTCGTTTTGCTTCTGTTTATAGAAACTTTAAAGAAGCAAAAGATTTTGAACAATTTATTGGCAACTTGAATGTTTACAAAACGGACTAAGTCTTCCCAAGATTCCTTTTTTATGAGACTTGCATTAATGCAAGCAAAAAAAGCGATTGGAAATACTAAAATGAACCCTTCGGTGGGTTGCGTCATAGTAAAGAAAAATAAAATAATTGGAGTTGGATCTACTGGTTTTAACGGCATACCTCATGCTGAACATAATGCAATTAATTTTTGCAAAGAAAATTTAAATAAGGCTAGCATGTATATAACTTTAGAGCCGTGCTCAAATTATGGCAAAACACCTCCTTGTGTAAATAAAATTATAAATAACAATGTTAAAAAAGTTTCATTTTCAATCAAAGATCCTGACATAAGATCTTTCAATAAATGTGCAAAAAAATTTAAAGAAAATGGAATATTGGTGAAAAAAAATATTTTATCTAATGATATAAAAAACTTTTACAAAAGTTATATAAATTATAAAAAACAACAAAAAACTTTTGTCACTGCAAAATTAGCAATATCCAAAGATCATTTTACTAAGAATTCTAAAAATAAATGGATTACCAATAGCTTTTCTCGAGGTAGAGTTCATATAATGAGAAGCATTAATGATTGTATTTTAACAAGCTCAAAAACGATATTAGAAGATGATCCATCCTTTAACTGCAGAATTAAAGGATTTGAAAAAAGAAATCCATCCATTATTATTTTGGACAAGAATCTTAAACTTTCAAGTAAATATAGAGTTATTAAACAAGCTAAAAAAACAAATACTTATATTTTATTTAACAAACTAAATAAAAAAAAAATTAAATATATGAAAGGATTTAAAGTGAAATTTGTCAAAATACCATTAAATATTGATGGTAATTTGGATTTAAATATAGTTCTTTCAAAAATTGCCCGGTTAGGTTTTTCAAGAGTTTTTTTGGAATCGGGTATAAAATTAATGTCAAGTTTTTTGAAGATGAACCTGGTGAATGACTTTAAGCTATTTATATCTAAAGATAAAATTAATAAAAATGGATTATACTCCTTCAATAAAATGAATATTTTATATCTAAAAAATAAAAAATATAAGATTGAAAATATAAATTTGCTAGGAGATAAACTATTATCTTATAGGATTAAATAATGTTTAATGGAATTATTAGACATACTGGAAAAATAAATCATATTAAAAAATCGAGCAAAAATTGTGAAATTGCGATTATATCAAATCTTAAATTTCTACCTAAAGAGATAGGTTCTTCAATATCATGTTCTGGTGTCTGCTTAACATTGGAAAAATTTAAAAAGAGACTATCTTATTTTTATTTATCGAGAGAAACTTTAAAAAGGAGCAATTTTAATTACTTAAAAAAAGGAGCCATAATAAATCTTGAAAAATCTATTAAATTTGGCGAAAGAATTTCAGGTCATTTTGTTCAGGGTCATGTTGATACCACAAGCAGGGTAAAAAAAATTGATATTTTAGGTAAGTCGTGGTTTATTAGATTTGAATTACCAAATAAATTTAGAAACCTTTTAGTTGAGAAAGGGTCGGTATCAATTAACGGGGTTTCTTTAACCATCTCCAAAATCTTAAAAAAGGGTTTTGAAATTGTGGTAATTCCAAAAACTTTAAAATTGACTAATTTATTTTACTTAAAAGAAAAAGATTTAGTGAATGTTGAATTTGATATACTTGGTAAATATATAAATAGCTCTCTTAAAAAAAAATGAAATTTTCAAATATAAGTGAAATTATAAAAGATGCAAAAAATGGAAAAATGTTCATTTTGGTAGATGATGAGCATAGAGAAAATGAAGGGGATTTAATTATTCCTGCTCAAAAAATTAATGCTAAACTTATTAATTTTATGGCGAAATTTGGCAGAGGATTAATTTGCTTAACTTTGTGTCAAAAACAAGCTGATAAATTAAATTTAGAATTGATGTCACCACATAATATTGCGAGGAGTCAGACAGCATTTACAATTTCCATCGACGCAAAGAAAGGGGTAAGCACAGGAATATCGGCTCATGATAGAGCGAGAACAATAAAAACAGCTATTAAAAAAAAAGTTAGCAGTAATGAATTTGTATCACCGGGGCACGTATTCCCTATAGTTGCTAAAAATGGAGGCGTTTTAGTGAGAGCGGGGCACACAGAAGCATCGGTAGATATTTCACGATTATCAAAAAATGGATCGTCAGGAGTAATTTGCGAGATTATGAACGGAGATGGAACAATGGCCAAAGGTAAACAGCTACTTAATTTTGCAAAAAGACATAAGTTAAAGATAGGAAAAATTGATGATTTGATTTCATATCGATTAAAAAGTGAAAAAATGATTAAAGTAAAAAAAACATCACAAATTAAAATTAACAAACAGGTTTATAGAATTAAGGTATTCGAAAATTTATTAGATGGCTCAGAAAGCTTTGCTTTAATTAAGGGCAGTATTAAAAAAAATAAAAGTACTAGAGTGAGAGTGATATCATCAAATGTAATCAAAAATTATCTCTTAGGTCAAAAATTACCAAATTATTTCAATCAAACTATCGAACACTTTAAAAATCATAAGGACTGCGTTCTTGTTTTTGTCAGAGATTCTAATTTAAAGTCAGTTTCTGAAGTATTAAAAAATTATAAAGAAAAAAAATTTTATAAAAATGGTTATGACAAACTAATAAAAAATTATGGTATAGGAGCTCAAATTATAAAATCTTTGAATATAGGAAAAATGATTTTAGTGACAAGATCAAAAAAAAAAGTAGTTGGTTTGGATGGTTACGGTATTAAAATTATTAGACAGGAAATAATTAAATGAAAATATGCATAGTTGTTTCTAATTTTTATCCAAAGATTAGCAAAATGCTGCTTTATGGAGCAATTAAAAATTTGAAAAAAAATAAAATTACGAACATAAAAATAATTAATGTTCCAGGAACTCTTGAAATACCAGTTGTAGTATCAAAATTTATTTCAAAATATGATGCATTCATAGTGCTTGGATGCGTTATTAAAGGAAAGACTCCCCATTTTGATCTTATTTGTTCATCAGTATTTAATTCCATTTTGAATATAAGCACCAACTCAAAAATTCCAATAGGGAATGGTATCTTGACTTGCTACAACAAAAAACAGGCAATTAAAAGAGCTGACCCAGACAAAATAAATAAAGGCGGTGTTGCAGCTCAATCAGTAATTAGTGTACTCAAATCTTTTAAAAATGAAAAATAATGAGGCTCAAAACAATCCTAGAGTTATCATAGTTCAAAAATTATATAGTTATTATTTAAATAAAGATTCTGAAATTATTTTTCCTAAACATAAATTTAAAAAATTTATAAAGGATGTGATCAATGGCTCAATTGAGAGAAGAGAATTGATCCAAAGTTTAATGGACGATAAACTTAAAGATGATATAAACGAAAATAAAACTGAATTACTCCTAAAGATAATGATAAAAGCAGCCATTTATGAATTCATGTTTATGCATAAAATTCCTACGAAAGTTATAATTTCCGAATATCTCAAAGTTGCAGATTTTTTCTTAGAAACGTCCCAAAAAAGTTTTTTAAATGCAGTATTAGACAAAATTTCTAAAGTAAGTAGAGCCCAAGTTGAAAGTTAATCTAAGCTTTTAGTGCAAAAAGAACAAAGATTTCTATTGCCTTTTGTGTTTTTTTTTGGCACTTTGCGTTTTTTTAATCTTATTTTATAAATGATTAGTACATTAAATTTTATTATAGCAGCTGGATTAGTAGCCATACTTTATGGTTATATTACTAGTAAACAAATTTTATCGGCTAGCCCAGGAAATGCAAAAATGCAGGAAATTGCTAGCGCTATTCAAGTAGGAGCAAAAGCTTATTTAAATCGCCAATATAAAACTATAACTGTTGTTGGAATAATAATTTTAATATTCATTATTTTTGCTTTGGGAATTTGGGTTGGAATTGGTTTCTTTATTGGTGCATTCCTATCAGGAGCAGCTGGCTATATCGGCATGCTAGTTTCAGTACAAGCTAACGTTAGAACTGCTGAAGCGTCAAAAAAAGGTTTGGCCGCAGGTTTAAATATTGGATTTAAATCAGGCGCAATTACTGGAATGTTGGTAGCTGGTTTAGCCCTATTATCAATTTCAATATATTATTTAGTTTTATTAAAACTAAACGTCGAAAGTCGAGAAATAATTAATGCCCTAGTAGGTTTGGGCTTTGGTGCGTCTTTAATATCAATTTTTGCAAGATTAGGTGGCGGTATTTTTACTAAAGGAGCTGATGTTGGTGCTGATTTAGTAGGTAAAGTTGAAGCAGGTATACCAGAAGATGACCCCAGGAACCCAGCCGTAATAGCTGATAATGTTGGTGACAACGTAGGGGATTGTGCTGGCATGGCCGCTGATTTATTTGAAACGTATGCTGTTACGATAGTAGCTACAATGGTTTTATCTTCAATTTTCTTTGCGGGTAATTTAAGCATGATGATTTATCCTTTAGCTATCGGTGCAACTTGTATTATTACTTCGATAGCAGGAACTTATTTTGTTCGTTTAGGAAATTCCAAAAATATTATGGGGGCTTTATACAAAGGCTTTATAGCTACGTCTATTTTATCTTTAATCTTTCTTTATCCAGTTACAGACAAACTAATAGGTTTAGAAAATTTATATTCTTCAACCAATGCTCAATTTACTGGTTTTGGTTTATATATTTGTGGAGTTATAGGTTTAATAATAACAGGTTTGATAATTTGGGTAACAGAATACTATACTGGAACTAAATTTCGACCAGTTATGAGTGTTGCTAAATCATCAATTACAGGACATGGCACAAATGTTATACAAGGACTAGCAGTATCATTAGAGGCAACAGCACTACCTGCTTTAATAATTGTTGCCGGTATATTATTTACCAATAGCATTGCAGGATTATTTGGAATAGCTATCGCTGTAACAACCATGCTAGCTTTAGCGGGAATGGTAGTTGCTTTGGACGCCTATGGCCCAGTTACTGACAATGCTGGAGGTATAGCAGAAATGTCAAATTTACCAAAAAGTGTAAGGAAAACCACAGATGCTCTTGATGCCGTCGGAAATACTACGAAAGCTGTAACAAAAGGTTATGCTATTGGATCAGCAGGTTTAGGAGCTTTAGTTTTATTTGCGGCATACACCGAGGATATAAAATTTTTTTCAAATGTTAGTGGTTCTGCATTAGAAAATATAACAGTGAATTTTGATCTTTCGAATCCATTTGTTGTTGTTGGTCTCTTAATAGGTGGTATGTTACCATATTTATTTGGCTCAATGTCAATGCAAGCAGTAGGTCGTGCGGGTGGAGCTGTTGTGATCGAAGTAAGAAGACAATTTAAAAAAATTCCAGGTATTATGAAGCGTAAAAGAAAACCCGATTATGGTAAATTGGTTGACCTTTTAACTAAGGCAGCTATTAAGGAAATGATAATTCCTTCCTTGTTGCCTGTCCTATCACCAATAGTTTTATATTTAATAATATACATGATTGCTGGAATTGAGGCCGCCCTGTCTTCGTTAGGCGCAATGCTTTTAGGAGTTATAATAACCGGTTTGTTCGTTGCTATTTCTATGACGGCAGGTGGTGGAGCATGGGACAATGCAAAGAAATTTATTGAAGATGGGAAATATGGGGGTAAAGGTTCAGAAGCTCATAAAGCTGCAGTTACAGGAGATACTGTAGGTGATCCATATAAAGATACAGCGGGTCCTGCTGTCAATCCAATGATAAAGATTACAAACATAGTGGCTTTATTGCTTTTGGCAGTTGTCGCACACTAAATTTATTTTCTCTTAGTTTCCATTTTTGTTCTGATGCTTGACAAGAAACTATAAATGAAATTTTCTTTTCTTAATTCGTTTTCAGTAATATCTTTAGCAAATGTCATTTTTTTCATATCATCTTTATTAAAAAAGTCTTTTTTATCTAATATTCCATAGTCATTAAACTCTAATACTAGAACATTATTTTTTTTTAAGCTAGCTCTACCTAATTTTAGCAACTTTCCACGAGTCTTTGTTCTTTCAATATAAATCCATAAATTATCATTGAGCATTCCTTTGGTGGCTGGTTGACCTAAAATTTTGATTGTGTCATTTTTGTTGGATTCTTTAACAACTATTAACTTTTGTCTATTTTCCAGATATGATAATCCGTGAGTTTTTATTACCTCATTTCTTTGACATGAAGTGCAGTAAAATAAAATTAGAATTAATAGAAAGTTTAAATTTTTTATCATATGCTCAAAAACCAAGAAACAATTAATAACCAAGCAATTAACTTATATAATAAAATACTTTCATTATCACGTAATAAATTGTTCTATACTAAATTGGGATTAAGTGACACTTTTCAGAATCGCATAACCTTATTATTTCTTCATATATCATTTCTTAATATTAAAATTAAACATATTAAAGAAAGCAAAAACTACTTTGATTTTTTTCAAGAAGTATTTGAATTAATGTTTAGTAGAATAGAGCTTAACATGAGAGAAATTGGACATGGTGATGTAGCAGTAAATAAAAACATGAAACATCTAGTAAAAAATTTTTATAATATTTTGCTCAAATGCGAGAAATACAAGGAAAATACCTTAGAATTTAAAAAAACCTTCTTTTTTGAATGTTTAGAACCAATTGATAAAAAAAATCACTCTATTTGCCCCTTATTAATTGAATATTTTAATAAATATGAATCTTTTTGTTTTGATTTAAATCCTGATAATGTATTAAAAGGTGACCTAAATTTTAATATTAATTAAAAGGCAAATATAAACATGGCTGTACCTAAACGAAAAACGTCAAAATCCAAAAGAAACAAAAGAAGATCTCATCACAAAATTAAAGATGTGAATATTGTAGAAGATAAAAAATCGGGTGAGTTTAGACTTTCTCATCATGTTGATTTAAAAACAGGTCTGTATAAAGGCAGACAAGTTTTTGAACCTAAAAAATAATTTTTAAACACATAGTATGACTAAAGTTGTAAATATTGCAATTGATGCAATGAGCGGTGAAAACGCACCAGAAAAAATAATTTCTGGTATTGAAATTTCATTAAAAAAGAATCGTGAAAACTTTTTCTTAATTTATGGTGATCAAAATAAATTAGAAAAAGAAATCAAAAACAAAAAATTAGTTAATGGTTATTGTAAAATTATTAACACGAATGTCGTCATTTCTGATGAGGAGAGTCCTCTTAACGCAGCTAAAAAAGGTAAAGAGTCTAGCATGTGGAAAGCTATTGAATCTCAAAAAGAAAATAAGTCTGACATATCCTTATCAGCAGGTAATACGGGAGCGCTCCTTGTGATTTCAAGATTAATTTTAAATACTATTGAGGGAATAAACAAACCTGCACTTGCTGCTCTATGGCCAAATAAAAATAATATGAATGTTGTTTTAGATCTAGGAGCTAATATTGAATGTGATGAAAAAAATTTGTTAGATTTTAGTATAATGGGTTCGGCGTTATTTAAATCACTTTTTGATTCAAATAGACCTAGAATTGCACTACTAAATGTTGGTCTTGAAGAAAATAAGGGAAGCGAAGTGCTAAAAAAAACTCATTCAATGTTAAAAAATATCAATTCACAAGATTTTGAATTCTGTGGATACATCGAAGGAAATCATATTATGGACGGAAACGTTGATGTTATAATTACAGACGGTTTTACTGGTAATGTCGCTTTGAAAACAGCAGAAGGTACCGCCAATTTCATTACAAAAGGTTTAAAAGAATCTTTAAACAAATTATCGATATTATTATCATATCGATCTCTTAAGAGTTTTAAAGAAAAACTTGATCCAAGAAATTACAACGGTGCTATATTTTTAGGATTGCAAAGCCCAGTTGTTAAAAGTCATGGTTCTACAGACGCAATTGGTTTTGCAAATTCAATAGATGTATGTCACAAAATAGTTAGAGCCAATCTTATAGAAAAAATTAAATCTAATTTAATTTTATCAAATGCTTAAAAAAAATTTTACAAAGAAAGATTTATCTAACAAGGTATATCGAAAATTAGGTTTTTCAAAAAACTTTTCATCTAAAATAATTGATGATTTTTTTGAATCTATATCTTCAGAATTAAAAAAACTTAATAGTGTAAAAATTACTACTTTTGGAACATTTGATATACAAAATAAAAAAGAAAGATTGGGCAGAAATCCCAAAACTAGAGTGGCTGCTAAAATTTCTGCAAGAAAAATAATTAAGTTTAAATCTTCTAATGAAATTAAAAAAAAATTGAACAGTAAATGACTGCTGGAGAAAAAAATGATGATGCTTATAAAACCATAGGTGAGGTAACGAAAGAACTTGGTTTAATAGATAAAAAAACTGGTTCTTTGCAAACTTATACACTGAGATATTGGGAGAAAGAATTTAAACAAATAAAACCACTTATAAGGGCTGGTAAGAGACGATATTACTCCCAAAAGGACCTTAAAATAATCAAGCTTATAAAATTTTTATTAAAGGACAAGGGTTTAACAATTAAAGGAGTAAAAAAAATATTACAAAATTCAAAGGCTCTTAACCTTGACGATGATATTGATTTAGGTGTAAATAGTTCGAATTTAAAGACTACCAAAAGTATAAAAGATAGGGTTAAAAAAATATCTAAGATTATAAAAGAACTTAAGGATTACTCATAATGGCAAAAAAAACTTCTATAAAGGTTCGTTTAGTACCAGAGGGTAAACCTGACAGTCCTTTTTTTTATTACGTGAAAAAACCATCTTCTGGAGAAAAGGCAAAAATAAAATTAAAGGTTAAAAAATACAATCCAGCAACTCGTAAGCATGAGGTGTTTATTGAAAAAAAACTGCCTCCACATAGTAAATAAATTTAGCGCTTTCTTTTAAAATTTCTTTTTTGATAATCTACGTAACTCCATATAATTGAAGTCCAAATTCTTCTCGTTATTTTTACATCTATACCGTTAGTGATAGATTTGTTTTTTATTTTCTTCAAGATTTCATTAATTCTTTTGTGATCTATAATTTGTTTTTTCAAACTCTTTATATTCATCATATGTTTTACTATTTTTGTTCTATTTTTGATAAGATTGAAAATCTTATTATCTATGTTATCAATTTTTTTTCTTGCTAGTGCTAACTTTTTTTTATTCATTGGCGACAATTTTATAATTTTAATTTTATAAGATAGATATGTATATTAATTCAATGCTGGAAGAAAATAAAAATTATTATATTGAAAAATGGTTACTTTTGGTAACTTTTTTAGTAGCTTTTATGATATTTATCGGTGGTTTAACCAGATTAACTGATTCAGGTTTGTCTATTACTGAATGGGATTTAATATCTGGAATTCTACCACCCCTTACATTGAACCAGTGGGAAAACGCTTTCGCTTTATATAAAAAAATACCTGAGTATCAAATACTAAACTCCTCGATGTCTTTAGAAGAATTTAAAGTAATTTATTGGTGGGAGTATGTTCATAGGTTATTAGGCAGAATAATAGGATTAGTATACATAATTCCATTGCTTTACTTTACTTTTAAGAGAAATCTAAAGACTAATTATTTGCTATCGCTTTATTTAATATTTCTGTTGATTTGCATACAAGGTTTCATTGGTTGGTATATGGTAACAAGCGGTTTAACAGAGAGAACTGATGTAAGTCATTACAGATTATCTTTACATTTAACTCTTGCCTTTTTTATTTTCATACTTTTGTTCTGGAATTACCTTAAAATTAAAATTTATGATAAATATAACAACTTTAGTAAATTGCCATTTTTTTTACCAAACTTTTTTTTAATTTTTATTTTATTACAAATTTCTATTGGTGCTTTAGTATCTGGTTTAAATGCAGGTGAAATTTATCAATCCTGGCCATTAATGAACGATACCTATTTTCCTGACGACTCAAATATAAAAGATATGTTCTTACCAAATGTCTTTGAGAATCCTTCTCTTGTACAATTTATTCACCGAAATTTAGCATATTTGATTTTTATATTTTTCTTTGTTTTAATGATTTGCGTTTTTAAAAGTACAAAATTAGCGTATTTAAAAAATACAATGATGATTTTATTTGCTGCTCTTTTTCTTCAAGTTTTTCTAGGTGTATTGACTATTTTATCTGGCGCACAAATTGTATTAGCTTCACTGCATCAAATAGGATCAATTTTTTTAATAACCACATCAGTAATTTTAGTATACAAAAATTCTAAAATTAACTAACTGCTTTCAATTTGCTTCTACCAGAGGCGTTAAGAGCTTGGTCTAAATCGGCTATAATGTCATCCGGATGCTCTATTCCAATAGATAATCTAACATATCCGGGAGTAACTCCTGCGGCTAACAATTCTTCTTCGGTAAGTTGACTGTGTGTAGTTGTTGCAGGATGTATAGCTAAACTTCTAGCATCGCCTATATTAGCAACGTGATAAAACATTTTTAGTGCTTCAATGAATTTTTTACCTGATTCAACTCCTCCTTTTACTTCGATACCAACTAAACCACCATTTCCACCTTTGAAGTATTTTTTTGCTCTATCGCCGATGGCACCTTTATGTAGAGTAGGGTAGATAACTCTTTCTACATTTTTATGTTTTTGTAAAAAAACAACAGCTTTCTCAGCATTTGAACAATGTTGTTTCATTCTTAAAGCAACGGTTTCTAAACCTTGAATTATCCCGAAAGCATTATCAGGAGCTAAAGCAGAACCTAAATCTCGTAGTAAAACTACTCTTGCCCTTACTGCATACGCTACATTTGCTCCAGTAAGTTCAGGAACTACTTTACCCCAAACAGCTCCTCCATAGCTTGCGTCGGGTTCATTAAATAAAGGTTGTCTTTTGGGATCAGTTGTCCAATCAAAATTTCCTCCATCAACTAAACATCCGCCAATAACTGTACCATGACCTCCAATAAATTTAGTTAGTGAATGAATTACCACCGCAGCACCATGCTCTAAAGGTTTACATATAACTGGCGATGCTGTGTTATCCATAATCAGAGGAATGTTATATTTTCTTCCGATATCAGAAACTTCTTTTATGGGAAAAACACGCAAATAAGGATTTGGCAGCGTTTCAGCATAGATACATCTAGTTTTTTCGTCTATATGTTTTTCAAAATTTTTTGGATCAGATGGATCAGCGTATCTTACTTCAATACCTAATTTTTTTAATGTATGAGTAAATAAATTTACTGTACCACCATAAAGATCGGTTGAACTTATAAAATTGTCTCCAGCTTGACAAACATTTGCTATAGCAAAAGTTGATGCAGCTTGACCTGAACCTACAGTCACACAGGCTAGCCCACCTTCTAATGCAGCAACTCTTTTTTCTAGTGCGTCATTAGTTGGATTCATTATTCGTGTATAAATATTTCCAAATTCCTTTAAGGCAAAAAGGTTAGCAGCATTATCTGTACTCTTAAACTGATAAGAAGTAGTTCTATAAATTGGTACGGCTACTGCTGTAGTAGCTGGATCACTTCTATATTCTCCTCCATGTAGAGCTATAGTTTCTGGATTTTTTATATTTTTTGTCATTTTTTTTTCCTTTTCTCTTTAAAGTCTAATTTTATGTAGTTAATTTGACTAGAAAATATGTTAAATGTAAAGCTTTTTTAGACGCTAAAAATTTGACTTTATGTACAAATACAAGTACTTATGCGCGAATTACAATGACAAACTTTACTAAGAAAAATGAAATTAAAAATAATTGGCTTTTAATTAATGCCGAGAATGCCGTTGTCGGCCGTTTAGCTGCTTATATTTCAACGGTTTTAAGAGGTAAAAATAAAAGTCAATACACTCCACATATGGATAACGGTGATTTTATAGTTATTACTAATATAGAAAAAATTAAATTCACAGGAAAAAAACTTATTAAAAAAAAATATTATAGACATACAAATTATCCGGGCGGTATCAAGAGTACAACTCCTTCAAACTTATTTAAAAAAAAACCTGAAGAAATATTAAAACTAGCAGTTAAAAGAATGTTGCCAAGCGGACCTTTAGCAAAAAAACAACTTTCAAAATTAAAAATATATAAAGGGAATTCACATCCACACGAATCTCAGAACCCTAAAGTTATAGATTTTGTTAATGCTAATCCCAAAAATAAATTTCTAGTAAATTAAAATGGAATCTCAATCTATTTCTCAAACACAAGAAAAAGACATTAAATTAGATTTTAAAGGGTCTAAATATGCCACAGGTAGAAGAAAAAAATCTATAGCAAGAGTGTGGCTTAAAAAAGGATCAGGTTCATTTTTTATTAATGGAAAAAAAATGGTCGATTACTTTACTAAACTTAATTTACAGACAGCTATTAATAAGCCTTTTTTTATTACAAAAAGGGAAAATGAATTTGATGTAAAGTGTTCCGTTAAGGGGGGTGGACTAAGCGGTCAAGCTGGAGCAATTATTCACGGTATTTCTAGAGCTTTAGTCGAATTTGAACCTGCTCTTAAACCTGCTTTAAAAAAAGAAAAACTCACCACGAGAGATTCGAGAACCGTTGAACGAAAAAAATACGGTCATAGGAAAGCTAGAAGAAGTTATCAGTTTTCCAAAAGATAATATTTTCATTATAATTTATCTTATTACAAATTACTGATATAAATAAAATCATGAAAGATTCATTAAATATAGCAATAGCTGGAGCAACTGGTTATGTTGGTATAGAGCTTATAAAGATTTTATCTAAACACCCAAAGGTTAAAATAGTTTATTTGTTCGCTCAAAAATCTATTGGAAAATCAATTAATTCTTTTGATAAAAAAATAAATAAAAGATCTTTGCCAAAAATATCAAAAATAGAATCGATTGATTGGAGTCAAATAGATGTGATTTTTACAGCTTTGCCAAATGGTGAAGCTCATAAAATTGCTAATAAAAAACCAGACGATGTAAAGTTAATAGATTTATCTGCTGATTTTAGATTAGAAAATTATAAAATATATAAAAAATGGTATGGTATCGATCACAGCAGTAAAAACTTAATTAAAAATTCAATTTATGCAATAACAGAATTTTCGAGATCTAAATTAAAGAATTATAACATTATATCTTGTCCTGGTTGTTATCCAACCTCAATACAATTGCCATTAATACCCCTAATTAAAAAAAAAATAATAAATGAAAAAAATATTATAATAGATTCTAAATCTGGTTATTCAGGAGCTGGCAAAAATATAAAGAAAAAATTTAATTTTAAAAATTTGTTTAATTCTGTATCTTCTTATGGGGTCGGATCGCACCGACACATGGCAGAAATTGATCAAGAAATATCTAAAATATCGAAAAAAAAAATAAAGGTAACTTTTACACCACACCTTATACCCACATTTAGAGGAATTTTGTCTACTATTTATTTGGAAACTATGAAAAAAAACTCAGCCAAGAAAATATATAATCTTTTAAAAAAATTTCATAAAAATAATTTTTTTGTTAAAATTGCCAAGTTTAATAAACCTATAGGCACTGGCGCTGTCATAAATACAAATTTTTGCCATATCACTGTATGCAAAGATAGAAAAAAAAATAGAGTTATAATTATTTCTGCAATTGATAATTTAATTAAAGGTGCCTCGGGTCAAGCCGTACAAAATATGAATGTAGCTTATCAATTAAAAGAAAGCTTTGGTTTAAAATGAAGTATTTTTTCTACTTTCTTTTAATTTTTTTAGTTTTCGGTTGTGAAACTAATAAATCAGTATATTGGTGTGGAGATCATCCTTGTGTTAACAAAAAAGAAAAAGAAGCATATTTTAAAACAACAATGATTGTTGAAAAAAGAGTACTGGGTAAAAATGATAAGCTTACCAAATCCGAAAAGGATGAAATAATAAAAAAAATAAAAGCAAATGAAAAAAAGAATTATAAAAAAAGAAAGGAAGCTAAAAAAACTGCTCGTCTTAAGGAAAAAGAAGAAAATAAAACATTAAATGAGGCACGTTCAAATAATGAAGAGGTTGCTGTTTCAAATGTTAGAGATTGTAAAAATCCGAAGGGCCTCCATCAGAAAATCATGTGTGCTACTGCTGATAAATTTACCAACAATGACTCGATTAAACTGAAGTCAGAAAATGATAAAAAAAAATTACTCGAAGGTAATACACTTAAAACAAATTCATCAAATGAATTTAGTGATTATGTTAAAAAAATAGCAGAAAAAAATAAGCTTAGACCTTACCCGGATATTAATGATATACCAAAATAAAAATCATGCCCAAAAAAATTAATATAGCAATTGTAGGTTTTGGAAATATTGGCAGTTTTTTTTATAAAACATTAGAAAAAAATAAAAAGTCGATAGCGTTAAAGACAGGTAAGGATATTTTTATTAAATATATTTCAGCTAAACAATTAAATAAAAAAAGAATTATAAAAATTCCAAAACCCAAATGGATAAAAAATCCCTTGGAATTAACAACTAAAAATGACGTTGATATAATTGTCGAGTTGATAGGTGGATCTGATGGCATGGCAAAAAAATTAATTTTTGCTGCTTTGAAAAACAAAAAACATGTAATTACGGCAAATAAGTCTTTAATGTCAAAACATGGTGACATGTTAGCACTATTGGCTGAAAGAAATAACGTAAACCTTGAATACGAAGCTTCTGTTGCTGGTGGTGTGCCAGTAATACGACTTATCAAAGAAGGTTTAATATCCAACAAAATTAAAAAAATTTATGGAATTCTCAACGGAACAACAAATTTTATATTATCTTCTATGGAGGAAACTGGAAAAAGCTTTGTTGAAATTCTAGATTATGCAAAGAAACTTGGTTTTGCTGAAAGTAACCCTATTTCTGATTTAAATGGAAGTGATGCTGCAGCAAAAATTAAAATTTTATCTTCTCTTGCTTTTAATAAAAAAATATCTGAAAAAAAAATCTTAACAGAAGGTATTCAACACTTAAACCAAGAAGATATAGATCATGCTAAAAATCTAGGTTATAAAATCAAACTATTAGCAGTATCCGAAACTATAAATGGTAAACTAATGGAAAGAGTCCATCCTTGTTTAGTCGACAAAAATTCTTATATTGCAAATATTAATAGCGTGTTAAATGCAATTATAGTTGATGGATATCCAATAGGAAGAACAGTATTACAAGGTGAGGGGGCTGGACCTGGAGCAACATCCTCAGCTTTAATTTCTGACTTATGTTCTATTCTGCGTGGAAATATTAAGTACCCATTTGGTGTTTCGCATGCTATGAGAAAAACTACTAAAAGCTTTAACATTTTAAAACGTTACTGTTCCTCATATTTAAGAGTGGAAGTTAAAGATCAACATGGAGTTCTCTCATCAATAACTAAAATTTTTGCAAAAAATAAAATTTCAATTAAAAATTTGATACAAATACCTGACAAAAAGAAGAAAAAAGCTTCAATAATAATAATTACACATAAAACTCTTGAGCTTCATTACAACAAATTGATTAAAAATTTAAATAAAAATAAATTCTTAATTAAAAAACCTACTTTTATAAGAATCGAAAAAGTTTAAATGCTCATTGATAAAAATTATATATCAGCATTTGTTAAGACTACTGAAAGAGCTGCTTACGGTGCATCTTTACTCAAAGGTAAAGGTGATAAAATTGCAGCAGATAAAGCTGCAGTCGATGAAATGAGATCTCAATTAAACAAAATTGATATGAAAGGAAGAATAGTAATTGGTGAAGGTGAACTAGATGAAGCTCCAATGTTATACATTGGAGAAAAAGTTGGAAATAATAATGGATATGAATTAGATTTAGCAGTAGATCCTCTCGAAGGCACAAATTTTGCCGCTAAAGATTTACCAAATGCAATATCTGTATTAGCTGTAACACTTAAAGGTAATTTACTTAATGCACCGGAAACGTATATGGAAAAAATTGCTATAGGTCCTGGCTTGCCAAAAAATTTAGTCGATTTAGATTTTGGGGTAAAAAAAAATATCGAGTTACTTGCTAAAGCAAAAAAAATTTCACCTAATAAATTAACTGCATGTGTCCTAAAAAGACCTAGGCATGATTTAATTGTTAAAGAATTAAATTCTATGGGTGTTAAGATTAATTTTATATCAGATGGGGATGTTTTGGGTGTTATTTCTGTTGCTAATCCAAATTCAAATATAGATCTATATATTGGGACTGGAGGAGGACCTGAAGGGGTTTTGGCAGCAGCAGCTTTAAAATGCTTGGACTGTCAAATCCAAACTAGATTAGTATTACAAAATGATGAAGAAAAAAATAGAGCAAAAAAAATTGGCATAAATGATTTTAAAAAAAAATATGACGTGAATGATCTTGTTAAAGGCGATGTCATTTTTTGTGCAACTGGAGTTACCGATGGAAGTTTGTTAAAAGGAATAAAAAATAATGAAGATACATTTGAAGCAGAGACTTTTGTCCTTCATAAAAGCAGTAGTTTAAATAAAATTATAAAAAACAAAGTTAAAAAATGAATTTCTCTTCAGTTAGTGGAAGAAAATGGAGATTTAAAAACTATAGTGACGCAGATATAAAAAAATTCAGTCAAAATTATTCTTTGAGCGAGATTGTCTCTAAGCTATTAGCTATAAGAAAAAAAAATATTGAAAATATTGATTTTTATTTAAATCCTACAATTAAAAATATTTTACCAAATCCATTTCAAATCAAAGACATGGAAAATGCTACAAAAAGAAGCTTCTACGCTATTCAAAAAAATGAAACGATAGGAATATTTGGTGACTATGATGTGGATGGAGCATCTTCTACGGCGCTGTTATCCCGTTATTTTCTCTCAATCAATCAAAAAATCATAACCTACATCCCGGATAGAAAAAAAGAAGGTTACGGTCCAAACATCAATGGCTTTAATAAACTTATTAACACAGGAGCTAAAATTATTTTTACTGTAGATTGTGGAACATCATCTTTCGATCCTATTGAAGAGGCACAAAATCAAAAGGTTGATGTTATTGTACTTGATCACCATCAATCTGGGGTAAAATTTCCTAATGCTTATGCAATAGTAAATCCAAACAGATATGATGATACTTCTAATCTAAATTATCTTTGTGCCACTGGTGTTTGCTTTATGTTTTTGGTTGCTTTAAACAAAAAACTAAGGGAAGAAAATTGGTTTAATATTAATAAGATTAAAGAGCCTGAAATTTTAAATTTTTTAGATTTGGTTTCTCTTGGTACTGTATGTGATGTCGTTCCTTTAGTTGGATTAAATAGGGCTATAGTAAAACAAGGTCTTAAAGTTTTAAAAAGGAGATCAAATTTAGGATTAAAAACACTTTATGACATGTGCAAGATTGATCACATGCCAACCACTTACGATCTAGGATTTAAATTGGGTCCAAGAATAAATGCTGGTGGAAGAGTAGGTAAATCACATTATGGAGCTGAATTGCTTACTTCGGAAGATCCACAAAAAGCCTACAAAATAGCTTCAGATTTAAATAAATCTAATGAAGAAAGAAAAAGCATTGAATTTGCTCTGATTGAAAAAGTTACATCCAAAATTAAAACAGTCGAGGAAGATAATGTTTTTGTTCTTTCAGGAGAAAATTGGCACGA
This sequence comes from uncultured Pelagibacteraceae bacterium, assembly GCA_902590395.1. Classification (GTDB taxonomy): domain Bacteria; phylum Pseudomonadota; class Alphaproteobacteria; order Pelagibacterales; family Pelagibacteraceae; genus AG-414-E02. Next base: position 42,250 of record CACIWQ010000006.1, read on the forward strand.
AGGTATTATTGGAATTATTGCTTCGAGAATAAAGGATAAATACAACAAACCGACTATAATAATTTCCATAGATAAAAATATTGGTAAAGGTTCAGCAAGATCTGTTGTTGGTTTTAATATAGGAAACGAAATAATAAAAGCTGTGCAACTTGGAATTTTAGAAAAGGGTGGTGGACATAAAATGGCTGGTGGATTTACTATCAAAAAAGGAAATATATCTAAGTTCAAAATTTTTCTTAATGATAACTTTAAAAAAACTAAAATTACTCCTTCTAAATTTGCAGACCTTCAATTAGACGCAATAATTGCACCAAGCGCTTTAAATGAAAGTTTCTACGATGAAGTTGAAAATTTAGCTCCTTTTGGTTCAGGTAATAACGAACCAAAATTCGTAATAGAAAATTTAAAAGTTATTTCATCAAATATTGTTGGTAATAATCATATAAAATCTGTTTTAACCGGTGGTGATGGTACAGTAATTAAAAGCGTGGCATTTAATGCAAAAGATAGTGTTTTAGAACCTTTTCTTATTAAAGAAAATAAAAAAAAGATTAATATTGCAGGTAAAATGAGTTTGAATAATTGGAAAGGAGATAAAAAGATTGAATTTATTATTGAAGATATCTCGATTTAAATTTTAATATTTAAGTCTTTTAAAAGGCTCTATTAAATCTTTTTCATAGTTTTTCCATACATTCAATGAACCTTGATAAATTTTTTGTCTAACCTGTACATCGCTAGCAGTTTTAATTGGTCGTTTATTTTTATAAAAATTAACACAACTATCATCCCACTTCAGATCACATTCTTTTAATAACTTTTTGATCTGATTGTTGCTATCAGATACTAACTCCTCATAAACAACGTCTACAATAAAATTTGGGATGTTTTCTTTCCAATGAAGCATTAGATCACTATAGAGATTTGAGAAGGCAATAATTTCGTTTAAATTATATGCAAAATTTAATTTAGGATTTACAAAGTAATTTTTAAAAATAGATAAACAGTTATCTTTGGAATTTCTTACACAATGAACAATTTTAGCTTTTGGTAAAATTAATTTAATTATACCAATCCATTTAAAATTAATAGGTAGTTTATCAGTAACTCTTTCTGAGTTGTCTGAAAGTCTTTTGATTTTATCTATATATTCTTGGCCAATCACTTTTAACTTATCTTCATTAATAGTATTTATGTTTTCTAGTAAGAGTGTCGAGCTTTTATTCTTGAAATATTTATCTTTTATATCAATCAAAAAATCCAACTCATCTCCTCCAAAAACACTTCTATGATTTGATAGAATTTGCTCGACTAAAGTGGTTCCTGATCTTGGCATGCCCAAGATGAAAATTGGAGTTTTGTCGAAACTTCCATTGTTTTTAAATTTATCGAAAAGTTTTTTATTGAATATTTTTTTAATATTTTCAAATTCTTTTTTTTCTTCTTGAATAGAAAAGTTTATCTTTCTCCTTCTTAAACTGTTACCTTCATTAAAATATTTAAATGCTTTTTTGTATTGTTTTGTGTCGTCATAAGCTTTTCCAAGAGCGAATGCCAGTTCTGTTTTTTGCACATCGTTTATTTTCTTATCTATATATAGCTTTTGTAATAGAAATAAATGTTCATCTTTCTTTTTGTATTTATTTATTAATCCTAAATTCCTGTGAGCGATACAAAAATATTTATTTAATCTAGTAGCTTCTTCTAAATATTTTTTTGCGCTAACTATTTCTCCCATATTTTTGTATGCCACCCCAAGATTATAGTGAAATACCGCAAATTTTGGACTTATGTTAACAGCCTTCTTATAACATTCTATTGCATCATCATATTTATTTAAAAACAAATATAAATTTCCTAAATTATTATGCGGTTCTGAAATTTTATTATCTAGACTTATTGATTTTTTGTAATAATTTTCCGCTTTTGTTAAATCTTCCTTATTTCTATAAATACCACCTAAATTATTATATATCATTGCGTACTTAGGATTTATTTCAATACCTTTTTCATAACATTTTATGGCTTCATCCGTCTTTTTCCGATCAGTTAATATAAGACCTAATATATTATATAATATCACAACCCTAGGATACTGATCTAAAAGTTTCTTATTATATGATTCAGCTTCTGATAATTTTTTTTCTTTATAGAGGTTTAATAATTGTTGAATTTGATTTTGAAGATTTTTCATTAGTTGTATAATTGCATTTTTATTGCATCATAATAACAACTTCTTGACAAAAAAATAATTATTCGTCATTGCAACAATCCCAAATATATAATAAATACAAGAATAATTTAATGGGTCCCATCGTCTAACGGTTAGGACAGATGGTTTTCAATCATCTAATCGGGGTTCGATTCCCCGTGGGACCGCCAATATTTTTATGAAACTCTTAAGAGTAGGTAGTTTAAATAGAGAAAAACCAGCTATAATTGATAATAATGGCTCAATAAAGGACCTGTCGTCATTAATATCTGATTTTAATCCTGACACCATTAATCTCAATTTAATTGAAACTATTAAAAAGCAGAATCTGTCTAAATTGCCAGAAATAGATAAAAATGTACGAGTGGGGGCCTGTGTATCCAGACCCGAAAAATTCATCGGTATTGGTCTTAATTACTCTGCGCACGCTAAGGAAACAGGTACTACACCTCCAAAAGAACCAATTGTATTTTTTAAGTCGAATAGTTCAATTTGTGGACCCAATGATACGGTTTACTTACCAAAAAAATCTGTAAAATCTGATTGGGAAGTAGAGTTAGGTATAATAATTGGGCAGAAAGCAAAAAATATAACTGAAAAAGAATCTATGAAACATATTTTTGGATATTGCATAGTAAATGATATTAGTGAAAGAGAATATCAAATCGAAAGATCGAGTGGCCAATGGGACAAGGGAAAAGCTTTTGACACTTTTGGACCTATAGGACCTTACATTGTAACTAAAGATGAAATTACAAATGTTCAAAATTTAAATTTAGAATTAAAACTGAATGAAAAAATTATGCAAAAGGGCAACACTGATGATATGATTTTTAGTGTATCTTATCTTGTTTCATATTTAAGCTACTTCATGACTTTAAAACCTGGAGATATAATTACAACAGGAACTCCGCCAGGTGTTGGGATGGGTCGGAAACCACAAATTTTTTTAAAGTCGGGTGACAAAATGAGTTTGAAGATAGATATTTTAGGTAAACAAGAACAAAAAGTTTTGTCAGAGAAATAATGTACCTAATGAACTTTTTTGTTTACGTAATTGGAAGCAAAAAAAACCCTAAACGCACTTATGTTGGCTGGACAAATAATATAAAAAAGAGAATTGATAAACATAACAAAGGCCTAGGGGCCAAATTTACTAGAGGAAGAAGATGGAAATTAATATATTCTGAAACATTAAAATCGCAAAAAGCTGCAATGAAAAGGGAGTATCAATTAAAGAAGGATACTAAATTTAGATCAATAATTCGTTCTAAAATCTAAATGAACAAAAAAATATTAATATTTAGAACAGATAGAATTGGTGATTTACTTGTAAATTGTCCAATAATAATCTCTATAAAAAAACACTTCAAGTTGTCCAAAATTACATTGGTAGGATCCGAAAAAAATACCGAGTATGCAAAAACATTAGGAATATTCGATGATATTTATCAGTATCCATCTAAAGGCATAGTAAAAAGAATTAAATTTATATTTGAATTAAAAAAGATAAATTTTGATTATATTTTTATTTTTGATGGAAAAGATAGATCTATGATTACCACGTTTTTTATTAAATCAAACAATAAGTATGCTATTACTTCAAACAAAAAAAACAATTTTATATGTAGGTTGCTTGGGATTAAATTTATAAAAGACAATGAAAATACAAATTTTAAACAAATATATGACCGGATAAAGGAGTTTTTGGATATAAAGATTTCTGAGAACAATTATGACTTCCTCAGTAACAAATCAGATAATGCATTTGCATCACAAATACCAATTGATAAGTACTTGCATATACATTTGGATGAAAAGTGGGTTAATAATTTATATATTAAATCATATAAGGAAATTAATCCAAATTATAATGAATTTATAACCTTCTTAGGTAAAATTGCTGAATCAAATAATGTATTAATTACCACTGGTATTGTTGAGTTTAAATTACTTCACGATTTAAAGAATCAATTTTTTAAGAAAGTAAATGATAAAATTTATCTGAATGAAAATTACAAGAATAAAATTTATTTTATTTATAAGCCAAGTTTTGATGATTTAGAATCTATTTTGAGAAAAACATATTTATTAATTTCGTGTCATGGGTCAATTACACATGCTTCTAATTCATTCAATGTTAAAAAAATTGATATTATTGAACAAAATAGAGTTAAATTTTATAGAAGATACACGGCTCATTTAAACAATTACTCATGTGTATACAGGTCTAATTTTGAAGACTTGAAGGATAAATTATATAAAACTATATCTGTTAAATAGATCAATAATTTTTTTATAAATTTCATTTTAAATTTTTATTTTATTTAATGCATTGTTTTTGAATAGATTAGCTTCTTTTATATATCTTCTAACCATTTGAGTTGTCTTGTGTCCTGTCATAGCCATGATGCTTCTTTCCTCTGCTCCTAATTCGGCTGTTGAAGTAGCAAATCCCGATCTTAAGCTATGACCTGAATATTTGCTTGGATCTAACCCTGCCAAATACGAATATTTTTTTATTATCAATGCAACACTTTTATCTGAAATGTCAAAAATTTTTCCTGTTTTAATTTCTAATATATCAATCCATTTTTTTAATGAAGCTACAGGACAATATTTTGGGTTAGAAAAGTAGGGGATACCCTTCGTCATTCCTTCGCCAGATTGGTCAGTTTTTGATCTTTTGACAAATATTTTTACACCTTCAGTTACAAAGTCTAAATCCTCATAGTCTATTGCTACTAACTCAGATCTTCTAAATCCACCAGAAAATCCAATCAGAATTAAAGCTCTATTTTTAATTCTACTTTTTTCATTTTTATCTTTATCAATCGCATCAACTATTAATTTTAACTCATTGATTAATATTGGTTTTTTTGCTTTTTGATAACTTCCTAGTACTCGTTTTATGCCCATCAAATTTTCAGTAATCATTGGATGTTTTACATCAATGTAATGACCAGATATTTTGTGTATTACGCTAATAGAGGCCAACCTTCTCTTTAAAGTGCTAAATTTTGACGATTTGGATAAATGAGTTAAATAAAGTGTTATTATTTTTGGTTCAGATGGCATAGGTTTAAAACCATTTTTAATACAGAAGCTTGCAAAGTCTTTATAATCTGCTTTATATGCCCTTAGCGTGTTTGAGGCCTTGGAACTTCTAAGATTCTTTATAGTTTCCAATTCTAGGGATTTAACATCTGTTACTAAATCGTTCATATTTTTCCGATAACCATTAATTATCGGAAGTTATATATTGGATGAATTTTAAAGTCAACATATATAAATTTACTGGATGGTAAAAAAAGATAGAAGAAAAGTAATAAAAACCAAAGTTGAAAAAGAAGTTATGGTCGATGAATTGGGTCTTGAAGATACACAAAGTTTTAAAGGAGCCCTTTTTAATCGACCTCTAACTTCCGTAGGCTTTTTTCTATTTATTTTAGGTCCTATAGTTGCCGTATATAATGGTTTTTTTGGTGGATTTATATGGATTGTTGGATGTGTAATAGCAGCTTATGGATCAGGTAAAAGGTTATAAATGTTTGGTAGTAGAAAACGAGTTATATTAGACAGAGGTCCAAGTTGGCCTGATTACCAGGTTGCTGAGCCGTTTGTAATTCGTTATTACCCCCTTTTTAGACATAGACCTAAGTGGTTTCCATTCAATATCTTCGTCCATAAGCTTCTAAAGAGCGATTTAGGGGACTTACACGACCATTATTGGTCATATATTACTATAATGCTAAAGGGAGGTTATTGGGAAACGACTGAAAAGGGTACTTTTTGGAGAAAACCTGGTTATATTGGGTTTAGAAGGTACAACATTAGGCATAGTCTTAAGATACCAGAAGGAAAGTGTGCTTGGACGTTGTTGTTTGTTGGGCCCAAAAGGGAGGCAAAATTACACTCTAAATACGCAAAAAACCCTTAGTTTAAGCCATTTTTTGGTTCTTTTGACCCCTTTTTTTTAAATCCGCTATATTCACCCTCCAGTTGTACCCTTTAGTCTAGATTTCTTAAACAAACCCCTTCTATGGCCGTTTAAACGCTATATTCGCATACTGCAACCCTTGTAGTTCAAGCCTTAATTGAACTTCTTTTTTATTTATATTTGCTTAAATTAGCCCTAATTTATAAGGATTATTTTACCTAAAAATCGTTATGCTTTACTAATGTTTAAATAAGTGGCCATTTTACTTACTTATTTGGTTTTTTTATTGATTATATATATAGATTATAATTTACTTTATGTTTATTAAGTAACTTACTGATTTTATTATATATTTTAATATACTTAAAGTGATACTTTAAATATTATTATTTAACAATAACAACTGAACGCTCTCTAAACGATATATAAACACCCGAACATATGATGATAGCTAACCCAACCCAGGTCCAATAGTGTGGAAAGTCAGAAAAGAAATAATAACCCAAAATTACATTTGTAACTATTTCGAAATAACCGTAAGGAGCCAATTTAGATGCATCAGCATATTTAAGAGATAAAATTAAAAATAAGTGACCAAGACATGCAAAGATTCCCATCAAAGCAAGTAATGACCATTGATTGAAAGTAGGATTTACCCAAACAATAGGAACAATGAATGATCCAATAACTGCCCCTACTACACCAGTTAATAGTAAAGTTAATAAAGGACTATCAGATGTATGAAGTTTACGAGTTATAACAAGATAAATGCCGTAGAAAAAACCTGTTCCTAGCGCCGATATACTCGCTAAATTAAATTCGATTAATCCAGGTCTAATTACAATTAAACTTCCTATAAAACCAATTATTACTGCAGACCATCTTCTAAAACCTACTTTTTCACCTAAAAAAATAGGTGATAAAGCTGTGGTAATTAATGGTGCTACAAAAGCGAGTGTTAAAGCTTTTGCCATTGAAATTATAGAGATAGAGTAAAAAAATAATACATTAGCACAAAATAAAGTTAACCCTCTAAAAAATTGTAACTTTGGTTGAGAACTCATAGTTAAATTTTTTCTAAAGAAAAGAAACATAAAGGGTAAGGTAAAAAAAACTGTAAAAAAATATCTAGCCCATGTAATTTGAAAAAAGGATAATTCAGCACTTAAATACTTGGCTATGGTATCCATGAAGGGTAAAATAGCCCACGCTAAAAGATTATAAGATATAGCCTTCACAACTAGTTAAAATATTTCAAAGAAATAAATACTACAACTATTAAAGTAAAAAATGATAAAAATGTGGATAAAGCAACAGTACTTGCTATGCTGTTAGATATTTTTTTAGGAGAGTAAATTTCACCAATTAAAAAAGTAAGTACAGCTGACGGCATAGAAGCTTGTATAAACATAACACCCGCCTCAACACCGGAAAGATTAAAAAATCTTACAAAAGCAAAACCAACGATAGGTCCAATTATCACTCTAGTTAACGAATACACTAATGTTTCTTGGAATGAAAAAACTTTTATTTTTGATAATGCTACTCCTAGAGACATTAAAACTAGAAAAATAGCAGAATATCCAATTAAAAAAGTGGTGTTTTCTAAAAATTTAGGTGAAGGAATTTCATAATAAACAAAAAATAGTGAAACAAAAAGTGCATACACTGGTATACAATTAATCAACGGTCTCAAGGAAAATTTTTTACTGGCAAGCAAAATTCCGATACTAAAATGAAAAATTAAAATCATTGCAGTAGCTGCCGTAGCAATAGCTAAACCCATTTTTCCGTAAGCAAATAAACATAACGGCATGCCCATGTTTCCTGTGTTAGGTAAAATAAGCGGAGGGAGTAATCTGTATATATCTTTATTTAAAATTTTTAATAGCAAAACACCTATAATGGAAAAAATTAACACATATAAGGTTATGTAGTATGAAAATCGTAAAAAAAGCTCCACACTTAAGTTAGTAGTCGTAAATGAGTAGAAAATAATAGCTGGTAGACCAAAATTTCCAGCGAAAGTAGTGATAAACTTGGTGTCAAACTTAGGATCTTTTTTTCCATACCAATAACCAATCCCAATGGTAAAAAATACTGGAAACAACACCTCGAATAGCTTTGACAAAAGATCCATTGTTATCTAGATATTCCAGCGCTTAAATGCTTGGTTTCATTAAAACCTATGGATTTTTCAAATTCACTTAATCTTCTGTAAATTGATCTTAGTTCTGTAATTCTAGTCCAGTTTTGCATAAACAATGAAAAACTACTTTGCACTTCACGAAAAGCACTGGATGTTTGAATTAAAACACCTAAGGTCATTGCACCAGTAAACAAGCCTGGACCCATTAATATGTATGGAACAATTATCATCGACTGATTGTACATAATTAACCATAAATCAAAATATCCGTAATGAAGAAATAAACGATGATAATTAAATTTTATTCCAGCAAATAATTCAAATATAGTTGGTGGCTTTGCATATTCAATTCTATCATCTTCACCGTAAACAAGTTCTTTTCTAAATGCCGCCTCAACAACTTGATTGTTGTATTCTAATCCAGGAAGTTTAATGCCAACGAACCAGCTAATAATAACACCACCTAAACTTGCGATCAAAGATACATAAACTAATGATCCATTGATATCTTTCAACCATGGTATAATTACATTTGAAGATAGACCCCAGAGTATCGGTGTGAATGCTATCAATAACATAATTGCTCTAATTATTTGTAGTCCTAAACTTTCAACTATTCTGGCAAAATTCATACAATCTTCTTGGATTCTCTGAGACGCACCTTCAACTTTAGAATCAACTTTTTTCCAGTAAGGCATGTATGCAAAAGTCATGGCTTCTCTCCATCTGAAAGCATACAAGCGAGTGAAGTAATTTGTAATTGTATAAATTATAACGTAAGGAATAGCCAATTTTAGAAATAGAAATATACCATCATAAAATTCAGATACTTCTCTTTCTGTTGCTTTTTGAAGTAGATCGTAAAAGTTTTTGTACCATTCGTTAATTTTTACATCTATCCAAGTTTGAGCAAGGAGAGATCCGATTATAAAAATAAAACCTCCCCAAGCCCACAAAGCCCATCTTCTATTAAGAAAAAAACTTTTTAACATTTATTTGCTTTTTAAAAAATTATCGGCGTAAGACTTCTTTATTATCTTACGTTTTTGCGGTTCTACTATATAATAATCTATATTATTTTTTTTAGCATAGTTTATTGCTTGTTCTTTAGAATTAAATTGAAGCTTAATTTCAGACATTGTATCTTTAGAGCTTTCCCAACCCATCAGTGGGTCAATTCCGGTATCTAAAGTGTCAAATTCTAATAACCAATTTTTTGTATTTCTAATTCCAGATTGCATGGCGGTTTTAGTTGGTCTGTATATTTTTGCTCTTTTCATTGATTAAAACACTTAATAATTACTTTTAGCATAATAGGTTTCTTAATTAAATGGTCGGGCAGGCAGGATTTGAACCTGCGACCCTCTGGTCCCAAACCAGATGCGCTACCAGACTGCGCTACTGCCCGCTGTCTCAATTGTTTTATAGTTTAATTGTCGATTTTTAGCAATAACTATAAATATCCCAATTCGTTCATTTCGTCTTTAAAATTAGTTTCTATTTTTTTGATTAAATTTTTATCTAATAGAGTTTTCCAGTTATTTTTAGTTCCCAAATTAAAAAATTTGATTTTTTTTTTGGTAATTTTGGACATGACGGATTCCTCAAAACCAACTTTTTTTTCCATAATACTAAGTTTGTCAAAACTGGTAGATAAAATTGATTTATCTATTTTATTTTGATCTATGGAAATATTAATAATCCTTGATATGAAGTTAAGAATTGAGATAAATTTTTTTTTAGGTTCTGATATTAGATCTTCATATTTAATTATTAAAATTGGGCAAAAATTAATATTTTTCCAAGATTTATAATGATCTGACCAATTTCCAATAAAATTAAAATCTTTTATTTCATTTTTTTTATTAGTTTCAGGAAAAATAATTTTTCTCTTATTTGTCATAAAATCGAAAGCTTCATCTATTTTTAGTTCATAATGATGAGCTAATGAAGTAATTAAATTTCTTGGGTCTCTTACTATATATATTGCAGCTGCAGTATTATTTTTATCAGTAAATTTATTTCCGTTTATTGTGCAAAGCGCATTATGGGTCTTTAGAAAATGGATTTTCTGATCTTTATTAATAATTTCTTGATTTAAAATCCAATTTCTTGAAACGATGTCTTGATTATTATGACTCTTATCTATATTTTCCGAAAGACTTTTTACAGAGAATCGCTCGATATTTTCCAATAATTTAAAACTAAAATCTCCATCATCAGAAAATATATATGAAGAAAGTAATGATCTTATCCAAGTATTTCCACTTTTAGGGTATGAAGCTATCCAAATTATCATTTAATTAATATATACAATTCTAAACAATTATTTAATATTATGTTATTAACAATTAAGTTTCATGATTAATTATTTTACGGCTCCATTTAGGTGGTTTTTTAAATTAGAAGCTGCAAGCGGACTAGTTTTATTATTAGCAGCTATTGTAGCTTTAATATTAAGTAATTCAAATTTTAGTGACCTGTACTTTAAAATATTAAGCATTCACTTATTAATTGGTACTGAAAGTTTCGGTTTAGATTTAAGTATTTTACACTGGATTAACGATGCCTTAATGGCTGTTTTTTTCTTTATAGTAACTTTAGAAATTAAAAGAGAATTTATTCAAGGGGAGCTATCAAAACCTAAACAAGCGCTTCTACCAATTATAGGTGCTGTTGGAGGAATGGCTGTACCTGCTCTAATTTATATAATTATTAATTTTGAAACTGGCTACACCATAAAAGGATGGGCTATACCATCAGCCACCGATATAGCTTTTTCCATTGGTGTTTTATCACTTCTTGGTTCAAGAGTGCCGATATCATTAAAAGTTTTTTTAGTGGCGCTAGCAATAATTGATGATTTGGGAGCAATAATAATTATCGCATTTTTTTACTCATCGGAGCTTCAATATAATTATCTATTATTAATGGTTGTATCTTTTATTTTATTACTTCTATTCAACAAATTTAATATAAAAAAATTTACACCATTTTTTTTAATTGGTATTTTGTTGTGGTATTTTACACATGGATCGGGAATACATTCTACAATAGCTGGCGTTTTGCTTGCAGCAACTATTCCGCATAGAAAAAATGAAAAGGATTATTCTCTGCTTCTAAAATTAGAACATATGCTTTCTCCTTATGTGGCTTTTGGAATAATGCCCCTTTTTGCATTAGCAAATGCAGGGGTAGTTTTAAAGGACATTTCTTTTAACTCTCTTCTTGCTCCAGTGCCGTTAGGAATATTATGTGGTTTATTTTTTGGTAAACAAATTGGAGTATTTTTATTTTCATTTATATCAGTAAAATTAAAAATAGCCGAAATGCCTTCAAATTCAAATTGGATTAAATTTTATGCTGTTGGAATTCTTACTGGAATAGGATTTACAATGAGCTTGTTTGTTGGGAACTTGGCTTTCGTTGACCATATTAATGAAATGGACGGTGTAAAAATTGGTGTTTTAAGTGGGTCATTTTTGTCAGCGATAGTAGGCTACTTTATGTTATTTATAGTTACAAAAAAAAAATAATAACCTTTTAAATGTTAAAAAAAATTAAAGTAATTATATTAATAACAATGATATCCTTTTTTACAAATAATGTTACAGCTAATTATGAAAAACTTGCTTATGACTTTCAATTTAACGATTTAGATGGAAGTCCGTTAAAACTTTCTGAGTATAAAGGCAAAATCATAATAGCTGTTAACGTCGCTAGTCAATGTGGTTTTACTAAACAGTATGAAGATATGCAAAAGATATGGAATAAGTATCAAGAAAGGAATTTTGTAATTTTAGGCATACCTTCAAATGATTTCGGAAAACAAGAACCTGGCACAAATAAAGAAATCAAAAATTTCTGTGAAGCAAAATTTGGTATAACATTTCCCATGACCGAAAAAATTTCAGTAAAAGGTGATAATGCTCACCCCTTTTATATTTGGGCTAAAAAAAATTATGGAAAGAGCGCTGTTCCAAAGTGGAATTTCCATAAAATTATAATTGATAAAGATGGAAAAATTGCTGAAACATTTTCATCAATCACTAAGCCCACTTCTGAAAAATTTATCAAAACGATTGAAAAATTATTGGACAGCTAATTTATTTTGCCCACAAGTATCGGGTCTTAATTTTTTGATCATAAGTCTTTTCTAATATAAATTTGGATACTAAAGTTGAATTAAAGTATTTTAAGTATTTATTTTTTCCATTTTTAGCAATTTTTTTTCTTAATTTGTCCTCAACGCAGTACTTCTGTATTTTTTCCGATAAATCTTTAAGATTTTTATAAAAGATCATCTCATTGTCATCGAAAAAGTCCCTATATTGCGTTCCCTCATCTACAAAAGTCAGTAAACCATTTCCTATTATCTGAGTAATTCTATCACTGCTATAATATTTGATTGGATTACCTCTACTTAAATTAATCCCCATTTTACAATTTGATAATACTTTGTAAAATTGGTCAGCCCAAATAGGTTGGATATTATTCATTCCATATACCTCAAACTTAATATTAGGTGTTATTTTAATTAAATTTTTCATAAATATTTCTCTATCATCTTTTTTTCCAATTTTTAATTTGCCCCTATGAACACCATGACTTAGTGCAAAAAAAACATCATATATACAATTTTTATTATAATTACTTAAATACTCAAAAGATTTGTCGCATGGATTAGGTATGAAGTTATACTTTGTTTTGTCTTTTATAAAATCGAGAACATCGGGAGATGTAGTTAAAAAGTTTGCATCTAAATAATCCTGTTTATCTAAAATTCTCTTTTTATTATTGAGATAATCAGGTCCAGACTTAATTAATGGATCGAGAAACCACTGTGAAATTTTAATTCCATTATCGTATTTCTTAATCTTCTGTAAAGTTTCTGGTAATACTGCATCTGCATGACCTAATACTATACAGTCTGGTTTATAATTTAAAAAAACTTTAAACAATTTATCATTTAACGCATCTACACCTTTTAAATCGCTATAAGATTTATAATTTTTTATTATATCTCTGTCGCTAAACTCCAAAACGCTATGGCCATTTCTTATAAAGCCATTATTTATTCTTCTACCAGTATTAAAATATAATCTTCCATCATATCTTTCATTAAAGTTTGTAACATGTAAAATCTTTAAATTGGATTTATCAATATTAAGTAAATTTAATTTAAATTGACTCTCTCTTAAAATAACATTTCTGCATAGATCGATTTGCTCTGTTGATTTTTTGTGAGTAAAGTGAAAATTTTTATTAGATAGATATTGTAGTTTTTGTCTATATTTTTTGTTTTTTATTAATCCATCTATAGATTTATAAAGTTCTTTCTCATTTAAATTATTTAAAATAATTCCATTTGTAACAGTTTCTGGCAGTCCTCCCCTATTACTAATGATTACGGCACAACCTCTGCTTGATGCTTCGAATCCAGTCCTTCCTAAAGGCTCCTCCCATCTAGAACAAGCCACGGCTATACTAGTTTTTGAGAATATTTTTAAAACTTCTTCATGTTTAATAAATCCCATTATATTTAAATTTTTATGTTTAAAGCTATATTTTTCTCTCTCTTCATCTCCTATAGCAACAGCCTTCCAATTTGAATATTTTTTTAGAATTTTAATAACTGATTTACAAAATAAATCAAAACCCTTGGCTTTATTTAATTTACCTACAAATGTAATTAAATTTTCTTTTAACTTAACATTGTAGGGCACTTTATTTGTAGAATGATAAATTACAAAGAATTTAGAAGATTTATTATAATGATCGTCTAAAGATGATAGAAATCTTTTTTTAATCCATTCACTAATAAAAATTATTTTTTCAGCATTTTCAAATAAATATATTCTTTCTTCTTTTGTTTTGGCTCCTTCCATTGTTAATGGATCATTATGAAAGTAAAGAACTAATTTGGATTTAGTTTTATTAACTAAATGTCTTAAGTAGCTCGGACGGTTATGAATTTCGATAATTTTTGAATTATTTTTTTTTTCATAACTAAGGAATTTATTTAAGTAAGCTTTACCTTTGCTGCTAAATATATTTTTTTTACTTACTGGTAAATTTATATACTTAAGATTGTATCTTTTTCTATATTCAGTATGGCCATAAATCGTAATATCTTTTTTATAATTGCTATTAATAGTTGTTTCTTTAACGTGTAAAGAAACAGCGCCAGCATAATTTGGTGAAAAATTTTCCTTGTACGGTAACAATATAGAAATTTTGCTCATAAATTTATTTTGAGTCCATCATATGCAGGTACAACATTTTTTGGAAGCCTCTTAATTAAAAAATTATAGTCAATATCAGAATGTAGATTTGTTAGTATAGTTTTTTTAGGTTTTAAGTGATCATGCACAAAAAGAGCATCGTCTAAATTAAAATGTGTGTGGTGCTTTTGATATTTTAAGCAATCTAACACTAAAAGTTTAAGATTTTTTAGAAATTTAATTTTTATAATTGATAAATCATTACAGTCACTTATATAGGCAGTTTTTTCAAAAACATAAATTAAACTCTTGGTAGCTCCATGAACTGCATTAACAGTTTTGAAAAAGATTTTTTCGTTAAATTTACCTAGTGAGAATTTTCCTTTAATTATATTGGATTTAATTATGGGTGGATAAATATTAACTTTTTTAAATAAATATTCATGTCGGTTTCTAAGGTGTTTTATTGTTTTATGATTGCCGTAAATGTTTATCTTTTTTTTATATTTCCAAAAAAATGGTCTTAATTCGAATAAACCGCTAGTTTGATCAGCATGTTCATGAGTAAAAACAACTGAAGATATATTTTTAATATTATTTGATACTAGCTGTTCTCTAATATCTGGAGATGTATCAATCAACACAGAATTTGTACCTTTCATTATAATTGCTGAACATCTTGTTCTTCTATTTTTTTTATTATTTTTATCACATTTGCCCCAAGAACCATCAATTCTTGGTACGCCTATTGAACTACCACAACCTAAAATAATAAGTTTTGATTTCATATTAACTTAAATTAAACAATTTCTTAAAGTTATTAGTTGTATAAGCTATTACATTGTCTTTTGGAATATTTTTAATTTTGGATAATTTCTCTATCGTATGAATTATATAAGATGGCTCATTTGGTTTACCTCTGTGCGGCATAGGGGCTAGATACGGAGAATCTGTTTCTACTAATAAATTTTCAATTGGAACCGAAGATACGGCTTGAGCTAAATCATTAGATTTATTGAATGTAATGATACCACTAACAGATATATAACAGTTTAAATCAATGAGTTTTTTTGCGAATTCTTGTGAACCAGTAAAACAATGAATTAAAACTTTTAAATTTAAATTAGACATCTCACTTTTTAAAATCTCATATGTTTCTTTCTCTGCGTTACGTGTGTGCACAACTATTGGGATCTTTAGTTTTATAGCTGCATGAATATGCTCAACAAAACTGTCTTTCTGGATCTTGCTTTCGCTATGATTATAAAAAAAATCAAGTCCCGTTTCTCCTATACCTATTATCTTTTTATTTTTAAGGGTATGTTCACAAATAATGTCTGAATTTAAATCTTTATAATTTTTTGA
>CACIWQ010000007.1 GCA_902590395.1 uncultured Pelagibacteraceae bacterium
ACCATGATGTTTTTTAAATGCTTCTTGCATAGGATGCATTTTTCCATTTTTGGATAAACCTTCTATTGTAGTAATCTCAGAACCTCCGCAATCAGCAACCAAAGTTGTACAGCTTTTAACCGAGTTACCATTTAAATGTACTACACATGCTCCGCATTGAGATGTGTCACAACCAACATGTGTTCCCGTTAAAGATAATTTTTCCCTTAAAAAATCTGACAAAAGCAGATTGTCTGGAATTTCTTTTGATATTTTTTTACCGTTAATCTTTAAATTGATTACTGCCATTATTCCCCCTCAAAAAATAATACCGAGTAACTAAATATTACAGTTTGATTAAAACTTAATAATCAGGATACTTCAACCAGAATTTAACGTGAAACAAAATAAAAAATTACAACTAAAAGTAGAATTAAAAGAGCGGAAGCATAGTAGATGTATTTATTTAAGAAATTGGATTTAAGTTCTTTCACCCTCTTTTTTTGAACAGTGGTTTTACTTTCTTTTTCTTCTTTGACAATTGGAGAAACCAAATCAGCAAACCTCCCAAAAAAATAATCTGCCATTTTTTTTGCAACTCCGTTAATTAATCGCGAACCTAGTTGGGCTATTTTACCACCTACATTTACTTCCACTTCATAACTTAAAGTGGTTTTTCCGTTTTCTTCAACAAGACTTACATTTGCTGTCCCATTAGCAAAACCAACTGAAGACTGACCTTCTCCAGAGAGTGTATAACTTTGATTTTCTTTTATATTTGATAAATTCACTGAACCAGAAAATGTTGCATTCATTGGACCAATTTGATTTGTGGCCGTGACATCAAAAACTGTATCACTTTTTTTATTAAAAGACTCACATCCCGGAATACATTCTTTTAAAATGTCAGGATTATTAAGAGCCTGCCATACAATTTGTTTTTTCTCTTCTAATTTATAAGATCCAGTAAGTTTCATAATTTAAATGAAATAGTATATAATAAATTTTATTATGGATGACACTACAAAAAAAGAATTACAATCAGCAGCTTTTGAAAGACTAGTACACCATTTAAGAGAAAGAACAGATGTGCAAAACCTAGATCTTATGAATTTGGCTGGATTTTGCAGAAATTGTTTATCTAAATGGTATAGAGAGGAAGCTCAAAAGAAGGGAATTGAAATATCAGATCCCGATGCAAGAAAACATATTTATGGAATTTCTTATGACGAGTGGAAAAAAAAATATCAAAAAAAGTGATTACTAAATAAGATATTCCGTAGTATTTGAATTCACTAGTTTTGATTGCTTGGTATTTTTGATGATAGGTAGAAAAAGTCCTAAAATATAAAACAAGATTATAATTAATGAAGTAATTAACATCACTCTAACAGCATTAAAACGCATAATAATTATTTTTCTTTTAATCTTGGAAATAATTCCACAAAGTTACATGGCTTATGATTGATATCTAGTTGATATTTTAAAATACCTTCCCAAGCATCTGTTACGCCTCCAGAAGAACCTGGCAAAGCAAATATATATTTTCCATTAGCCAATACTGCGCAAGCTCTAGATTGCATAGCTGAAGTACCTACAGTCTTATAACTTAATTCTCTAAACAGCTCTCCAAATCCTGGAATTTCTTTATCAGCGATTTCTTTTATTGCTTCAGGCGTGATATCTCTGCCTGTTAAACCCGTTCCTCCGGTTGTTATAATCACGTCAAGTTCATTATTTTTTATCCATTCTGATAATATTTTTTTTATTTCTTTTTTTTCATCTTTAACAATTTTTCTATCAACTAATTTATGATTTTGTTCTTTAATTTTTTTTACCAAAATTGAACCAGATTTATCCGTATCAATTGTTCTTGTGTCTGTTACGGTTAGAAGAGCGATGTTAACTTGCATAATTTGTAAGCATAGGATAATTAACGAAGATGCTATTAGCAACATTATTTTTGGTCACGGCAGCACTTTATTCCAGTGTTGGTTTTGGCGGTGGATCCACATATCTGGCTTTGCTTTTAATTTGGGGTGTTCCATATTTTATTTTTCCCGTTATAGCTTTATCTTGCAATGTTATTGTCGTTTCTGGAAATTGCTTTAATTACATTAGAGCAGGAAATTTAAATCTAAGACTTTTAACTCCATACTTAATAGGATCTATTCCTTTAGCTTATATAGGAGGATCATTACCTGTAGAAAAAGAATTATTCGAAATATTACTTTTAGCAGTCTTGACCACAGCAGGAATTTTACTTTTATTTAATTTTAAATCGTATGATGATCAAGAATCAAGTTACAAAAAAGTTCCATTAACATTTTCAATTTTAATTGGAGCAGTTTTAGGATTTGTGTCAGGAATTGTTGGAATAGGAGGGGGGATATTTTTAAGCCCAATTTTGTTTTTAATAAGAGCTGGTAAACCAAAGCAAATTGTTACGGCAGCCTCACTTTTTATTTTAATCAATTCAATTTCTGGCATTATTGGACAAATAAATAAAAATGATGTTTTAATGGAAATTACAAATTATTGGTACCTTTTAGCAGCAGTTTTAATTGGAGGGCAAATTGGAAATTTTCTAAATTTAAAAATTTTTTCAACCCGCATATTAGCTTTGGTAACTGCTTTTCTTGTTCTATTTGTAGCTGTTAGAATGGGAATTCGATTAAGTGGAATATTTTAGAAAATTACGTTATAAAAAAGATAGGTAGCTTTATCTAATTAATCATATTTAGAAAAATGCAAGGTCAATCTGGTATAAAAATAGGTTCAAATAGAAATTTTGGTTTAGTTTTTTTTGCTGTGTTTTTAATTATAGGCTTATGGCCATTAATTAATGAAGAACAAACAAGAACTTGGTCGATATTAATTTCTATAACATTTCTAATTTTGGGAATTTTAAATTCAAAATTGCTAACACCATTGAACAAGTTGTGGTTTAAATTTGGAATTAAACTAGGAGCAATAATTGCACCAATTGTAATGGCGATTATTTTTTTTCTGATTGTGACACCAATAGGCTTGTTTATGAGATTAATAGGTAAAGATTTACTAAAAAAACAATATGATAAAAAGAAAAAGTCTTATTGGATAAAACGTGACAATCCAATAGATACAATGAAACAGCAATTTTAATTATGTGGTTTTTAAAAGAATTTTGGAATTTTTTAATAGCAAGAAAAAAGTATTGGTTATTTCCTATATTTATTGTCCTAACTATATTTGGAGTTCTTATAATTTTAAGTCAAGGATCGGCGATAGCTCCATTTATTTATACGATTTTTTAAAATGATTTCTATTTTAGGGATTTCAGCATTTTACCATGATAGTGCTGCAGCATTAATTATTGATGGAAAAATAATAGCAGCCGCACAAGAAGAAAGATTTTCTAGAAAAAAATATGATTCAAATTATCCATTTCAAGCTGTCAAATATGTTTTGACAGAAGGCAAAATAGACCTAAGCAAAGTAGACCATATAGTTTTTTATGAAAAACCATTTTTAAAATTTGAAAGATTGTTAGAAACATATGTTGCTTTTTCACCAAGAGGCTTTAAATCTTTTTCAATGTCCATGCCATTGTGGTTGAGAGAAAAACTTTTTCAGAAAAAAGTACTTTTTAATGAATTAAAAAAGCATGACAAAAAATTTAATGATATTAACAAAATTTATTTTTCCGAACACCATTTTAGCCATGCGGCAAGCGCCTTTTATCCTTCTCCTTTTAAAGAGGCAATTGTTCTTACTTTAGATGGTGTAGGTGAATGGTCAACTACCACGGTAGCCAAAGGTGATGGAAGAAATTTAGATATTGTAAAAGAAATGCATTTTCCTCATTCGATTGGTTTGCTTTATTCAGCTTTTACTTATTATATTGGTTTTAAAGTTCTTAGTGGTGAATATAAACTTATGGGTTTAGCGCCTTACGGAGAACCAAAATACAAAAAATTGATTTATGATAATTTAATAGATTTGAAAGAAGATGGATCTTTTAGATTAAACATGGATTATTTTGATTATGCCACAGGATTAAAAATGACTAATGATAAATTTTCAAAATTATTTGGTCAACCTGTAAGAGATCCTCATAAAGATTTACTCACACAATTTCATATGGATATAGCCTCATCTATACAAGAGGTAATAGAGGAAATTGTTTTGAGATTGACCAAAGCAATATCAAAAGAATATGAAAATAAAAATTTGTGCTTAGCTGGAGGGGTAGCTTTAAACTGTGTAGCAAATGGAAAAATATTAAAAGAAAAAATTTTCGATAATATTTGGATTCAGCCTGCGGCCGGTGATGCTGGAGGAGCTTTAGGAGCGGCCTTAGCATTTTGGTATAAAGAACTAAAAAACGAACGTAATCCTCCCCTTACAGATCAAATGCGAGGTTCTTATCTAGGTCCTAGTTTTAATGATGATGAAATAGAAAAAACACTTGCAAGTATAGGAGCTAAATATGAAAAATTTTCAGAGAAAAATTTGCTAGAAGTTACTGCAAAAGAACTATCCAGCGGGAAAATTGCAGGTTGGTTTCAAGGTCGAATGGAATTTGGTCCTCGCGCTTTAGGAGCAAGATCAATTATTGCTGATCCTAGATCAGAAAAAATGCAAAAAACTTTAAATCT
Source organism: uncultured Pelagibacteraceae bacterium (assembly GCA_902590395.1). Taxonomy (GTDB): domain Bacteria; phylum Pseudomonadota; class Alphaproteobacteria; order Pelagibacterales; family Pelagibacteraceae; genus AG-414-E02. The sequence continues at coordinate 4,620 of CACIWQ010000007.1, forward strand.
TAAGATAAAATTCAGGGAAAGTTTCAGACCTTTTGCTCCTTCCGTAATTAGAAAAAATCTATCCGATTGGTTTGAGCTTGATACAGATAGTCCGTACATGCTTCTTGTTTCTAATGTGAAAAAATCAATAAGAATAGAAATGTCAAAAGAGGAAAAAAAACTTTTTGGTATAGAAAAATTAAATGTAAAAAGATCAAGTATACCAGCTGTTACTCACGTAGACTACTCAGCAAGAGTTCAAACTGTTCACAAGGATACAAATTCTAAATATTATGCACTAATAGAGAATTTTGAAAAAATTACTAAATGTCCAATTTTAGTAAACACTTCTTTTAATGTAAGAGGAGAGCCGATAGTGTGCAATGTAAAAGATGCATTTAAATGTTTTATGGGAACAGATTTGGATATCTTGGTCTGTGGTAATTTTATTTTGTACAAAGATAAACAAGACGTTGAGTTAGCAAAGAATTATAAAAATAGATTTACTCTTGATTAATTTAGGATTTATATAGATGAAATTTTCAAATTTTGCCATTAGATATGCAAATATAGTTTTTTGTTTAGTTTTTTTATTCTCTATTGCGATTGTTGTATACGCAATTAACAAATTACTAAACCCTCATTTATTATTTTTCGTTTCATCCTCTTTTTATTATTTATGTATAATTTTTGGAATATTATTGTCAATTATTGTTTTATTTAGTTTTAAATTAAACAAGAATTTAAGAATAAATATTTCTTTGATTTTGACTTCTGTAATAATAACAATGTATGCAATAGAAATTGTTCTTAAAAATTTCGAAAAAAACAACACTAGAGCAAGCATAGCATACAAAAAAAATATTGAGTTTGATAAAAGATCTAAATTAGAAGTGATCGAAGACTTTTCTAAATCCGGAGTAAAGGTATATCCCACTTTGTATCCATTTACATTAATAGAAAGCGGAGGCTTTGACACTGAAGAAGGCAAATTATTTCCATTGGGAGGTATTTCAAATGTTAGGTCTGTTTATTGCAACGAGTCTGGCAAATGGATAACTTATAAAAGCGATGAGTACGGATTTAATAATCCGAAAAAATTGTACGATAAAAATAACTTAGATATTGTTATTATAGGAGACTCCTTTGCGAAGGGAACTTGTGTTGAATCGGAAGAAAATATTGGATCTAAACTACGTGAGTCAGGATTTAAAACTGTTAGTTTATCTGCCGAAGGAAACGGTCCGTTATCTCAATTAGCTTTATTAAAAGAATATGGTGAATATTTTAAACCTAAAACAGTGCTGTGGTTTTTTTTTCCAAATGATATTTTAGACTTGAAAAGAGAACTAACTTCAAATCAATTAAATAAATATTATGAAGATGAAAATTTTTCGCAAAATTTAATTCATAAACAAGAGTTAATTGATTTTCATTTAAAAAAATTTTCTGACAAATCCATTAAAAAAGCAAAAAAAAATAAAGAAAAATCTTTTTTAAATTTTACTAAAAGACTAGTTATGAATACTTGGAGTTTACCAAGTATAAGATTGCAATTAGGTATAAAGCCTACCAGCGAATCTTATGATGATTATTTTATAACTTTTAAGAAAATTCTAGAAAAATCAAATAATAGGGTTAAGAGTTGGGATGGTAAATTATATTTTGTCTATTTGCCACAATTTGACAGATATCAAAAAAAAAAAATAATAAAAAAAAATATTTTTACCTTTCCACAAAGCATTTATTTAGATGTTGTTAAAATAGCTAGTGAATTAGAAATTCCTATAATCGATTTACACAAAGGAGTGTTTAAAAGCCATAAAAATCCCTTGTCTCTATTTCCATTTGAAATATGGGGGCATTACAATGAGGAAGGTTATAATTTAATATCAGATTTTATAGTTAAGAGCCTTAAGTCAACTTGAGACAATTATAATTAAATGATAAAATTTTTAAAATGAAGGAATTTTCTAACATAATCGTTAAACCATCTAACAATGGAATTTCACGAATCAAACTTAATGATCCTGATACTTACAACTCCTTATCATTAAATACATTAGAATCTTTAATCCAGTGTTTTGAAGATTTTAACGATGATGACAAAACAAAAGTAATAATTATTGAGGGAATTGGTAAAGGTTTTAGCGCCGGTCATAATCTAAAAGAGATAAATTCGTTAAAGGGAAAGCCGGAATATAGAAAGCTATTTAATTTATGTTCGAAATTAATGATTTCTATAGTCAATAATAAAAAACCCGTTATTGCAAAAGTTCACGGGGCCGCATTTGCTGCGGGGTGTCAATTAGTAGCAACTTGCGATTTAGCATTAAGTGATAACAATGCAATTTTTGCAACACCAGGAGTTAACATAGGACTTTTTTGTAGCACACCAATGGTTGCTGTTAGCAGAAATGTGAGTAGGAAAAAAACAATGAAAATGCTTTTGACAGGAGAACCAATTAACGCAAATTATGCGAAAGAGATAGGTCTTATAAATGATCATTTTGAAAATTCAAAATTAGAAGAAGAAGTTATAAAGTTAGCAGAAACTATAGCTTCAAAATCAAATAAAGTTGTAAAAATTGGAAAAGAAGCTTTTTATAAACAATTAGAAATGCCTCTCAAAGAAGCCTACGAATATACAAGTGAAATAATGAGTGAAAACATGATGGCCTTAGATGCAAAAGAGGGAATTTCAGCTTTTTTAAATAAAAGAAAACCAAATTGGAAAAATAAATAATAATGGAATATCATAGCCCGCTTCACAAGAAGCTACACGACGGTGTTTTTGTTTTTACTGCAGAAACAACACCTCCAGATTCTTCAAATAAAGAAACTTTATTAAAAAAAATAGAACCATTAAAGGATATAGCAGATGCTATTAATGTTACAGATAGTCCAGGGGCGAAGGTACATATGTCTGCACTTACGGCCGCAATTATTCTTGCTCAAAATAATATTGATCCAATATTACAATTAACGGTTCGTGATAGAAATCGATTAGCCATCCAGGGAGATTTAGTTGGAGCGTCAGCTCTTGGTGTTCACAATATTCTTTGCTTATCAGGAGATGACCCAAAAGTTGGTGATCAACCAGAAACAAAGCCAGCTAAAGATATTGATAGCTCAACTTTGGTTTCAACAGCAAATATGATGAGGAAAGATAAAAAATTTCCATCAGGAAGAGCTATAGACCCTGCACCAAAATTATTTATAGGAGGCGCAGAAGTCCCTTCTAAAGGAAAACCAAATACGGAAAAGATTTTAGGAAAAATTAAAAATGGAGTAGATTTTTTTCAAACTCAGTATGTGTTTGAGGTAAAAAAATTAGAAGAATATATGAAATCATTGGAAGATGCTGGGATACTAGACAAAACATCATTTTTAATTGGCCTAGGTCCATTTACATCAGCAAAAAGCGCAAAATGGATGAACGACAATTTATTTGGAGTGGATATTCCAGATGAAATTATTAAAAGATTGGAACAATCAAAAGATCAGAAAGAAGAAAGCAGAAAAATTTGCCTAGAATTAATTCAAGTTTTTAGAGAAATTAAGGGAGTCAAAGGTGTTCATCTTATGGGTCATAATAAAGAAGAATCAATTGCAGAAATTATAAAAGAATCTAAAATAAGTTAATTACACATGACTGATTCAAAATTAGAAGATAAATTGTTTATGCAAGTTCTGGAATCGACAAAAACTATTGCAATGGTTGGTGTGAGTTCGATTAAAAAAGAGGAAGACGTAAAAAATATTAAGAGAAGACCATCAATAATAGTTATGCAATACTTGCAAGAGTTTGGCTATAAAGTAATACCAGTAAATCCATTTTCAGCTGGAAATAGCATATGTGGTGAGATAGCAGTTTCAAAATTAAGTGACATTAAGGTTCCTATAGATATAGTAAATGTTTTTCGCCCTTCAAAAGAAACACCGGCGATAGCAAAAGATGCGGCCGAAATTGGAGCAAAAGTTCTTTGGTTACAATTTGGTATTCAAAACGGAAATGCCAAAGAAATAGCTAAGTCAGCGAACATGGTTTATGTTGCGAACAGGTGTATAAAACAAGAGTATCAAAGACTTTTTTTAAAAATAAACCCTGTTTTTCCAGCTCTCTTAAGAACAGATTGAAGAAAATTTTAAAAGTATTATAAATTGTATTTAATTCAGATGGCGGGGTAGCTCAGTTGGTTAGAGCGCGGGACTCATAAGCCCGAGGTCAGTGGTTCGATCCCACTTCCCGCTACCATATTTATGAAACAATTAACTATGTATTGTTTAACAATACAACCTAAACATTTAAAAATTATAAAAGATATCAATTATGTTCCAGTGGGCTTAGGAGATAATAATTTTTCAGGCGAATGGATAAGAGATAATACTGGAGAAAATATTTCGAAAAAAAATAAATATTATGGTGAGTATACTTTTCACTATTGGTTGTGGAAAAATCACCTAGATAAAATTAATAGTGAATGGATAGGTTTTTGTCAGTACAGAAAATTTTGGAGCTTAAAAGAAGAAAATAAAGATTCAATTTCACTAAAATCTTTAAAATCTTTACTAATAAATGAAATTCCTAAAGATTATCAAAATTGCGAGGTTATATTAGGGAAGCCTATGCCCATAAATAAATTAAAAATAATGAAAATTTTAAAAAGAGGGATGGGGGTTGTTATTAAAAATCCTCAAAGTTTAATTAATAAAAATAAGAGAAATATAAAATTTCATTTTGATATGTGGCATGGGAAAAATTATTTAGACGAAGCAATAAAATTACTTGATGAAGAAAATCGAAAAAATTTCAACGATTTTGTTAACACAGAAACTGCATTTAATCCTCATAATATGTTTATTTGCAAATCTAAAGATTTATTAAAAAGTTATTATGAAATTGTTTTTAATTGGCTTAAAAGATGCGAAGATCTTTTTGGATTTGACGATTTATCAGGATATGGAAAAACCAGAATTTATGGTTTTTTGGCTGAGAGATTTATGTCTTATTGGTTCCAAAAAAACGCAAAAGTAAAAACAATGCCAATAGTTTTTTATGACATAACAAAAGATACTAATGAAATTAAAACAACTATCCCTACGTAGCCAATTTAAAGAGATCTATAAGTTTTTTTGAAATTTAAAAAAGATCTTAATTTCTTATCTTTCTTTGAAACAATTGGTTTTTTATTTGGCCATTTTACTTTTAAAGTTTGGTCGTTCCACAAAATACCGTCTTCAAATTTTGGCTGATAGTAGTTTGATAATTTATAGTAAATTATATTTTCAGGTGAAAAACTATAATATGCGTGGGCAAAACCCTCAGGTATGTAAAGAGACAAATAATTTTTTTCAGATAATATAATACCATATGTTTTTCCATACGTTTTTGAAGTTTTTCTGAGATCTATTACACAATCAAAAATTTTTCCTTTCAAAACTGATACAAACTTGGCTTGTTTGTACTTTGATTGAAAATGAAAACCTCTTAAAACATTTTTTTTAGATGTTGTTGCGTAGTCAAAAATTAAATCATTCCATTTGATAATTTTTTTTATGTAAATTTCTCTTAGACTACCCCTTTTGTCTCGATGACTTATTTGTTTAATTATTTTTAAACCTTTAATTTTTGTATTAATAACTTTCATAACATTTACTAGAATAAAATTTAAAAATTCTTATTGTAAAACTCCTTAAATAACGTTTCAAAATGGCATTGATGATAAAAATCATAGGAATTATTACCTATAGGATAAACAGCAGGAAAATCCGAGCATGCCTCAAGCAATCTAGGCACTTTTAGACCTTCTGATATAGCATAACCAGCACTAAGATTTCCTAGATAAAATTTACTAGATTTTATTATTTTTGCCATTTCAAGAAAATCTTTGCAGTCGTAAAATTCAAGATTAGGAATTTCTTTCTTTAGATCATCAAATTCATTTTCGAGGCCGACAAACAATAAATTTTTATAATTTTTTAAAAATTTGTAGTTAATAAAATGATTTCTATTTCTAAAAGTTCTTAGTATTACGACTTTATCATGAAAATTTTTTGTTTCTTCAACAAACAAGTAAGGATCTCCCATATTTATATGAACTCCAGTAATATGAACGTACCATCTGAATTGGTGAAAACTTATATTTATTGGAATATCTCTATACAGATCTAAATTAATATCAATTTTTTCATTATTATAAATTTCTACGGATTTAAAATAAGGTTGTAATCTTAGTAATGGCAAAAGTTTATTAATAATATTTTCATTCAACAAAACATTTCCTGAAGGATGGCCAAAATATTCAACGTTTATAGCTCTATTTTTTTTTATGTATAAACAACAATCGTGATTTTTTGATAATTCTTTTATAACGGGCAATGAATAAAGCAAATCCCCGACATGGCCAGAATGAATAAAGTTTAGTTTTTTATTTTCCTTAATTTTTTTTTGGATATCGTAAATTTGATTTTCTATATTAGATTTGTAAAATTTAACTCTTTTTTCAATATTTTCTTCGAGTTTTAAGCGTTTATATTTATTTTGATTTGAAAACTTATACCAATTTTTTAAAAGAAATTTTTTCATTTTTAGTATGATACCTTTGTTATTTTTTTTAATTTGGATAAATTCATAAACGGATTCATAGGAAAATTATTAGATATATTTTTTTTGTTAATTTTTTTTTTTACTTTCGAATTGTATTTTTTTGCAAAATTGTAGACAGTTTCAGTAGGTCCACCCAAGTTGATTATTCCTTTTTTATTTAAAATTTTGACTAAAATTTTTGCTAAATCTTCGTGAAAAATAAAATTCAATTTTACATTTGTAAAAGCTTTTTTATGAATAAATGGTTTTTCTGTCATACAAACCCTTAGTATTAACGAATTTTTGTACATTTGAACTGCGCATTCGCCACCAAGTTTAGACCATGCATAATTATTCCATGGCAATACAGGATCTTGTTCTTTATAATTTCCTTTTGTTCCAGGATAAACGTAGCTTGTAGAAAAATATATTAATTTTATTTTCAGTTTAGAGCATATATTCACAAGATTTGCAGTACCTATTATATTTAAATTAATACTCTTATTTATATTTTTTTCATGACTTATCATAGGTCTAGACATACCTGCCAAGTGTAAAACTGATTGAGGTTTTTGTTTTTTTAAATAATTTTCTATAGATTTTAAATTATTAATATTCAGTCTACTTTTTGATGGATATATAAAATTGTATTTAGATCTAATAAGTTTTAGGCTTTGAGCAAATCTTCCGCTTCCACCAGTAACTATAATTTTATTTTTATTAAGCATTTATTTAGTTTTTTTTACGAGGTTTAATAAGTATTGAGTGTATTCGCATTTTCCGTAAAACTTTATTGCATCAAGTATATTTTTCTTGTCGATCCACTTATTTTTAAGGGCTATCTCTTCTAAACAGGCTATTTTAAGTCCTTGCCTATTCTCTAAAGCGGCAACAAAAGCAGAAGCGTCATAAAAATCCTTAATTGAGCCAGTATCAAGCCACGCCCCACCTCTACCTAAAAATTCAGCTCTAAGCTTATTTTTTCTTTTATACTGATTTAATAAATCAACTATTTCTACTTCATTTCTTTTTGATAATTTTAATTTTTTACTAAGATTAACAACTTTATTATCAAAAAAATAAAGACCGGTTACGGCTAGATTTGAAAAATTTTTTTTTGGTTTTTCTATAATTTTTATAATTTTATTTCTTTTATTTACTTTAGCTACACCATAGGCTGAAGGATTTTTAACTGGGTGCAATATTACTGTAGCACCCTCATTAAGTTTTACACAATCTTTCAATTTTTTTGTTAAACTTTGTCCATAAAAAAAATTATCACCTAAAATTAAAGCAACATTATTTTTACCAATAAATTTTTCACCAACCAAAAAAGCATCTGGTAATCCTCTAGGATGTTTTTGTTCTGCATAATTAATTTTAATTCCTAAATTATTTCCGTTAGGTAAAACTTTTTTAAATTGGGCGAGCTTTCCTTTATTTACTATAATGAGTATTTCTTTAATACCTGCCAACATTAATACCGATAGTGGATAAAATATTAATGGCTTATCATAAATAGGGAGCAATTGTTTATTTACAGCTTTAGTCAGTGGACTCATTCTTGTTCCCAAACCTCCAGCTAAGATAATACCTTTCTTGATCATTTTATTTTAAACCTAATCTCCTATTATATAATTTTTTTGAGACACTTGTAAAAAAATCCATATTTTCTAAATACCAATCAAAGGTATCTGCGAGACCTTGATCAAGCCTAATTTTGGTTTTCCATTTAAGTTCTTTACGGATTTTATTTGAATTCAATGCATATCTAAAATCATGTCCGGGTCTGTCTTTTACAAATTTGATTTTTGTTTCTTTTCTAATTTTGACTGATTTTTTTTTCAGCAATTTTAATAATTTTTTAGCAATATCTTTATTTTTAATGTTTTGATTTGAACCAACATTGTAACTTTTTCCAATTTTTCCTTTATTAAATATTTGAAAAAGAGCTTCACAATGGTCTTGGACATGAATCCATTCTCTAGAATTTTCTCCTTTGCCGTAGATTGGCAGTGGTTTGTTTTTAATAATATTGTAAATTAGTTTTGGTATAAGTTTTTCTGGAAATTGATTAGGTCCGTAATTATTACAACAGTTAGAAATTATTGCTGGGATTTTGTATGTTCGTACAAAAGATTTAATTAAATGATCAGCAGCTGCTTTTGAAGCAGAATATGGAGAGCTTGGATCGTAAGCAAATTTTTCATTTGATCTCTTATTTAATTTTATATCACCATAAACTTCATCAGTTGATACATGAATCAATTTAATTTTTTTTCTTTTTTTTAAATATTTCTTTATTGCTTGCAGTAAATTGTATACACCAAATATATTACTTGTAATAAAATTTTTTGGGCTGTCTATCGATCTATCAACGTGAGTTTCAGCAGCCAGATTAAATATCGCAACTGGCTTAAATCTATTTAAAATTTTTAATGTTTTATACTCATCATTAATATCTTGTTTGAAAAAAATGTAATTTTTATTTTTTTTTATTTCTCTTAAATTGTAAGGATTCGCTGAATAACTCAATTTATCAATATTAATAACAAAATAATTTTTATTTAGTAAAAATTTTACCAAATTACTTCCTATAAATCCGGAACCACCAGTAACAACAATTTTTTTCATATTTGTTTTACAAAAAAGGTATGATCTAATAAATTAACTATTAAAAGAACTAGAGTATAAAATTAATTATGTTTAAATAATGTCAATTACAGATATTACAGCAGTTATAACTTCGTTTAAAAGTGATGAAATAATTACAAATTGTCTAAATTCGATCGATAAACGGTGTAAAGTTATATTAATAGAAAATTCGAATAACACAGATTTTAAAAAAAGAATCGAGAATCAGTTTGGTAATGTCAATTGTATTTTAGCCGGAGCTAATCTGGGATACGCCAAAGCAAATAATATTGGACTCAAAAAAGTTAAAACTAAATATGCTTTAATATTAAATCCTGATACTATTTTATCAACTAACGCTCTAACAAATTTTATCAAAGCTTTCGATGAACTTCCTAATTTTGCAATTATGGCTCCATTTATTCAAGAAGACATAAACAAAAAACAATTAACAAGTTTAAAAAATACATCACCAATTGAAGTTAAAAATGTAAAAGGTTTTGCCATGCTTCTAAATTTATTCGAATTTAAAGAAATAGGATTTTTTGATGAAAATTTTTTTATTTATTTTGAGGAAATTGATTTGTGTAAAAGATTAAATAATAGAAATAAAAAAATTTATTTGTTGCCTTCAGTGGAAATAAATCATTCTGGTGGTAGGTCACATAATAAATCTATAAATGAGGAAATGGAGCTTTCAAGAAATTGGCATTGGATGTGGTCAACTTTCAATTATCATAAAAAATATAAAGGTTTTTTTATTTCTTTCTTAATCGTTTTTCCCAAATTAATTTCTGCAATCTTGAGAATTATGCTTTATTCAATATTTTTAAATAAATATAAAAAAAAGATTTATTATCAAAGATATTCTGGTTTAATAAATGCAATAATAGGAAAAAGTTCATGGTATCGGCCAAAAGTATAAAATTTTCTTTGATTTATAGATTTTTAAAATATAAAAAACTCTAATGAATAGAGAATCAAAAAAAGTTTTGGTTACTGGAGCTGCAGGTTTTTTGGGATCTCATTTAGCTGAAAAATTGGCAAATAATAATCATAAAGTTATCGGTATAGACAATATGATTGGAGGCTACAAAGACAATGTTCCAAAAAATATTGAATTTATAAATGGAGATTGTTGCGATTTAAATCAAATGAACAAGATTATGGAAAATGTTAATGTTGTTTACCATTGCGCTGCTACTGCACACGAAGGCCTATCTGTTTTTTCTCCATTTGAAATTACAAAAAATAATTATTTAGCTTCAGTGTCTGTTTTTTCTGCCGCTGTTTCTAAAAAAGTTAATAGAATAATTTTTTGTTCATCAATGGCTAGATATGGAAACCAAAAAACTCCTTTTAATGAGAACATGCCACCTAGACCTATAGATCCATACGCTATTGCAAAAGTTGCAGCAGAAAATGTATTAATAAATCTTTGTGAGCTTAATAATATTGAATGGGTAATAGCAGTTCCTCACAACATTATTGGACCGAGACAAAAATATGATGATCCATTTAGAAATGTAGTCTCAATAATGATTAATAGAATGCTCCAGCGAAAAGCACCAATAATATATGGTGATGGAGAACAAAAAAGATGTTTTTCTTACATAGATGATTGCATCAGTTGCCTGCTACCCATGCTTGATCAAAAAAATTTAAATAAACAAATTATTAATATCGGTCCCGATGAGGAGTTTGTATCTATAAATGAAGTTGCTAAAATTTGCTCCAATGTAACTGGAAGTAATTTAAAACCCATTTATAAAAAAGATCGCCCAAGAGAAGTTAAACATGCAAGTTGTTCAGCCGATAAAGCGAGAAAAATTTTAAATTATAAAACTAAGACGGATTTAAAAACTGGTATTTTAAAAACATTTGATTATATAAAAAAAAGAGGTGCTAAACCTTTTGAATATCACATTAATTTAGAAATTAAGAATGAACTAACTCCGGAATCGTGGTTAAAAAAAGAAATTTAATGTCCAGGAAAATCAATTAGAGCATGACATTTATAACTATTTTTCTCTAAAGATTCTTTACCACCTAAATCAAATAAATTTATTACAAAGATAAATCCAGCGACTTCTCCACCTGATTTTTCTACCAACTTTGCAGCAGCAGCGGCAGTCCCACCTGTAGCAATTAAATCATCGATAATAATCACTTTTTCTTTTGCCTGAATCGAATCTTTATGCATTTCTAACGTTGCTTTTCCATACTCCAATTCAAAATCCTCAGAATATTTTTCTGCCGGTAGTTTATTTTTTTTTCTCATTAAAACATTTGGTTTTGTCAGGTTGTATGAAAGAGGAGATGAAAATATAAAACCTCTAGATTCTATACCTGCTATTTTATCGTAATTCATTTTATTTAATATTTTTGACATTTGATCTATACAATCTTTGAATGCATCTTTATCTTTAATTAAGGTTGTAATATCTCTGAACAAAATCCCTTTTTTAGGGTAATCTTGAATACTTCTTATGTATTTTTTTAAATCCATTTTTTTCTTCAAAGTTAATAAAAAAGATCATATTAATTATATTAATTTATGACAAAAAACAAACTAGCAATAATAGGTGGGAGTGGGCTTTATGATATAGAGGGGATGCAAAATCCAAAATGGAAATCTATATCAACTCCATGGGGAAAACCTTCCGATCAAATATTAAATTTAAAATATAAAGGAAAAGAAGTTTGCTTTTTACCTCGTCATGCAAGAGGTCACAAAATTTCACCATCAAATATAAACTTCAGAGCTAACATAGATGCTTTAAAACAATTAGGTGTTACTGATATTATTTCTGTATCTGCGGTGGGCTCATTAAAGGAGGATTTGCCACCAGGAAAATTTGTAATAGTTGATCAGTTCATAGATAGAACCTTTGCAAGAAAAAAAACTTTTTTTGATGAAGATATTGTTGCACATGTTTCAATGGCCCATCCAACATCAAATGGTTTAATGAATGCCTGCGAAGAAGCAATAAAGAAAGAGAAAATTGAATATCAAAGAGGAGGTACCTATGTTGTTATGGAAGGTCCTCAATTTTCAACACTAGCCGAATCTAATTTATATAGATCTTGGAAAGCTGATGTTATTGGAATGACAAATATGCCTGAAGCAAAATTAGCTAGAGAAGCAGAGATTAGATATGCATCAGTATCAATGGTTACTGATTATGATTGCTGGCACCCAGACCATGAAAACGTTGATGTTCAAACAGTTATTAAAGTTTTACTAGGTAATGCTGCCAAAGCAAAAAATATGGTTAAAAATATTATAGAAAATTTTGAAAATCATATAGATCCTAAAGACCCTACAAACAATTGTTTGGATGTAGCAATTATTACAGCTCCAGAAAAAAGATCTAAAAAGACAATTAAAAAATTAAAAACAATAGCAGGAAGAGTATTAAAGAAATGAAAAAAAAACCTGGTGTACTTATAATAGATACAAGGAATACAAAGAACATTAAATGAAAATAGAAGGAAAAGAATATCGAACAATTTGGTTTGATGAAAAAAACCAAGCTGTGAAAATTATTGATCAGACAAAGCTTCCTCACCAATTTATAATTAAAGATCTTAAAACAGTAAAAGATGCAATTAACGCCATCAAAGTTATGGAGGTTAGGGGAGCTCCATTAATAGGTGGAACTGCTGCCTACGGCATTGTTTTAGCTATTATGGAAAAAAATGATCCTAATTTTATCAAGAAAAGCTCAGAAGAATTAATTCAATCAAGACCTACAGCGATTAATTTAAAGTGGGCCGTAGATCGAATGATGAAAAAATTATCAGGGGTTAACAATAACGAATTATTAAAAATAGCTTTAGATGAAGCCAAAGCAATTTGTGAAGAAGATGTTAAATTTTGTGAAAATATTGGATTAAATGGATTAAAAATTATTGAAGAAATTTATAATAAAAAGAAAGATAAAGTAAACATTTTAACCCATTGTAATGCGGGTTGGCTTGCAACAATTAACTGGGGAACAGCAACATCTCCGATATATCACGCTCATAAAAAAGGAATTCCAGTTCATGTTTGGGTAGATGAGACAAGACCAAGAAATCAAGGAGCGAATCTAACTTCATACGAATTAAACGAAGAGAAAATTCCTAATACAATTATTGCAGATAATACGGGTGGAATATTAATGCAAAGAGGTGAAGTAGATATGTGCATTGTTGGTACAGACAGAACTCTATCAACAGGTGATGTTGCTAATAAAATCGGAACTTATCTAAAAGCATTAGCTGCTAAAGATAATAATGTTCCATTTTATGTTGCTTTACCTAGTTCAACAATTGACTGGAATATAGAAAATTTTAAAGATATTCCAATAGAAGAAAGAAATTCTGAAGAATTATCTCATGTTGAAGGATTAGATGAGAATAATAAGGTAAAAAAAGTAAGAATTTATCCTAAAAAAAGTAAGGCAATTAATTTAGCTTTTGATGTTACGCCCGCAAAATATGTAACAGGATTAATCACAGAGAAAGGTATTTGTGAAGCTTCAAAGCAAGGATTAAAAAAATTATTTAAATGAGCACTATTTCTTTATCATTAGATGAAATTTACGATTTAGCTAAAAAAACATTACTTTCTAATGGATGTGATGAAGAAAATGCAAATATTTTATCAGATACAATAATGCGTGCAGAAAGGGACGGTTCTCATTCACACGGTTTATTTAGATTGCCAGCATATGTTGCTGCTTTAAAAAGTAAAAAAGTTAACGGTAAAGCGAGGCCTGAAGTAAAAAAAATATCACCAAGCGTCATTAAAGTTTTAGGTAATAATGCTTTTGCGCCAATGGTATTAAAATTCGGTCTACCTGCATTAGTTAAATTAGCAAAAGAAACTGGAGTTGCAGTTTTAGCTATTACAAATTCACATCATATGGCTGCCATGTGGCCTGAGACAGAAGCTGTTGCAGAATCTGGATTAGTTAGTTTTGCATGCACATCATACATGCCAATGGTAGCTCCAGCAGGTGCCAAAAAAGCATTGTTTGGAACTAACCCAATTTCATTTGCATGGCCACGTCCAGGAAAAACTCCTCTTGTTTATGATATGGCAACAGCAGCTATGGCCATGGGAGATGTTATGGTTGCTGCAAGAGATGGACATAAAGTACCCTTGGGAACAGGTTTAAATAAAGATGGAAAAGAAACAACCGATCCAAAAGAAATTATAAAAGGCAGTGGAGGTGTATTACTTCCTTTTGGTGGTTATAAAGGTTCAGCAATTGCTATGATGGTAGAATTACTTGCCGGAGCATTAGTTGGAGATAATTTTAGTTATGAAACTGCTGAAAAAGATAATAAAGATGGAGGACCACCAAGTGGCGGGGAATTCATTTTAGCAATTTCTCCAGAAAAAGTAGCCGGCTCAGGTTGGGAAAAACATTCTGAAGAATTTTTTGCAAAAATGAAATCTATGGATGGAATTCGTTTACCAGGAGAAAGAAGACATAAAAATCGTTTAGACAAAGGCCCAAGAAAAATAAATAAAGAATTAATTGAAAAAATTAAAAAGTTATCTTAAAGAAGCTGCTATATTACCACCATCAACTGTTAGTACAGCTCCAGTAGTTTTTTTGGAAGTTGCTAAATGGAAAAATGCTTTAGCCACGTCTTCAGCTTTAACTTCATTTAATAATAAATTTCCTTTCATATAATCATCTGTAGACACGTCTCTTGCCTTTGCTCTAGTTTTAATCATCTTGTCCGTCATTAAACCACTTCTAATTCTATCTGCGTTTACACCATTAGATCTGATTCCATACGATCCATAATCAACTGCGTATTGTTTACATAAACTAAGTAGAGCTGATTTAGGGAGACCATAAGGACCAAAGTTTTTTCCAGGATTTACTGATTGTTTTGAAATATTGAAAAGCAAACAGCCATTGATATTTTGTTTTTTCATTATTTTAACTGCTTCAGAAGCACAGTTTTGATGAGAAAAGAAATTTATTTCAAAGCTTTTTCTTAAAATTTCATCACTAACATCACCTATTGAACCTCCAGGAGCCGTTCCCGCGTTTGAAATCAAAATATCAATACCTCCAAATCTTTCACAAATTTTTTTGAAAGCTTTTTTTACACTTTTTTTACTTGTGACATCACAATGAATACAAAGATCTTTAATTTTGGATTGTACTTCTGTTAAACGGTTTAAATTATTATCAAGCAAAACTACTTCAGCTCCATAACTCTTAAACATTTTATAAGTTTCGAAGCCTATAGTTCCAGTGCTACCAGTAACAACAACCACGTTACCTTCGAGAAGTTTTTTCTTCTTTTTAATTTTTGCTTGCTCTAAGGACCAATATTCGACATCAAAAAGATCTTTTTCTGGAATAAATTTGTAACTAGACGTTTCTTCCACAGAAGAAATTACTCTTGCATTAGTTTCAGTCAAATCTCCAGCAATTTTTGCAGCATTTAAATCTTTACCAACGCTAAACATGCCAACATTTTGTACTAAAATAACTCTTGGAGAAGTATCCAGCATCATCTTTTTTTCTTTGGATTTTTTATGATTTACATTGAAATAGTTAATATATTTTTTACGATAATTCTCAAAAGCTTTTTTAGCTATCTTTTTAAAATCTTCTACTGAAGAATTTTTTTTAGGAGTAATTATTAATGGAAATGGTTTTACTCTAATTACGTGATCAGGTGTAGCCGTTCCCTTAGAGGAATAAGCTTTGACATTTTTTCCATTTATAAAATATTTTAAATGTTTATTTAGTCTATAATTAATAACAAATTTTTGATCTTTATTTTCAGATAAAAGTCCTCGTAATATTGGAGCGACTTCATCAGGGTTAAATTTTGTAGAGAATTTTTTAATTTGCTTAATTTTTTTAGTCTTTAATTTTTTAATAGTATTTTCAGCTTTAGAAACATACTTTATCATTAAATCGTATGCTTCTTTGCACTCATTAGCGAAAGTAAAAATTCCATGGTTCATTAATATTAAGCAGTTTATTTTAGGATTTTTAGAATAAACCTCATGAATTTTTTTTGCTAACATGAAACCTGGCATCACATATGGAACAATACTAACTTTATCACCAAAGATTTTTTTGCATAGATTCAATCCACCGGGCCTATTAGTTATATTAAGTACGGCATCTGCATGCGTATGATCTACATATTTAAAGGGTAAAAAAGCATGCAAAAATGTTTCTACAGAAGGATTTGGTGATTTAACATCAATAAGGTTTCTTTTTTGATACGCAACCATATCTTCATCAGACAAATATTTTTTATTTTTTAGAGACAGCAAAGGTTCAAGTTTGACTGCTGGAAGTCCTGGAGGCTCTATATCAGCCATGTCCCATCCACTTCCTTTTACGCATAAGACTTTATATTTTTTTCCATCGATGTCTTTTATTGTTGTTTTAACAGAAGTATTTCCGCCACCATGCAGAACCAATTCTTTATTTCTTCCCAGTAGGCGAGTCGTATAGACTCTTAGCGCTAAATCTGTAGTAAAACCAAGCTTTTTGTACTTTTTTATATATTTTTTTGCAATATTTTTTGACCAATTATTTTTCAAAATCAAACTCCATAAACTTATTCACAACTAATTTTTAATTATTTAACACTAATTTTTAGTTGTAAAAAATAAAATAACAAGTATAAAAAATATATAGAGAGTCGGGAAAAAATGAAAAAAGTTGGAGAACACGTAACGATAGATTTTTTAGGAGTAAAAAAGGATTACACTCCGGATTTTTACAATAAAGTTATATATAAAATAGCGAAAAAGGCTAGAATCGAGGTACTAAATATCTCTGAGAAGGTATTTAAACCGCAAGGGTATACTTGTGTTGCTCTTTTAGCTGAAAGCCATATGAGTTTTCATACTTTTCCAGAAAGAGGTGTGATTAGTTTCGACTTTTTCACATGTGGAAAAATATCTCCAACAGCAGCTTTAGATATATTAAAAAGTGAAATTAAGCATGAAAGAGCTGTAGTTAGAAGCTTTGATAGAAGTAACAAAGGTTTATATGAAGATATATATAGTACACCGGGACACCAAAAATTTTACATTGTTAATGACGTATTAGAAAATTTTGTATCAAAAGTTGGACAGCATATCGAAATAATGAAATTGGAAGAATTTGGTAATGCTCTATTTATAGATAGTGAATTACAGGTTGCAGAGAAAGATGAAAAAAAATATAGCGGACAATTTGTTAATTCCGCTTTAAGTCTATCCAAAGATAATTCTAGCGCAGCAATTATTGGCGGCGGAGATGGCGGTGTAGCAAGAGAACTGTTGTCTAAGGGATTTGACTTAATTGATTGGTATGAGCTAGATCCCGAAGTGGTAAAAGTTTGCCAAAAACATCTTCCAAAAATTTGTGGAGATGTTAAGGCAAATAATAGAGTAAAAACTTTTTGGGGGGACGCTTTTGAAAGTATTAAAAAAGTTAAAGACTCAAAATATGACAAAATTTTTGTAGATCTAAACGATGATCAGTTTTGCATAGATCTAGCTGCAAAAAATATGAAAAGTTTAAAAAGAATTTTAAAGCCTGGTGGAGTAATAACTGCACAAGTAGGAACTTTATCGAAAAAGCCCAAACAGGTTAATAATTGGCTAAAAGTCCTTTCAGATAACTTTGGTAACTCTAAATTGGATGAAGTGGTGATACCAAGCTTTGATTGTCGTTGGAATTTTGCGTCTTCTATAATGAATTCCTAAATAATACAACTATTTCACGTATTATTTTTTCTGGAATAATCTTTTTTTTAATCCTACTATTACAAATATTTATTTATAAGGGGGAAAAAATATGAAAAACATATTTAAATTTTTTCTATCTTCTATTGCTGCATTGGGAATTCTAATTTCTAGTGCCCAGGCGGACAGTATAAGAATAGGAACAGAAGGTGCTTACCCACCATGGAATGCAAAAGATGAGTCTGGAAAATTAATTGGTTTTGAAGTTGAACTTGCTAATTGGCTTTGCATATACATGAAAGCAGATTGTACTCTTGTGGAACAAGATTGGGATGGAATGATTCCAGGATTGATTATGAGAAAGTATGATGCAATCATGGCCGGAATGTCAATTACTGATGAGAGAATGAAAACTATTAACTTTTCTCAAGGTTATGCAGACGAAGTTGCTTCTTTAGCTGTAATGAAGGGTTCACCTCTTGAAGGAATGGATACTCCTAAAGCTATAAATTTATCTACTGGTGGCGGAAATGCTAAGAAAGCGTTAAAAACTTTGACAGCAGCGCTAGCAGGAAAAACTATTGGTGTTCAAACAGCAACTATACACCAAAATTTTTTAGAATCTGGAGATGTGGGTAGCGTAAAAGTAAGAACTTACAAAACTCAAGATGAAGTAAATTTAGATTTGGCTGCAGGAAGAATAGACGCGGCATTAGCAGCGGCAGTAGCTTTTACTGATTATGCTGAAAAATCTGGAAAACCAGTTGTACTAGTTGGACCAACTTTTTCTGGAGGAGCATTTGGTAATGGTGTTGGCGTAGGTATAAGAAAAGATGATACTGATCTTTTGAAAAGATTTAATAACGCCATTAATACTGCAAGAAAAAATGGAAAAATTAGCGAACTAGCCACCAAGTGGTTTGGCTTTGACGCTTCAATGTAATAATTTAATTTTTAAGGCGATAGCTTAACTCTATCGCCTTAAAATCTATGGGACTTTTAGCTTACGGAGATACAGGTTGGGGAGATGAGCTTTTTTTTGCAACTCTCATGACCATGGCAGTTGCTATAGTAGCTTTGCTTATCGGATTTTTTTTAGGTGCAATTTTTGCATCATTTAAATTATCCAAGATTAAGATACTTAATTTAATTGGAAGTTTTTATACTACCGTTTTTAGAGGCGTTCCTGAACTTTTAGTCATATATTTATTTTTTTTTGGTGGTAGTGGCGCAGTCATGTTTGTGGCTAAAATATTTGGATATGACGGATATATAGAAGTTAATGCTTTTTTAACTGGAGCTTTCTCGATAGGAATCATATCAGGAGCGTATTCAACAGAGGTATTCAGAGGAGCAGTACAATCTATTAATAAAGGACAATTTGAGGCTTCAGAAGTCTTGGGATTTAAAAAGAAAATTTACTATTACAAAATAATAATACCACAGATGTTAAGGTTAGCATTGCCTAACATAAGTAATGTATGGCAAATAACTTTAAAAGATACTTCATTAATATCAGTTACAGGATTAGTTGAAATTATGAGACAATCATATATTGCGGCAGGATCAACGAGGGACCCACTGTTCTTTTATTCATTTGCTGCCGTTCTATATCTATTTTTAACTTTTATTAGCATGAAAATGTTTAATAAATTAGAAAAACATTACAGCAGGGGATACTAAATGGATTTAATGATAGAAAGTTTACCAAGACTATTAAAAGCAACGAAATTGACAATAGAGCTGACTTTATTGTCTCTTTTCTTCGGTATTTTTGTAGGTATTTTCTTCGCAATATTAAGGACTAGTAAAAATAAAATTCTTTTTTTTATATCTTATTATTACTCATATATTTTAAGAGGAACTCCGCTATTAGTTCAAATTTTCATAATATATTTTGGGCTAGGACAAGTTGAATGGATAAGGGAATCATTTCTTTGGATAGTTTTAAAAGAACCTTATTCATGTGCGATTATAGCATTTACTCTTAATACAGGCGCTTATTCTTCAGAAATTTTTAGATCGGCTTTTGAAACAATTAACAAAGGAATTGTAGAAGCGGCTGAAGGATTAGGTCTAAATAAAGTTAATACTTTTTTTAAAATTAAGTTACCTATAGCAATTAAACAGTCATTGCCAGCTTACGGAAACGAAATGATATTAATGTTAAAAGGAACATCTTTAGCGAGCACTGTTACTCTTTTAGATTTAACTGGTGTAGCTAAACATATAATATCTACAACGTTTAGACCTGTAGAGGTTTTTATAGTTGCAGGAAGTATATACTTAATAATGACGTTTATTATTCACAATTTTATAAAGTTTTTAGAAAAGAAATATAAATACAATTAATAATTAACGTATTGTTTTATTTCTTTTATATTTGAACCTAGTATTTTGTTAATTTCTGATTTTATTTTTGAACGCTGATCATTATTAAAGTATACATCTCTAGCTAACTTAATGAAATTTTTACCAAAATCTTTATTTTTTTCGCATATCCGCAATTTATCCTCCACATCCCAAAGATTCTGGTTAACTTTTTTGATCTTATCGAACAGTTCATTTATTTCTTTACTAGGTTTTATGCTCATTTTTTGGGTTTGCTTTAAAATCATATACTCTTTATTAATTTCATTATGGCCGTCTTTGTCTATAACTTTTTCAAGTTTAATTTCTAAAATGCTTATTTTATCCAATAATTCACCAGCTGATATTTCAGTTTGTATTTTTTTAGATTCGTTAACCATTTTATATGCTAAAATCGATTTACTAGATTTAAATATACGATGTCAAATATTTTGATTATTAAACATGGCTCACTAGGCGATATTGTTAAAATTAGCGGTGTTCTAAGAGATATTAGAGAAACTCATAGTAGTAAAAAGATTTTTATTTTAACAACATTTCCATATGTCGAATTATTGAGCAGGTGCCCTTATGTTGATGGAGTATTAATAGACCAAAGAAGTCCAAGGTGGAATATTTTTTATCTTTTAAAACTCAAAAAAATGGTCAAGAAGTTTAATTTTATCGAAGCCTATGATTTACAAAATTCATCACGTACATCATTTTATAAAAGATATTTATTTGACATACCTAAGTGGAGTAGCACAAAGACCACATTGAAGAAAGGAACAAAGAAAAGTGATTTTGATGGTGAGCCAGTTTTAAAAAGATTTAAATTTCAGTTAGATAATTCAGACATAAAAACTGTCCATACTTTAAAACCAAATTTTTCTTGGGCATGTTCTAATGTAGATAAAATAGTTAATACTTTTTTTGGAAATGAATTCATTTTAATTTTTCCATTCAGCTCTATTAGACTTGCTCACAAACAATGGCCTTACTACAATGATTTAATAAAAATTATAAAATTAAAACATAAAAATATAGAAATTGTAGTTGCTCCAGGTCCTCAAGAAATGGAAATGGCAAAAAATATTGATGCAGTCACAATAACTAATCAAAAAAAACCTTTAAATATTATGGAGCTTGCGGGCTTGATAAAAAAATCAAAGTTTATTATTGCAAATGATACAGGACCAGCACACATGGCAGCTCACCTTGGAATGAACGGATTTGCTTTGTTTGGTTTTCATACATCGCCAGAAAAAGTTAGTATTGAAACAGATAAATTCAAAACTATAACTGTAAAAAAATTAAGTGATCTATCTGCAGAGGATGTCTATATAAAAATAAAAGATAAATTGGAACTAGCTATTAATTAATTTTAAATAGTTTTTCACAATTTTATTCCAATGAAAATTTTCAGAGAATTTTTTAGCAGCTTTACCAAATTCGTTGAACTTATTATCTGAAAAAAAAGCTATTACGCTTTCATAAATTGAATTTAGATCATTTCCATCGCATATAAATCCTGTTTCATTATGAATGATCGCATCAGAAGCTCCACCATCTTTACCGCCTATAGATCCAACACCATAAGATGCAGCTTCCATAAATGATATACCAAAACCTTCTACAGATTTATTGACAATTATTGATGGCATTAAAAATAAATTTGCAGATGCAATTAATGATAATTTTAATTTTTCAGGAATGTTATTTAAAAAAGTAACATTATTATCAAGATTTAGCTCTTTTGTTAGTTTTAATAAATTATTTTTTTCTTCTCCATCTCCAATTGAAATATATTTAACATTTTTAAATTTTGACTTTAAATTTTTTATTGTCATCAAAATTTTTTCATGATTTTTTCTCTTTTCTAGTCTGGCAACAGTAATTATTTTTGGAAAAGCATTTTCAGAATTTATATGTTTGTTAAAACAGTTTTCCGCTTCTTTAAAGTAAGAATCTTCTATTATCTTAGGTCTATATACACCTGGATTAATGATGTTTATTTTAACTTTATCAATTCCAACTTTTATACCCAGCTCTTTAGTGTAATTTGAATTTGCAATTACAAAATCTGCTTTTTGTAAACTTTTTATTGATCTTTTGTTTAATAAAGAACCCTCCTTATGATTTATTTCTTTTGAATGAGTTAGACATAAAGTTTTTGTTTTTTTTAAAAAATCTTTATTTATCAATTCCAGGCTTTTCCAATGATCAAAAAACACTGCTCTGATGTTAGAGCTTTGATTTATAAAATTATTTACCAGGTTAGCTTTTCTGTATTTTCTAAAAAGTTTAATACTTTTGATTCTCTCAATTTCAAGAGAGGATTTTTTATCGAATTTTTCTGAATTAGGGTATTCATTTGCGTAAACTTTTACTGGGCCGTGTTCAAGCAATCCTTCTGATAAACCACCCATTAAAGCTTGCATTCCACCAACATCCGGAGGAAAATTTCTGGTTACTATCAGAAACATTATTTAAACCACTTAATGCTACAACCCATACTCGGGAATTGTTCTTTGGGACCATTTCCAGTTTCTGCAATTAATTTCATAGCTTTTTTTAGTTCTGTATCTCCAGTATGGACGGGCTTCAATTTTTTAGCCTCTAAAATTCTACCTCTGTATTGTAATTCTGAGTTTTTATTATAGCCAAAAAAATCAGGTGTACAAACAGCTGAATATTTTTTAGCTACATTTTGACTTTCGTCATATAGATATGGAAATAAAAAATTATTTTCTTTTGCAAATTTTTTCATATTTTCAAAAGAATCCTCTGGATAGTTTTTAGTATCGTTCGACATTATAGCAGCAGATTTTATTCCGATGCTTTCAAGGTATTTCACATCATTTACCAAAAAATTTATAATTGCTTGCACATATGGACAATGGTTACAAATAAACATTATTAAATAACCATTTTGACCTTTTATGTCATTTAAGCTTACTATTTTACCTTCGGTAGATTGAAGACTAAACTCATGGGATTTTTCTCCAAAATTACATATCGGTGTAGATATCGCCATTTGTTATTTATAGATTAAAATTTATTTAATATCTAGCTTATTAAGGAATTAACCATTTTTTTTCAATCTGTTCTTTATGTAAATTAAAAAAAGCTCTTCTATGTCCTTTGGCAGCTAAATATAACCATTCTATTGATTTTATGTAAAATTCAACTACACAAAAATTATTAAAACCAATTTCACTTTCTTCAATAGTGTATTTAAAATTGTCAATATTTTCGGTTAAACCAGATGTCGGTATATCAGAAAGTGAACCAGGGGCCTTATTTCCTAAATAACATTGTCTGCTCATATGAATGGTTTTTTTCCAAGAGATATCAGTAGTATCATTTCGATAATTTATCTTAGAATTTCCACCAATTCTTAATTGTATCTTTTTATCTCTATCATAAAATAATAAGGAGCTTTTCGGATGAGACTTAATAATTTTTATTTTGTTAGAACGTATATCGCTATGGAACCATAATTTTTTAGCACTTTCTTCAACCCCTCTCAAAACGACTATTCTTCCATCTAATTTATCATTGTTTCCACAAATAAAAACTGGCAGATGAAAAGGAGAATCTTTTTTCCTGAAACCGTGTTGAAGCAATTCCCAAATTTTTGAATAAATTTTATCTAAATTATTATAGTAGTCTGGTTTATTTTTTTCCACTTTAATTTATTTTTTTCTAAATCTTCTGATTAAGCTAGAAGTGTCCCATCTATTTCCACCCATCTTTTGAATTTCCTCATAGTAACCATCTACAATTTTAGTGATAGGAAGTGGAGAGTTGTTTTTCTTTGCTTCATCAAGCGCTATTTTTAAATCTTTTCTCATCCAATCGACAGCAAAACCAAAATCAAATTTGTCATCAATCATAGTTTTATATCTATTTTCCATTTGCCACGATTGAGCCGCTCCTTTTGAAATTACTTCAATAACATCTTTCATCTCTAGTCCCGCATTGATACCAAAATTTATTGCTTCAGATAATCCCTGAACTAAACCAGCTATACATATTTGATTAACCATTTTAGCTAATTGGCCGCTTCCAGACGGCCCAAGTAATTGTACTTTTTTACTATAACAATCGATAATGTTTTTAGCTTTATCGAAAACTTCTTTGTCTCCACCAACCATAACCGTTAATGTTCCATTTTCTGCTCCAGCCTGTCCTCCAGAAACAGGAGCGTCTAAAAAACCAAAACCATTAGTTTTGGCACTTTTATATAGTTCTCTAGCTACTTTGGCTGATGCTGTGGTGTTATCAATATATACAGAATTTTTTTTAATTGTATTGAAAATTCCTTTTTTGCCAATTGCTACTTCTTTTAGATCATTATCATTTCCTACACATGTGAAAACAAAATCAGCTTCTTTAGCAGCGTCCTGCGGTGTTTCGGCTATTTTTCCTTTGTATTCTTTAATCCATTTTTCGGCTTTAGATTTAGTTCTATTATAAACGGTTACATTATGTCCTGCTTTTGATATATATCCGGCCATAGGATAACCCATAACACCCAAACCTATAAATGAAACTTTGCAAGTCATAATATGATTATAGATATAGTTAGATCTAATTTCAAAATAATAATTTTCGGTTTCCTATTCACTTTTTTTTCATCTATTGGACAAAGTTTTTTTATAGGTCTATTTAATTCAAACGTCAGAGAGGAGTTAAATATTACTCATGGAGAATTTGGAACAATTTATGCAATTGCTACCTTATGTAGCAGTATTTCATTAATATGGTTAGGAAAAAAGATTGATGATCTGAAGTTAATAAATTACTCAATTTTAGTAGTTATACTATTATTTTTTGCAGCTTTATTTTTTTCATTAATTCATAGTTCATTTCTTTTATTAATAGGTATTTTTCTTTTAAGATTATCGGGTCAAGGATTAATGGCTCATACAGCATCAACATCAATTTCTAGATATTTTGAGAAAAGACGAGGAAAAGCTCTGAGCTTAATTTGGCTTGGTTTATCTCTTGGTGAATTTTTATTACCTGTAATAATTGTTTTTTTATCCACCTTTATTTATTGGAGAGATTTATGGTTGCAAATATCAATTTTAATTTTGATTACATTGCCAATATTCTCTTATTATACCGTAAAAAATATAAATATATCCTCTAGAGAGAAAAAAGATAAAAATTCTGATGATGATTTTCTTTTAATAAAAAGTTGGACTAGAAAAGAAGTATTAAAAGATTTTAAATTTTATACTCTGTTGCCAGCACTATTAGCGCCAGCATTCATCATTACTGGAATAGTAATTAATCAATCATTTATTATAGATTCAAAAAATTGGGGACAATATACAATAGCTAAATCTTTTATGTTTTATTCAGTCTTAACTGTAATCACTTTGTTTATAGCAGGACCGTTAGTTGATAAATTTACGAGCAGAAAAATTTTACCTTTTTTAAATATTCCTCTGTTAGCAGGTTTAATTATATTGGTACTATTTAATCAAAAATTCTCCGCTTTTATATTTATGGGCTTATTTGGCATTACAAATGGTTTGTGCCAGGTTATGCTGTCTTCTTTGTGGGCGGAAATTTATGGTGTTAATTATCTTGGATCGATTAAGGCTTTGACAGCTTCATTAATGGTTTTTTCCACTGCATCTGCTACAGCTGTCTTTGGAATAATGATTGATTTTAATTATTCAATTGAAGATATAGCCGTTTTGTGTTCAATTTTTACTGCAATATCGATTGTTATTATCACTGTTTTTCAAAAAAAATATAAACCTATTTTTATAAAATAAAACTTGATTTTGTTTAGACTTTTCATTAATTATCTCTAATCCAATGGCAAGAATCACAGTAGAAGATTGTTTAAAAAAAATTGATAGTCAGTATGATTTAGTCTTACTAGCGAAGGAAAGAACTTCCCAACTAAATGCAGGAGAAGTACCTTTGGTGCCGGGCGATAATGATAAAAATACAGTAATATCATTAAGAGAAATAGGAGAAGGAAAAGTTTCTATAAAAAATTTAGAGGATTCAGCAATAAATAAATTAAGGATTCAACAAGAAGAAACAGCGGAAATAGAAGATCTAATTGATGATAAGGGTGATGACTTTGCAAAAATATACAAAGGAGAAATATCCAAAAGCGGGACATCAATATTACCATCTAAAAGGGTTCGAAGGGTTCCGGAAAAAAATGTAACTCCTCCAGAAAATCTAGAAAAAAAAATTGAGGAAGATACTCTTAAATTAAACAAAGAAGCAAACCCATTGCCAGCTGACAGCGAACCAACTAAATAATAATAAAAATCATTTCAAAAAATTTAAAAAGTTACTCATGAAAAGAAAAGTCTCTGTAGCACCAATGATGGATTGCACAGATAGACATGATCGTTTCTTTTTAAGATTAATAAGTAAAAATGTAATGTTGTATTCTGAAATGATTGCAACAAAATCAGCAATACATGGTGATAGGAAAAAAATACTATCATATAGTCCAGAAGAAAAACCATTGGCTTTGCAAGTTGGTGGTTCAAATAAAAAAGAACTTTCAGAAGTTGCGAAAATAGCTGAAGACATGGGTTATGATGAAATAAATTTAAATCTTGGCTGTCCAAGCAAAAAGGTTCAAAAAAATATGTTCGGCGCTTGTTTAATGAAGGAACCAAATTTAGTTTCTGAATGTATTAACGAAATGGTAAACTCTTGTAAGATACCTGTTACAGCAAAAACTAGAATCGGTTTTGATAACACAGAAGATTTTGACTATTTAAATAAATTTATTAATAAAATAAAAGATGCTGGATGTATGACTTTTATTATACATGCACGCAAAGCAATTCTTAAGGGGCTAACGCCAAAACAAAATTTGAATATTCCTAAATTAAATTATGAAATTGTATACGAAATTAAAAAAAAAAATTCAGACTTAGAGATTATCATAAATGGAGGAATTTCAAAAATCGAAGAAATAAAAAATAATTTAGATAAATGCGACGGCGTCATGATTGGTAGAGCTATATATCAAAATCCTTTTTTTCTAGCCGATATAGAAAGAGAAATATTTAATGTTCAAAATATCCCATCCAGAGAGGATGTAACAAAAGAACTGTTAAAATATTTAGAAAAGGAAGTTAAATTGGGAACAAGAGTAAATCATATAATGAGACATGCGGTTGGTTTATATCATGGACAACCTGGTTCAAAAAACTGGAAAAGATATTTAAGCGACAATATGATGGCAAGAGATTCAGATTTTCAAAAAGCAAAACACATAATGACAATTGTTCAAAATAATGAGAAAGTTAATCAAACAATTGCATGATAGAAAACTTAGATCAAAATCAAATTATTTTTATTATTATCTCTATGGCGGTATCAGCTGTACCAGTCGGTTTTATGGCTGGATTGTTTGGTATAGGAGGTGGGTTAATTACGGTCCCAGTACTTTTCTATATTTTTAATAGTGTTGGATTAGATCAATCTTTAATTATGCATTTAGCAGTTGGCACATCTTTTGCGATAATAATTCCAACTTCAATTTCATCAGTAATTACACATATGAAATATAAAGCAGTTGATTTTGAAGTAGTAAAAACTTTTGGAATTTTTGTTGTTTTGGGAGTTATTATTGGAACCATATTTGCAGCTAATTTAAAAACTTCAGGCTTAATCTTATTCTTTTCTACTATGACAATGATTTTTTCATTATTTTTCTTAATTTCAAAAGAAAAACCCAATCCCACTAAAAGAAAAATAAATTTATTTATTAAGATTTTATCCGGTTTTTCTTCGGGTTTTTTGTCAGCGCCAATGGGTATTGGTGGAGGTATAATTAATACACCAATTTTAAAGATTTTTGGTTATCCGATAAACATAGCTATAGGTTGTTCTGCAGCTTTTGGTTTTCTAATTTCAATTGTTGGTGCTTTTGGTTTTATTATTTCTGGAAATTATTTAAATATTCAAGCACCTTTAAGTTTAGGTTTTGTTAATATACCAGCTTTTTTGATATTTGTTCCTATTACCACACTTATGGCCAAAGTTGGTGCAAAAACAGTTCATAAAGTAAACAAACAACTTATTGGAAAATTATTTGGAATTTTTCTTTTGTTAGTTTCAGTAAGATTGTTTTTTGAATATTACTCTTTTTAAATTTTCTGGTCGTAATCACCAACTTTTCTAGTTTCTTTTAAAAGATTGTCAATAAATTCAAATATTTTCTTTTTTACTACATCTGAAGTAGGACTTTCTGTAACTACTACCAAAGACGGTTTGTTTGAAGAAGCTCTAATTAGACCCCAAGAACCATCTTCTAAAGAAAAACGTATTCCATTTACTGTTAATATATCAATAATTTTTTTTCCGTTAATTTTTATATTATTTTTTTTCATAGATTCTATTTTTTTGACAAGGCTTGCAACCACATCATATTTTTCATCATCTTTACAAAAAGGTGCCATAGTCGGAGTCTGATATGTTTTAGGTAATTCTTCAACTAATTGTGATATTTTTTTATTTTGTTTATCCAACAAATGACAAACCTGTATAGCAGATTTTATTCCATCATCATAACCATATCCTAAAGGTTTATTAAAAAAGAAATGTCCACTTTTTTCAAATCCCGCTAAAGCTTTAATTTGATTTACCTTTCTCTTAATATGAGAATGTCCAGTTTTCCAATATATAGTTTCGCATTTATTGTTTAAAAGAATTTTATCATTTGCAAATAATCCTGTAGATTTTACATCCACGACAAATTTAGCTTTCTTATGTATTGGTGCTAAATTTCTAGCTATAAGCAATCCTAACTTATCAGAATAAATTTCTTTACCATTATTATCCACGATTCCTAATCTATCTCCATCTCCATCAAAACCAAAACCAACGTCAGCATTATTTTTTTTAACATATTTGCTAATTTCATTAAGCATTTTTAAATCTTCAGGATTGGGATTATATTTTGGGAAAGTATAATCAAGATTGCAGTCTAGTTCTATAACCTCGCAACCAATTTCTTTAAGTACTTTTGGAGCATAAATACCAGCAGTTCCATTTCCACAAGCAACAACTACTTTTAATTTTTTATTTATTTTATGTTTTGTTAAATTATTTATATAAATTTCCTTGAATCCTTCAATTTTTTTGTATGATCCTTTACCTTTAATAAATTTTTTTTCTGTTATGATTTTTTTAAGATCATTCATTTCTGATGGAGAATGTGTCAATCCTTTTTCTATACCCATTTTTATTCCTGTCCATCCATTCTCATTATGACTTGCTGTTATCATTGCGACTGCATCAGCTTCTAATTTAAATTGAGCAAAGTAAACAGTTGGTGATAATGACAATCCTATATCTTCAACATTACATCCGGTATCAATTAATCCTTCTATAAGTTTTTTTTTAACTTCTTCGCTGTACGATCTATAATCATGTCCTACTATTACCCTGGCAGATTTATTTGTTTTTAGGATAATTTGAGTGCCTAAACCTTGACCTACTTTTTTTATACCTTCTTGATTTATATCTTTAGGATATAACCACCTCGCATCATACTCGCGAAATCCTAATGGATTTATGTAATAATTTTCAATTTTGGACACGGTCTTTTATCTAATATTTTTTTGTATTTATCAGTATTTAAATTTTATCCTTGATATTAAACTTATGTTCTTATAATGTTCTATTGATTTGTTTTAACATGTAGTATAGACAAGTAGTTGTGTACACAACATGTAGTTGTTTTTACACAAAAACTTAACAAAATAAGCTATTTATGAATAAAAATCTGTCATTTGCCATAGAGAAAGCTGTCGAAAAAATTAACCCAAATGAGAGTTTTTCAGAACACATTAATAAATCAGACAAAAAGCCTGATTTGTTTTCTTTAACTTCTCAAACTGAGCTTTTTCAAAATGATAAAGGAATTACTATTAAGATTGATAGATCTAAAGATGCAAAATTAACAGATTTTGGTAAAGCTACTTTAAGTGACAGATATTTAGGTCACAATGAATCTTACCAAGATTTGTTTGCTCGTGTTGCTAGCATATACGCTGATGACAACTTACACGCACAAAGAATTTATAATTATATTAGTGACTTATGGTTTATGCCAGCTACTCCAATTCTATCAAACGGAGGAACCGAAAGAGGTTTACCGATTTCATGTTTTTTGAACGAGGCCGGAGATAGCTTAAGTGGAATTTTAGATTTATGGAGCGAAAATGTATGGTTGGCAGCAAAAGGTGGAGGTATTGGAAGTTACTGGGGAAACCTAAGATCAATAGGAGAAAAAATTGGTAGAGTCGGAAAGACTTCAGGCATTATACCTTTCATTAAAGTAATGGATTCTTTGACTATGGCAATTAGCCAAGGATCTCTCAGAAGAGGTTCGGCGGCATGCTATCTTCCTATAGATCATCCTGAAATAGAAGAATTTATTGAGATGAGAAGACCCACAGGAGGCGACCCTAATAGAAGATCTTTAAACTTACATCATGGTGTACTGATTTCAGATTCTTTCATGAGGGCAGTTGAAACAAATTCAGAGTGGGCTTTAAAGAGTCCAAAAGATGGAATTGTTCAATCTACCGTTTCTGCAAGAAACCTTTGGATAAGATTATTGACTGCTAGAGTAGAAACTGGAGAACCTTATATAATTTTTGTAGATACTGTAAATAGATTAATTCCACAACATCATAAATTGGCCGGACTTAATGTAAAAACATCTAACCTTTGCAGCGAAATAACTTTACCAACTGGAGTTGATAAAGAAGGAAAGGATAGAACAGCGGTATGCTGTTTATCTTCTTTAAATTTAGAAACATATGATGAATGGAAAGATCAACCAGATTTCATCCAAGATGTAATGAGATTTTTAGATAATGTTTTAAGTGATTTTATTAATAGAGCTCCCGACACTTTTGAAAATGCCAAATATTCAGCTCAAAGAGAAAGAAGTGTAGGATTAGGAGTTATGGGTTTTCACTCTTTTCTACAAAAAAATTCAATACCACTAGAGTCAGTTATGAGTAAAGTTTGGAACGATAAGATTTTTAAACATATTCAAACAGAAGTTGATACAGCATCAAAAAAATTGGCAGAAGAGAGAGGAGCTTGTCCTGATGCCGAAGAATATGGTTTTAAAGAAAGATTTTCTAACAAGACTGCTATAGCACCTACAGCCTCTATATCTATAATTTGTGGAGGAGCCTCTCCAGGTGTAGAGCCCGTAGCAGCAAATAGTTATACACACAAAACTCTTTCTGGGTCATACAATGTAAGAAATAAATATTTAAAAGAGATTTTAAAAAGACATAATAAAGACGACAATGAAGTATGGTCCTCAATAACAACTAACCAAGGTTCTGTTGAACATTTAAATTTTTTAACAGATCATGAAAAGGCAGTTTTTAAAACAGCTTTTGAACTAGATCAAAAATGGATTATTGAACTTGGAGCTGACAGAACCCCATATGTTTCGCAGGCACAATCAATAAATATTTTTCTTCCAGCAGATGTGCATAAAAAAGAATTACATAAAATTCATTTCCAGGCATGGAAAAAAGGCCTAAAAAGCTTATATTATTGCAGGTCTAAGTCAATTCAAAGAGCAGAAAACATTAATAATGGACTATCAACAAAGACAGCAGATAGGAAAATTCAAGAGGAAAATAACAACGAAGAGTGTTTATCATGTCAGTAATAAAACTAAAGAAAGAAAATGATCCAAGTAAAAAGTCAGGCTTGCTGATTGGCAACCCAGTATATAAACCGTTTAGATATCCTTGGTGTTATGATGCGTGGTTAACACAACAAAGAATTCACTGGCTTCCAGAAGAAGTTCCGTTAGGTGATGATGTAAGAGATTGGCAAAAAACTTTAAATCCCGCGGAAAAGAATTTATTAACACAAATTTTTAGATTTTTTACTCAAGCGGATGTAGAGGTTAGTAATTGCTATATAAGGCACTACATGAATGTATTTAAACCGACAGAAACATTGATGATGATGTCAGCATTTGCAGCAATGGAAACCGTTCATATAGCTGCTTATTCACATTTGCTTGATACTATAGGAATGCCAGAATCTGAATATTCAGCTTTTCTAAAATATAAAGAAATGAAAGACAAATATGATTACATGCAAGGTTTTGATGTAGAATCTAATCACAATATAGCAAAAACAGTTGCGGTCTTTAGTGCTTTTACCGAAGGTTTGCAATTATTTGCAAGTTTTGCAATTTTATTAAATTTCCCGAGACAAAATAAAATGAAAGGAATGGGTCAGATAGTTACTTGGTCCGTCAGAGATGAAACATTGCATTGTAATTCAATGATTAAATTATTTAGAACATTTATTGATGAAAATCCCGATATTTGGACTGAACAACTTAAAAAAGAAATTTATGAATCGTGCAGAACAATAATTTCTCATGAAGATGCTTTTATAGATTTAGCTTTTGAAATGGGTCCAATAAACGGTTTAACGGCAAATGAAGTTAAACAATATATTAGGTGGATAGGAAACAGAAGACTTATTCAGTTGGGGTTGGAACCAATTTATCGAGTAGATAAAAACCCGTTAACTTGGCTAGATACTATGCTTAATGCTGTCGAGCATATGAATTTTTTTGAGGGTAGAGCAACAGAATATTCTAAAGCTTCAACCAAAGGAACATGGGCTGAAGCATTCAGTGATAAATAAAATCAAATATAAAAAATATTGGAGAAAAACCAGCCTTAAACAAGAAGGTATAGGTGTTTCTTTTTTAAATCATATACTAAAAAGAAAACCTAAAAACTTTTTAGAAATAGGAGTTTTTCACGGAGTTACATCAAGAAATGTTTGTGATCTTTTGAACCAAATTCATGGTAAGAATTTTACCTTTACTGGAATAGATTTATTTACTACTGATAATGAAATAATTAAAGAAGAGATAATACCACAAACAAAATTTTCTAATCCGTTAAAAACAATTTACTATAAATATATAGCTAGACTAGATCCTTATAGCAAAGAATCTGTTGAAAAATTACTTTCAAAACATAGAAATAATATAAATATTATTAAAGGAAATTCTAATAAAGTTCTTAAGGAAATTTCGTTAGAAAAGTTTGATTATGTCTTCTTAGATGGTGGACATAAATACGAAACTGTATTAAATGACCTAAAAAGTTTGAGAAGTGTTGTAGTAAATAAAGGTGTTATTTTATGTGATGATTATGATTTGACCTATGCTCCTGGAGTAAAAAAGGCTATTGATGAGTATGTTTTACTCAATAATTTTAATTTAAAAATATTAAATTCTAGATTTGCAGAAATAACTAAAAATTCAACCTAAACTCGAGTTAATAAAAAATTTTCTATTAAAGCCAATAAGTTAACATTAATTTAACTATCCTAAGTAGAGTTGAGTAGGTAAAATAATTTTATTGAAAGGAGATGTTATGGCAACATTTTACGCATTAGGTAATTATACTACTCAAGGATTTCAGGGTTTTATTAAGGATCCAAAATCAGATAGAGCAAAAGCAGCACAAGCTGCAGCTCAAGCTGTTGGAGCTAAACTTGTTTCGTATACAGGTTTAAGAGGACCTTATGATTTTTTAGCAGTATTCGAAGGAACTTTTGCACAAGGCGCTGGAATAAAAATGGCAACTGAAGCAAGTGGCTCTTTGTGTAACATTGCAGTTTGCGAAGCAATTAATATTAATGAAATTGCAGCAAACGCTGCAAAAATTGCAGGGGCATATAAAGGTCCAGGAAAATAATTTTATCTTTGGTTGAGAAGCATTACTTTACGGTGCTTCTCACCACTGTATTTAGAAAGCGGTCTAATTAATTTATTAGCTGCATGCTGCTCCATTATGTGTGCAGACCAACCTGTTATACGGGACAAAACAAATATTGGAGTAAAGAAATCTGTTTCAAATCCCATCAAGTGATATGTAGGTCCAGTAGGAAAATCCACATTCGGATGAATATCTTTTCTTTCAATCATGACATTTTTAACTGTTTCGTAAATTTTAAGAAACTTTTTATCATTTTTTATTTTAGAAACTTTTTTGAAGTATTTTTCCATGGTTGGTACTCTCGAGTCTCCTTTTTTATAAACTCTATGACCAAAACCCATTACTACTTCTTTTTTATCAAGAGTATTATTTATCCATTTTAAAGCATTTTCAGGTTTTTTAATTTTATTCATCATATGCATCACTGCTTCATTAGCACCTCCATGCAAGGGTCCCTTTAAACTGCCTATCGCTCCAGTAATTGCACTATGAATATCAGACAAACTGCTTGTAATTGTTCTTGCTGTGAAAGTTGATACATTAAAGCTATGTTCAGCATAAAGAATTAAAGAAATATCAAAAGCTTTTATAATTTCTTTACTAGGTATTTCTCCAAAACACATATAAAAAAAGTTTTCAGAAAAACCTAAACCTTTTTTTGGTGATATTACATTTTTACCTTTTCTTGATCTAAAGAATGCGGCCATAGCAGTCGGTGTTTTTGCAAATATTCTTATTGCTTTTCTCATATTAGCTTGAGGAGAATTATTGCTTGTATCTTTATCCTCAAGACCCATAACACTAACGACTGTTCTCGCAACATCCATTGGATGTGCCTTTTTAGGCATATGTTTTACAATTTCCCTAAGGTTTATTGTTATATTTCTGTTGTTTTCTAATTCTTTTTTAAATTTTTTTAATTTGGTTTTATTTGGCAGCTCTTTATTTAGTATTAAGTAAGCCACTTCTTCAAAACAGCATTTCTCGCAGAGATCTTGTACTGCATATCCTCTATAGGTCAGAGAATTTATATCAGGCATTACCTGCGATATGGTTGTTTCATCTACAACTATACCTAATAATCCTTTTTTTATATCATCACTCATAAATTATTCGTGTTCTTCTGTTTTAAAATCAGTAATTTTTTTGTCCGGCGTATTATATTTTTCATATTCAATTAACTCATAAAGTCTTTTTCGAGTTTGCATTCTATCTATAATATTATTTTGATGTCCATCCTTAAAAATGGCTCTCAGTCCATCTTCTACATTCTTCATTGCTAGTCGTTGAGTTGTAACAGGGTAAATAACAATATTATAACCTAAATTTTGTAGTTCATTTACATTAAGTAGCTTAGATTTTCCAAATTCTGTCATATTGGCTAATAAACTTACTTTTGAATTTTTTCTAATTTTTTCAAATTCCTTTTCATTTTTCATAGCTTCTGGAAAAATTACATCTGCCCCAGCATCTTCATACGCTTTAATTCTATCAATAGTTTTTTCTATACCTTCAACTGTATTTGCATCAGTTCGGGCTATTATTAAAAAATTTTTATCTTCTCTTGAGGATACACACAATTTAATTTTTTTAACCATTTCTTTAATTGAAATAATTTCTTTATTATCTAAATGACCACATCTTTTTTCATCAATTTGATCTTCTATGTGACAACCTGAAAGCCCAAGATCTTCAAAAGTTTCAATTGTTTTTTTGCAATTTTTAAATCCTGTGTCAGCATCAACAATAGAAGGTAAATCAGACGTTCTTGATATTTGATTTGCTCTATAACTCACTTCTTTAAGTGATGTTAAACCTATATCAGGCAACCCCAAATCATTCGACATAACAGCGCCAGAAATGTAAATTCCATCAAAACCAATTTCAGCTATTAATTTTGCTGTAAGAGGATTGTAAGCACCGGGAAATCTTAAAATTTTTTTTTCTTTTAATTTATTTTTTAATTCAATTCTTTTTTCAGAAGAATTTTTCTTTGTAAAATGCATAACATAAATTTTTAGTCAATTACGATTATAACAGCTGTAGCAACTAATAATACAGCTAATAAATATTCTATAATTTTTTTAATTTTAGTATTTTGAATTATTAATTTTATAGATGATCCAAAAAGTGCCCATATAGCGATAGAGGGAATACAAACGAAGGGTGCAGTGCCGGCAACAAATATTGTAGCAATAACAAAATTTTCATCAGAGGGGAAAAAAGCAGTTGCCGCTGTAAGAGCTACAACCCAGGCTTTAGGATTGATGAATTGAAAAAGTGCCGCTTCATAGAATCTAAGAGGTCTTCCACTTTCTTTATTACTGTCAGTTAAAGACCCAAGAATTTTCCATCCAAGGTACAGCAGATAGAAAAAACAAAGCCATTTAAGATAAAATTGGATAATTGGAAATTTTTGAAATAGAGTTCCTAAACCAAAACAAACCAAAGTTATTTGAATTATATGACCAAAAGGAATTCCAAACATATGCGGAAGAGTCCTTTTAAAACCAAATTTGATACCAGATGCAGTTAACATTGCATTGTTCGGTCCTGGCGTTGCAAACATTACAAAATAATAACTTGCAAGTGCAAAAAAAAGCTTAAATTCAATCATAGATACTGCTTAATAATTTTTTCCAAACCTACAAAATCTTTTATCAGGTGATCGTGATATATTTCGTTAGTTTTTTTTTCTGTGTAACCATCTTGAATTAACACAAAAGGTATGTTTGCTGCTTTTGAAGCATTTGAGTCAGTTTCGCTATCTCCAATCATTATAGTTTTTTTTATATTACCACCCATTATTTCAATCGTATCTGTTAAATGTTTTGGATTGGGTTTATTATGATTAAAAGTATTTCCACCAGCAACATAATCAAAAAAGTTATAAATCTTTATTTTTTTTAATAAATCAATTGACAAGTGTTCTTGCTTGTTTGTGCAAACCCCCATCGATATAGATTTTTTTTTACACCATGAAAGAAAATCTAATAAGCCATCTTTTAATGTGCTTTCTTTAACAATGTTATTACCATAGTATTCGATAAACTCCTTTGTCATTTGTTCTATTTTATCTTCAGTTTTTTTTATTTTTCCAGATAGTTCAGCCAGCTCGTGTATTGATCTGCTGAGCATTATTTTTGAACCTCTGCCTGCTAGTTTTTTAATGTCAGATAATTTTCTTTCATCATAACCATACTTTTTCATAACGTAATTATGCGCATGCATTAGATCAGGGGCTGTGTTAACCAAAGTGCCATCTAAATCGAATAAAATTGTAAATATTTGATTCATTTTATTAAGTATTATTAAGAAATATTTTGTGAGTTATTACAAAGTTTATATTAATGTAAAGAGAAATCTTAATGACATCGAAAAATAAAAAGAAAATAGCACAAAAAGAAAAATATTATCAGGAAAAATTACGCAATAAAGCAATGAAGATGGGCGTAACTTTAAAGTCACCAGAAACAGTTTTTTTGTCAAACGACACAAAATTCGGAAAAAACGTTATTATTAATCCTTACGTTGTCATTGGAAAAAAAACAAAAATTGGAAATAATGTTGAAATTTTACCATTCACACATATTGAGAATGCTATTTTAGAATCAAATGTAAATGTGGGTCCTTTTTCACGAATAAGACCTGGATCTTTTTTATCCAAAGGTACGCGTGTTGGAAACTTTGTAGAAATTAAAAAAAGCCGACTAGGAAAAAATTCAAAAGTTAATCATCTATCATATATTGGTGATGCAAGTATTGGCAAAAATGTAAATATAGGAGCGGGAACTATTACTTGTAATTACGACGGCAAAAAGAAAAATAAGACTAAAATTCTAGATGGTGCGTTTATAGGATCAAATACTTCACTAGTGGCCCCTATAAAAATTGGAAAAAATGTAGTAGTAGGCGCAGGATCAGCCTTAACTAAAAACGTTAAAAACAAATCTCTTGCTTTAACAAGATCCAATCAAATAGAAATCAAAAACTATAAGAGGAAATAATGTGTGGAATAATAGGAGTAGCAAGTAATAAATTAGTATCACCAAACATCATTCAGTCTTTAAAAAAGCTAGAATATAGAGGTTACGATTCAGCAGGGATCGCCACAATAGTTAATAATGAAATTAATGAAAGAAAATGTACTGGCAGGGTAGAAAATTTAGAAAAGATATTATTTAAAAGTCCATCAAATGGAACTTTAGGAATAGGTCATGTCAGATGGGCTACTCATGGCATACCGAGCCAGGTTAATGCTCATCCCCATTCTTCAGAAGAGGTTTCGGTAGTTCATAATGGAATAATCGAAAATTCTAATGATTTAAAAAAAAATTTAGAAAAAAAAGGTTATAAATTTAAGTCACAAAC
The DNA here is from genome assembly GCA_902590395.1 of uncultured Pelagibacteraceae bacterium. Taxonomy (GTDB): domain Bacteria; phylum Pseudomonadota; class Alphaproteobacteria; order Pelagibacterales; family Pelagibacteraceae; genus AG-414-E02. The sequence goes on from CACIWQ010000007.1 coordinate 43,063, forward strand.
TGATACAGAAGTTATTACATTTCTTCTTACTGATTTTATAAAAAATTACGATCTAGTTGAAGCAATTAATAAAACTTTAAAAGCACTTAATGGAAGTTTTGCATTGGGTATTATTTTTAAGAAATACAATAAAATTGTTGTGGGGGCCAGAAGGGGCAGCCCTCTCGCTGTAGGTTATGGTCCTGAAGAAAATTATTTAGGATCAGATTCATATGCGCTAAAATCTATGACAAATAAAATTACTTATTTAGATGATGGAGATGTATGTATACTAACAAGTAATAAAGTAGAATTTTATAACTCTGAAAACAAAAAAATAAATAAAGAAATTTTAACACTCTCAAATGACAAGCAAACGGCTGAAAAAGGAGATTATAAAGACTTCATGTCAAAAGAAATTAATGAACAAAACATTACTGCAAAAACATGTGTTAAAGAATATATAGATCAACTAAGGAAGGACGTTAATTTATATAATTTTCCTATCAGTCCAAAGGATATTCAAAAAATAGTTTTAATTGGATGTGGTACCGCCTATCATTCTTGCATAACAGCAAAATATTGGTTTGAAGAACTTACAAATATTCCGATTGAAATTGATATAGCATCTGAATTCAGATATAGAAAAATAAAGTTTAACACAAAAAACTTATATATTTTTGTATCGCAGTCTGGAGAAACAGCAGATACATTTGCTGCCCTTGATTTATGTAAAAAAAATAACGTAAAAACCTGTTCTATTGTAAATGTTGTTGAAAGTTCTATAGCTAGATCTTCAGATTTTGTTTTGCCTATTCATGCAGGACCAGAAATTGGAGTAGCTTCCACCAAGGCTTTCATAGGACAAATGCTTGTACTTTATATTTTAGCTATTAAGATTTCTGAAATTAGAGGAGAAATTTCAAAATCTGATTATGAAAAAAAAATTAATAATCTTGAAAAACTTCCTGATTTAATAAAAAACACATTAAACTATTGTCAGAACAATATTCCTGTAATTGCTAAAGATTTTTTAAAGGCGAAGGGAGCAATGTTTTTAGGTAGAGGCTTATCTTTTCCAATAGCTTTAGAAGGTGCTTTAAAATTGAAGGAATTGTCCTATCTGCATGCAGAAGGTTATCCAGCCGGGGAAATGAAACATGGCCCGCTAGCATTAATAGAAGAAGGTTTACCAGTTGTTATTTTAGCTCCAAAAGATAGATATTTTGAAAAAACGATTTCCAACATGCAAGAAGTAATTGCTCGAGGTGGTAAAGTAATTTTGGTAACAAATGAAAGCAATAAAATCATAAGTGAAAATGTAAGATTTACTTTGGAGTTACCAATGACCGATGAAGACTTAACTCCATTTTTAATAACAATTCCCCTTCAATTATTAGCTTATCACGTTGCTTCACTGAAAAATTGTGACATAGATAAACCCAGAAATTTGGCAAAATCGGTAACAGTTGAATAAAAAAGACTCTTTTACTTGATATAATCAAACTTGGTTTTTTGGTTTGTATACATTATATATACTTTAAGTTGAACATGAAAAAATGGACATTAAATAGTTGGAGAAATTATCCAGTTAAACACATCCCAAAATACGAGGATGAAAAGAAACTTAATATGGTTTTAAAAAAAATGAATTCTTTTCCTCCTTTAGTATTTGCTGGTGAAACCAGATCTTTAAAAAAGTCACTTGCACAAGTGGTTGAAGGTAAAGCTTTTTTATTACAAGGTGGAGACTGTGCAGAAAGTTTTGCCGAGTTTCATCCTGATAATATTAGAGACACATTTAAAGTAATTTTGCAAATGGCCTTGGTAATGACATTTTCTGCGTCTTTACCAGTTGTTAAGATTGGAAGAATAGCTGGACAATTTTCTAAACCAAGAAGCTCTCCTATCGAAGTTAAAAACGGGAAAGAACTTCCTACATATTTGGGAGATAATATAAATGGAATCGAATTTACCGAAAAAGCACGAAAACCTGATCCAATGAGATTATTTAAAGCTTACTCACAATCAGCTTCCACATTAAATTTATTAAGAGCTTTTTCGCAAGGTGGTTTTGCTGACTTAAGAAAAGTTCATTTGTGGAATTTAGGATTTGTAAACAAAAGTCCACAAGGAAAAAAATTTAAGGAGATAGAGGATAAAATAAGTGATTCATTAGCCTTTATGGAAGCTTGCGGAGTTAATCCAGAAAATCATAGAAGATTACGTATGGTTAATTTTTATACTTCTCATGAGGCATTGCTTTTACCTTTTGAGCAATCAATGACTAGAATAGATTCAACATCTGGAAAATACCACGATACATCCGCACACTTTGTTTGGATCGGAGACAGAACAAGACAACCAGATGGAGGTCATGTTGAATTTTGTAGAGGTATTGAAAATCCAATTGGAATAAAGTGTGGTCCAACTTTAAAAGATACTGAGCTAATTAAGCTTTGTAATATTTTGAATCCTAACAATGAGCCCGGAAGAATAACTCTCATCTCAAGATTTGGAGCGGATAATGTTGATAAACATTTACCAAAGTTAATTAGATCAATCAAAAAAGAAGGTTTAAAAGTTATTTGGTCTTGTGACCCTATGCATGGAAATACAATTAAATCTGCGAATGGTTTTAAAACTCGCCCTTTTAATAATGTTGTAAAAGAAGTTAAAAGAGTATTTTCTGTCCATAAGGCTGAAGGAAGCTACGCTGGCGGTCTTCACATAGAAATGACAGGTCAAAATGTGACTGAATGTACTGGTGGTGCACAAAAAATATCTGAAAAAGATTTGTCACATAGATATCATACACATTGCGACCCCAGACTTAACGCCAACCAAGCGTTAGAACTTGCATTCTTGATTTCTGATGAAATTAAGAAAAACTCCCAATATTCAAAGAATATTATTCAGGCAGCATCTTAATAATTGAATTTTAATTATTAAGATCTATTTTAAGAATAGGATATTAATATTTATGCAAACATCAGAAAGAATTAATTATATAAAAAAATGGATATCTAATTATTGTAAGTCGATGCCTAAAGAACCAGATTCTTTAGTGATCGGAATATCAGGAGGAATTGACTCATCAGTTACAAGTACTATATGTGCACTGACAGGAAAGAAGACCATCGCACTTTCAATGCCTATTAACCAAATGAAAGAACAACATAGTCTAAGCTTGAAACATCAAGAGTGGCTTAAAAATAAATTTAAAAATGTAGAGGGACATTTAATCGATTTAGATAATCTTTTTAAATTATTTAAAAATTCTCTAAATAATTTTGACAACGTCCATGGATTTGCTAATTCGAGGGCTCGACTACGAATGACAACTCTTTATCAGGTAGCGGCTTCAAATAATGGAATTGTCGTGGGCACAGGTAATAAAATAGAAGATTTTGGAGTTGGATTTTATACGAAATATGGTGATGGAGGTGTAGACATTTCTCCTATTGCCGATTGTAGCAAATCACAAGTATGGGACATGGGAAAAAATTTAGGAATATTAAAAGAAATTATAGAAGCGCAACCAACAGACGGTTTATGGGATGATGCCCGAACTGATGTAAATCAGTTAGGAATGTCATATAGAGAACTAGAAGAAGCCATGAAAGATTCATCTAACAAGAATCATAAAAAATATTTGGAAATAAGAAAAAGGAATTTGCATAAAATGAGTCCTATACCTGTATGCAAAATGAAAGATGACTAAAAATTTAAATTTTTTTAATACACTATCAAACAAAAAAGAAAAATTTACTCCGATCAATGATGATAGGGTAGGAATGTATGTTTGTGGCCCAACAGTATATGATTTTCCTCATATTGGTAACGCAAGACCGTTAGTAGTTTTTGATGTTTTGTTTAGACTCTTACAAAGTCTATACGGTAAAAATAAAGTTATATATGTAAGAAATATCACAGATATAGATGATAAAATTATTGAATCTTCAAAAAAAAACAAAAAGAATATTAAGGAGTTAACGGAAACAATAACTAAAAGTTTTCATGAAGATTGCAAATATTTAAATTGCTTAAAACCAACATTTGAACCTAAAGCTACAGAACATATTAAGGGAATGATAGATATGGTTTCAAATTTATTAAAAAATAATCATGCTTATGAAAATAAAAAACATGTTTATTTTTCAGTTTCTTCATTTAAAAAATATGGAAAATTATCTAACAAAAATTCTGAACAACTTGTTGCAGGTGCAAGAGTAGAAATTTCTAAATATAAAAAAGATCCACTCGATTTTGTCCTTTGGAAACCCTCCGAGGATAAAGATCCAGGTTGGAATTCACCTTGGGGTAGGGGTAGACCTGGCTGGCATTTAGAATGTTCTGTTATGAGTGAAAAATTTTTAGGCAAACGATTTGACATACATGGTGGTGGTCTTGATCTTGTTTTTCCACATCATGAAAATGAGATTGCGCAATCATGCTGCGCCAATAAAACTGACAATTTTGCAAACTATTGGTTACATAATGGATTTGTTACTTTTGATAAGGAAAAAATGTCAAAGTCTATTGGAAATATTGTAACTATTAATAAACTCAGGGAGAGTGTAAATGGTCAAGTAGTAAGACTTGCTCTGTTAAGCTCACATTACAAGCAACCACTTGATTGGAATGAAAAATTAATACAGGAAAGTCAAAATACTTTAGACAAGTGGTACAGCCAATACGAAAAGATAAATACAGAAGAATTAAAAGAGGATGTAATTAAACCTCTCAAAGAAGATTTAAATACTCCAGAATATATAGCTAAACTACATTCACTTTTTGATGAGTCTACCAGAGGAAATAAATCATCAAAAGTTAAATTTTTATCTGCATGTCAACAAATAGGTTTGCTTGAAGACAAACAATCATGGATGAATTTTAAAAAATCAAAAGCAAAATTTGATGAAAAACTTATAGATCAAAAAATTAAAGAAAGAAACGAAGCTAGAAAAAAAGGAAATTATGAAATGGCAGATACTTTAAGAAAAGAATTAGAAGATAATGGAGTGATTATTGAAGACAAACAAGCTAAAACAACATGGAAATATAAATGAGCAAAGAAAAGATATTTATTTTTGATACTACTCTTAGAGATGGCGCACAAACTGAAGGTGTCAATTTTTCTATTGATGATAAAAATAAAATAGCAAAAGCTTTATCAAATTTGGGTGTAGATTATTTAGAAGGAGGTTGGCCTGGCGCAAACACACTAGATACAGCTTTTTTTAATAAACCACCGAAATTAGAAAATACAATATTAACCGCTTTTGGTATGACAAAAAAGACTGGAAGAAGTGCTGAAAATGATCCAGGGCTTTCTGCTCTACTGAACACAAATGCGACTGCTATTTGTCTTGTTGGCAAGTCTTGGGATTTTCATGTTGATGTTGCTTTGGGTATTTCAAAAAAAGAAAATTTAGAAAATATAAAAGAATCGGCAAAATTATTTATTAGAAATAAAAGAGAATTTATGTTTGATGCAGAACATTTTTTTGATGGATACAAAAAAAACCCAGATTATGCATTATCTTGCATTAAGACAGCTTTTGATGAAGGTGCTAGATGGATTGTTCTTTGCGATACAAACGGAGGAACTTTACCCAATGAAATTGGAGAAATCGTTTCAAATGTAAGCAAGCAAATACCAGGAAAAAATCTTGGTATTCACGCCCATAATGACACAGAAAATGCAGTAGCAAATTCTTTAATTGCAATTTTAGCTGGAGCTCGTCAGGTCCAAGGCACTATTAATGGACTCGGAGAGAGGTGTGGAAACGCAAATTTAATATCCTTAATTCCATCTTTAGTCTTAAAAAAATCTTTTTCTGATAATTTTGAAATTAAAATAAATAAAGATAAAGTTAAAACTTTAACTGAATGTTCAAGACTATTAGACGAAATTTTAAATAAAAAATCAAATAGAAGAGCTGCTTACGTAGGACCTTCAGCTTTTGCTCATAAGGGAGGTCTTCATGTTTCTGCTGTTTCGAAAGATCCAAAAACATATGAGCATATCGATCCAAGCCTAGTTGGTAATGTAAGAAATATTATTGTTTCTGATCAAGCGGGTAAATCAAATATTATGTCCAGACTTGAAAAATATAAAATTAAAATTGATAAAAATGACCCCAAAGTTCAAACTTTACTAAATGAAGTTAAAGATAGAGAATTTGTTGGTTACTCATATGATGGTGCTGATGCTTCATTTGAGTTGTTAGCTAGGAGACTTTTGGGAGAAATACCAAAATATTTAACAATCTCTAAATATGATGTTTCGGTAAAGAAAGAGTCAAAAGACAAAATCAATTCTTTTGCAAAAGCTCATATTTTAGTTGATGGTAAAGAAATAGTTTGTGAGGGATCAGGTAACGGCCCAGTAAATGCATTGGATAACGCAATACGATCAAATGTTGATAAAGTCGGCAAGTATTCAAAATATTTAAAAGATCTAAAACTAGTTGATTATAAAGTTAGAATTCTAAATACAGGAACCAATGCAATAACAAGAGTATCTATTGAAAGCACAGACAGAGAAGGAAAAAGTTGGTTTACTATAGGGGTTTCTCCAAATATTATTGAGGCTTCATTCAAAGCTTTAATAGATAGTTTAGATTATAAACTTTATAAAGAAAAAGCGCCTGCTAACAGTTGATGAGTTTAAAGAATATTCATTTTATTTTAGTAAGACCTCAAATAGGTGAAAACATAGGATCGGTAGCAAGGGCAATTAAAAATTTTAGTATTAAAAATCTAAGAATTGTAAATCCAAGATGTAACTGGCCAAATCAAAGAGCTATTGCAACTTCTGTTGGAGCTAAAGATATTTTAAAATCAACAAAAATTTATAATACTATTGAAGAATCAATTGGTGATTTAGATTTAGTTTTTGCTAGCACTTCAAGAATTAGAAAAGTTAATAAAAAAATCATCCCAATTTTAGATTTGAAAAAAAAGATAAAAAAACAAAAAAAAATAGGAATTATTTTTGGCCCCGAAGCTTCCGGTTTATCAAATGATGAAGTCAATTGTGCTGATTATTTGGTAAAAATTCCCAGTAATGAAAAATTTAGCTCATTAAATTTATCTCATAGTGCAATAATATTTTGTTTTCAAATTTTCAATTTTTTCAATCAAAAAAAAGTGATTTATAGATCGAATTATAAAAGCTCAATAGCTACCAAATCTGAGGTTAATAAGTTTTTAAATTTTATTATTAAGAATCTGGATAAAAAGGGCTTTTTGCAGCCAAAACACAAAAGAAAAAGCATGCTTAGAAATATTAATAACATATTTCATAGAATGAATTTATCAGAGCAAGAAATACGTATTTTGCTCGGAATTTTTGCTACTTTAAATGATTTTAACAAGAAAACCTGAATTGACAAAAAGTTACCATCGTTTATAAATCTCAAACAAAATATGACAAAGAGACTTGCATCAAAACACAAAGTTGACAGGAGACTTAAAGTTAACTTATGGGGTAGACCAAAAAGTCCATTCAATTCCAGAAACTATCCTCCAGGACAACACGGAAAGTCAAAAAAAGGGAAACCATCAGACTATGGTACTCAGCTCGAGGCTAAACAAAAGATGAAATTTTATTATGGAAATATGAATGAAAGACAATTTAGGAATACTTATCGTAAAGCGATTAAACAAAAAGGTAATACCACAGAAAATTTGGTAGCTTTTCTTGAAAGACGTCTTGATACAGTTATTTATAGAGCAAAATTTGCTGTAACAGTATTTTCGGCGAGACAGTTAATAAATCATGGCCATATAAAAGTAAATGGAAAAAAAGTAAATATTCCAAGCTATCTGACCAAACCCGAAGACGTAATTGAAATAAAAGATAAATCAAAAGATATGGTAACACTCGCTGGTTCTTTAGTTAGTAAAGAAAGGGATGTTCCTGAATATATACAAATGGATGCAAAAAATAAAAAAGCAAAGTTAATTCGTGTTCCTAAATTTTCTGAAGTACCGTATCCAACAATTATGGAACCAAATTTAGTAATAGAATATTATTCAAGATAATATAATTTAACTTGTTAACAAGAACTTCAATAAAACGTGTAAATGATATCCTGGCAGATAATCCTGGTTGGAAAATACTTGATATAGGATGTGGTTTTAGAGCACATAAAAACGCTACAGTAATAGCTGACATTAAAGATTTTTCAAAATTCTATAAAAATAGAAAATTTATTAAAATTTCTGAAAAAAAACTTCCTTTTAAAAATAAAGAATTTGATTTTATTATTTCTAGTCATGTAATTGAACATGTTGAAGACTTTGAATTTTTTATAAAGGAATTAGAAAGAATATCTTCAAAAGGTTATATAGAGTTACCCTCAAGACTTGCGGACAATCTAGTTTTTGAAAATAAAACTGATCATATTTGGTGGTTTTATTTTGATGATGTTAACAAAAAACTCATAGCGTCAAGAAAGAATCAGCTTATAAATCCTTTTATTACAGTATCAATGGCAAAACAATTGGAGAATATCTTTAGAGAAAGTTTAGTTATAGAATTAGCTTGGACAGATAAGATAGAGTATGAAATAGATAACAAGATAAGAAATGAGGACTTTAGAAATATCTCATTTTTTAAAATATTCAAAAAATATATAAGTAAAAAAATAAGAACAATACTTAAATAAATTTATCAGTTGTTCTTGTGGTCAATTTTTTTTTCTTTTAATTTTGTTTGGAGTTCACCTTTTTCAAACATTTCTTTAACAATATCGCAACCGCCAATAAATTCATTTTTTATGTACAGTTGTGGAATCGTAGGCCAGTCACTGTATAATTTAATACCTTCACGAATTTCTGAATCTTCGAGAACGTTAATTCCAGTAAAATTTACTTTTAGGTGTTTTAGAACATTTGACACAGCCATCGAAAAACCACATTGTGGTACTTCTGGCGTACCTTTCATAAATAAACACACATCATTTTTTTCAATTAGTTTGATTATTTTTTCTTTAATATTTTCACTTAACATTTAATTCTCCTTTGTATTTAAAGCTAAAGCATGTAACTCATTACCCATTTTTCCCTTCAAAGCCTTATATACCATTTTATGCTGCTCAATTTTGCTTTTACCAGTAAAAATTTTTGATTTAATTGTCGCAGAATAATGATTTTCATCTCCAGCTAAGTCCTGAATGTTAACTTCTGCATCAGGAAAAGCTTCTTTAATTAAGCTTTTTATCTCTTCTAATTTTATACTCATATTTATTAACTTTCTCTAAAATAATTTCTAAACCAAAAAGAATTTAATTCTGAAAGCTCGGCTAATTTTACATTAAACTCTTTATTTAAATCTAAACTTTCTTCCTGCGTTCTTCCTATAATTTCATAGTATACACTATTTTTTTCTAAAATTTTAATTACTTCATCTTTATTTTTTTCACTTATTTCCATCAAATATCTACTTTGATCCTCCCCAAATAAGTATTCATGAGCGCCTATTTTATCTTGAGGAATTTTTATCTTTGCACCAATTTTGCCTGAAATACACATCTCAACAAGCGTCAAAATTATACCTCCGGATGATATATCATGGACAGAATTAACAAGTTTTTTTGAAATAAGAGATCTAATTAATTTACCATTATTTTTTTCATTAAATAGGTTAACTTCAGGCGGAGGTCCATACATTATTCCGAAAACCTCTCTAAAAAGTTCACTTTGATATAGATGTCCAGATGTTTTTCCTACAACAAATATATAACTCCCTAACTCTTTTAAATTTTTGGTTATCATCAAATCTAGATTTTTAATCAAACCAACTCCTCCGATAGTTGGAGTTGGTGATATAGATTTATTTTGCGTTTGATTGTAAAAGGAAACATTACCAGAAACCACTGGAAAATTTAAATATTTACAAGCCTCAGAGATTCCATTTATTGTTTCTACAAACTGTCCCATTATTTTCTCCTTTTCTGGATTTCCAAAATTTAAGCAGTTGGTAATAGCTAATGGATCGGAGCCGACAGCTACAAGATTTCTCCAAGCTTCACAAACTACCTGTTTAGCGCCAACAGAAGGATTAGCTAGACAATAAT
>CACIWQ010000008.1 GCA_902590395.1 uncultured Pelagibacteraceae bacterium
TTTTTAACCAAAATTTATTTATAGGATAGTCCAGTTTCTTTATTTTTTTTCTTACATTTTTATTATCATCCCAACAAAATATTTTAGATTTTCCTTTTATCAACGTTCTTGCGACTGAGCACCCACTTAAACCCATGCCATATATAGCTATTTTTTTATTTTGGTATTTTTTTAAAGATAACATTAACTATCTTAATTTTAGTGTTGCTAGTCCTATAAGCGCCAAAATTATAGATATAATCCAAAATCTAATAACTACTGTAGATTCTGCCCACCCTTTTTTCTCAAAGTGATGATGTAGTGGAGCCATCATAAATACTCTTTTGCCTGTCAATTTAAAAGATATTACTTGAATGATGACAGAAACAGTTTCTAAAACAAATAAACCTCCAACTATTGCTAAAACTATTTCATGTTTTGATATAATGCTGACTGCACCCAAAGAACTACCGAGTGATAGTGAACCGGTGTCTCCCATAAAAATTTTTGCTGGAGGTGCGTTGTACCATAAAAAACCTAAACAAGATCCAACAATTGATCCACAAAAAATAGAGGCTTCTCCAACATTTGGTATGTAAGGTATTTGTAAGTATTCCGAAAAAACTGTATTTCCAACTACATAACAAATAAATGTAAAAGATAACGCTACCAGCATTACCGGAACTGTAGCGAGACCATCCAACCCATCAGTTAAATTCACAGCATTCGATGAACCTACAATTATAAAAATAGCAAAAGGAATAAAAAATAAACCCAAGTGAAGTATTAAATTTTTAAAGAAAGGAAAATAAAGATTTTTAAGATGATCATTATCTCCAAACTCTACTAATAAAAGTACAGCAACAAGAGAAAGTATAATTTGAAAAATTATTTTTTTTCCGGATGATATACCTCGAGAATTACTGTGTCTTATTTTTAAATAATCATCAACAACACCGAGCAAACCAAAACTCGTTACTACAAACAATAAAACCCAAATATATGAATTGCTTAGGTCGGCCCACAACAATGTGCCAAAAAGTATTCCAATTAGAATAAGTAAACCTCCCATGGTTGGCGTTCCTACTTTTTTAACAATGTGATCTATTGGTCCATCTTCTCTTATTGGGCCAGTAATTTTATGAGATTGAATAAATTTTATGAATGGCCCTCCTACTAAAAAAACTATTATCATGGAAGACATTACTGATAGTCCGGTTCTAAATGTTAAATATCTAAATACATTAAGTGCCGAAAACTGTTCGATTAAAGAAATGAAAAAACTATATAGCACTTATTCGTCCTCTTTTTATTTTTTTAGAAAATTGATTCAAACCAGTTGCATTTGATCCTTTTACCATAAGCAAATCGTTGTTGTGTATAATTTTATCAAAATGATCGTATGCTTCTCTAAGGTTTTTAAATGATTTTCCCTTTTTATTCTTTAACAAACAACTAAACGTTTCTTTTATGAGTTTTCCATAAACAAAAACTTTATCAATATCGCTTTTATTAATAGTTTTTGATAATTCTTTATGAAGTTTTTTTGACTTTTTTCCTAGCTCCAACATATCTCCCAGAAGTGCATATTTTTTTTCTTTATTTTTTGTATCAAATTGACTTACATTTCTTATCGCTGATCTCATAGATAGCGGATTTGCATTATAACTTTCATCAATAAATTTAAACTTTTTATTAAAGGTTTTAATAACCTGTATATCTCCCCTACCTTCGGGAATTTTAAAATCAAAAAATATTTTTTCCATATTATATAAATTTAAATCAAAGATTGATAATAAACAAATACAAGCCAAAATATTATACTTGAAATTATTTGTTGCATATTTTGAATTAAAATAAAAAATCTTATTTCTTACTTTTACTTTTAATCTATAATAATTTTTTATTCTTTTTATGCTTAACAAAAATACATCTGATTTTTTTTTAATTCCAAAAGTGACCACTTTAATTTTTCTTTTTTTGGCTTTTGCAGATAAAAAATTGAAAAATTTACAATCTTTATTTAAAATTATATTTCCACTCTCCAAAATATTGGAGATTATTTCTGATTTAGCTCTAGCAATATCCTTTAAGTTTTTAAAATTCTTTAAGTGTGCCTCTGAAATGTTTGTAATAATTGCTGTATCTGGTTTAACGATTTTCGACAAATTATCTATTTCGCCTTTTTTATCCATCCCAATCTCAAATACTCCAAAATCTACATTGCTTTTTAGATTTGAAATGCTTAATGGCACACCATATTTGTTATTATACGAATATGGAGAGTGGTGAACTTTGCCATAATTCTTTAGACAAAAACTTATAAGATTTTTTAGGGTAGTTTTGCCTACGCTACCTGTTATTCCTAAGATTCTCGCTGATGAACCGTCTCTGGTAGCTTTGGCCAAACTATTTAAAGATGAAAAAGTATTTTTTACTTTTAAAATTTTATTTATTGGTAATCCTTTTATTTTTCTACTTACTACAATTTTGACGGCACCTTTTTTTATTGCTTCTTTAGCATAAAAATGTCCATCATTTTTTTTTCCTTTGATGGCAAAAAAAATATTATTTTTTTTAATATTCTTAGAATTAATCGAAACTCCATTATATTTAATTTTTTCAAAAGTATTTTCATAATAATTTTTATTTCTTAATAGTATTTCTTTTATAACTTTTTTATCAGAAAAATTCATAATTCTGTTACCATAGTCTTGTTTGTTTTCATGTCCTTTGCCGGCAACTAAAAGAACTTCGTTGGATTGTAAATTTTTAATGGCCGACTTAATCGCTTTTCTTCTGTTGCCAATATTAACGGCAAGTTTCTTACAGCCTTGCATTATTGAATTTCTTATTTTTTTAGGATTTTCATTTCTGGGATTATCATCTGTAACAAAAATTTTTCTACAATATCTCTTAGCTATTTTACCCATTATTAATCTCTTTTTTTTATCTCTCTCTCCCCCACACCCGAAAACTATTATAATTTTTTTTTTAAATTGATTTTTTATTGCTATCAAACTTTGTTCTAATGCATCGGGAGTATGTGCAAAATCAATAATAATTTTAGAATTGTTATTTAAATTTGCTACACATTCGAGTCTTCCTGGTACAGGTTTGATTTTATTTACTATTTTAAAAATTTTTTTCTTATTTAATCCAAAATTTTTAGCCACCAAAATTGCCATAAGCAAGTTTTTAACTTGAAAATATCCAATCAGAGGAATCTTTATTTCAAAAACTTTTGAATCTATTAAAATTTTAATTTTTTGTTCACTCTTGTGATATTTGTGACCTAAAACTCTTATCGTGCCAGTGTCTGAGCCGATAGTTTCTTTTCTGATCTTTCTTTCATTAGCTATTTTATTTATGGATTTGTATTCTTTTATTTCTTCATCCGTAATAATTTTGGAATATTTGTTTAATAAATTTTTAAATAAGTACATTTTAGAGTTAAAATAACTCTTAATACTTTTATGATAGTCTAGGTGGTCGTGACTTAAGTTGGTAAATATCCCTATATTTATATCTAAACCATCTAATCTTTTTTGACTCAGTCCATGACTTGATGCTTCTAAGATTACACTATTAACTTTATTTTTAGATAAAATTTCCAAATTTTTATGTAAAGTTAATGGATCTAAGGAAGTTAAATTGGTCTTTTGGCTATATTTTTTAGATTTAACTCCTAAGGTTCCAATTGAAGCAGCAGAAATGTTGCATAGAGTCAATATTTGATAAAAAAAATCTGATACAGAAGATTTGCCGTTTGTACCTGTCACAGCAGCAATAAATTGTGGTTTTTTTTTATAAAAATTAGAGCAAGCTTCTGACAAAGTTTTTCTAATATCATTTACTTTTAATATAGGAATTTTTGAATTGGATATTTTGTACTTGTTGTCACTAACAATTACAGAAGCACCTTTTAATATAGCTTCTTTTATAAATTTCTTTCCAGATGTTTTGTGTCCTGTGATAGCGAAAAAAACATCTTGTTTTTTAACTTTATTACTATCGAAACTAATTCCTTTTATTATAATATTTCGATAGTCTCTTTCCGAAATTTTGAGCAAGCTACCTAAACGCATTTAAAATTTTTTGGAAGCTTGTAAGTTATTTATGGCTAAAATTGGACCAATTTTCTCTATAATCTTGCCGGCAACTACTACCGTATTCCAGCCTGAAGTATTGCGCTTTTCTCCCTTGTGCTTATAACCGTTAGGAAATTCATATACAAAATTTGGGGCTGGCTTTGGCTCGTCTAGCATTACAAGTAAAAGATACTTTGGTTTGCTAGTTGGAAATAATGATATGAATGTATTCAATTTTTTTTCTGTGTAAATTCCATCGATTGACTTTAGCGCAGTTCCCGTTTTTCCTCCAACTTCATAACCATTTATATTTGCAAAATTAGCTGTTCCTTCTTTATTGGCTACAACTTTTCTTAACATAGAATTAATCGCATCGCTCGTTTTAGATGAAACAATCTTTTTTCTTTCATCTGAAAAGCTAATTCTTTTTTGTAAAATGGTTGGTTCAACTTCATATCCCCCATTTCCCAAAATAGCATAGGCTCTTGCTAACTGTAATGGTGTGGTAGTAATACCGTGTCCAAAAGATGAAGTTGCTAGCTTACATTTGCCCCATGTAAAAGGAAGTGGTGTACCAACTTCTTCTAAATCAAAATCGATGGTTTTAAAAAGTTCTAATGAATTTAAAAAATCTTTATATTTTTCCATACCTACCTTTTGAGCTATTCTAATTGCTCCTATATTGGATGATCGAATCAATATTTGTTCTGCGCTTAAATTTTTTGGCAAACGATCATGTTCGGATATTTTTCTTCCAGCACAAAATATTTTATCTTCCAAGTTGTTAAACATAGTATTTGAATCAATTACTTTGGTTTCTAATCCAGCAGCTAGTGTAAAAGTTTTAAAAACTGAGCCCAGCTCATAAACCCCTTTGGTTATTTTATTCGTATACATGTCATCTTTTATTGATATTCTTTTATTTAAATCATAGTCAGGCAAAGAGACTAGAGATAGTACCTCACCATTATCTATATTCATCAGAAGTGCTGCGCTACCTACAGTATCAAAATTTTTTTCTGCTTTAATTAATTCTTCTCTTATTAAATGCTGCAAATTCGAATCCAATGTCAAAATAACAGAGCTATTTATAAATTCTTTTCTTTTTAAATCTGCGTCGAGGAATTTTTCTAAACCAGAAATGCCAGTGTTATCGTCATCGATTTGACCCAGAATATGACTAAATAAATATTTTTGTGGATAAATTCTAAATTGTTTTTTTTCTAGGACAATAGCTTTGTTACCCATTAACCAGAAATTTGTTTTTTCATCTTCTGTTAATCTTTTTTTTATATAAAAAAATTTATTTCCATTAAGTTTTTTTTTAATCTCATTAGAATTTAACTGGGGGAATGCTATTCTTAAATTTAATAAGAATTTTTCTTTATTTTTTACTAGTTTTGGTCTTACTGCCGCTGAATAAATATCAATGTTTCTTGCAAGTATTGTTCCATTCCTATCGATAATATCGCCTCTGTCTTTTAAAAAATTCTTATTAGCTTTTTCTAAAAAAAAATCTTTTTCAGGATATAAGGAAAGATAAATAATTTTAATACTAAAGATAAAAATTAATGTTAAAAAAACAAAAAATAAAAAACCAACTCTGCTTAGCGAAATTTTTACTAATTGACTACTTTTGCTTTTTGTATTTATTTCTGACTCTGTGTAATCCTCAAAATAAAAACTTTTTTGATTATTTTGTTTTTTTATTTTGCCTTTCATTAAAATTTATCTACCGGGTATTACAGGAATACCTAGAAAAACTTTGACAACTTGAATTCCGGCCCACTTGTACATTCTATCTGAAGTAATTGTCTCAGATGGATTTTCATATATTTTTTTTAAATCAAACTTTGCTGCCTCTATTTTTTTTGAGAGTTGAAGTTTAATTTCTCCAGGTAATTTTTTTGGCTGTTCGTAAATTTCTTTAAGCTTTGCAAGTTCCACTCTTTTTTCTTCTGCTTTTTCTTTAATTATTTTTTTTATTTTGTTTTTTTTTGTTATTTTTGTGCTTGCGATAATTTTTTCGTTTTCATTTAAATTTTTAATTTGGTCTTTTTTGTATGGAATAAAATCATGTTCCAAATATTCTTGTGCTAATTCCTCAATATTTTCTGGAGATGTAATTACTACATGATCCAATACAGTCTGATGTAATTCACGATTAATTGAATTAATAGATGCGCGAAGATTGCTTATCTCCTTTTGTAAATTTCTTGTTTCATTTTTAATTACAGATACAGAGATGAGGCCAATGATGAACAAAATAATTGTTAAGTAATATTTTATTGAAGGAAACTTGAATGTTGTGTCTATGTTATTTTTACCTCTGGCTGGAAGAGTATCAAGCCATTTATTAGGGTCTAGTTTATAATCATAACTTTCAAATTTATCGTTCATAACATTATTTCTTCTACATTAAAAATTTTTTGAAATTTTTTTTGAATCTCATTTGAATAAAAAAACGAATTGTCATTTCTTATAGCGTATCTGAGTTTTGCTGACCTGCTACGAATATTTTTAGAAATTTCTTTTTTGTTTGGTGTTAAAGGTTTTTTTAAAAACAACTTAAATAAATTTGGTTTCTCCTCTTTTTGAGGTAAGTACCTTGATGGATTTTTATTTAAACTAGAATAATAATTGAAAAAATTTTTAACTATTTTGTCTTCTAAAGAATTAAAACTTACAACCGCTAAAATTCCTCCATTTTTTAAAAGTTCAGTTGCGGCAAATAGTCCAGAGATTAGTTCCGACAACTCTTGATTTATAAAAATTCGTATAGCTAAGAAAGTTTTGGTTGCTGGATTTGTTTTAAATCTACTATAATTTTTTTTTGCCCTTCTAATTATATTCGCTAATTCTTCTGATGTATTTATTGGTTTTTTAGTTCTGTATCTTACGATTTGATTTGCAATTATTTTTCCATCTTTTTCTTGGCCTAAAATTTTAATTATACTTGCTAAATTTCTCTTATCTAGATTGTTAACAACATCAAAAGCTGAATACTTATTAATACCCATTTGCATACTGAGATTTCCTGTTGATTGGAAAGAAAATCCTCTTTCATAATCTGAAAGCTGGAAGGAAGATACCCCTAAATCAAAAACTATGGCTTTTGGACTTGGATTTAAATTAAAAATATTTTTTAAATTACTAAATTTGCTTAAATTAAAATTAAATCTTTTTGGAAATTTGTTTGCTAATTGATTTGCATATTTCTTTGTAAGCTTGTCTCTATCGATTGCAAAAACTTTTGTGTTTGGGTGTTTTAATATTGCCTGCGAATACCCTCCACCTCCAAAGGTACAATCAATAAAAATGCCACCATGTTGAGGGGATATAATGCTTAATACTTGATCGAGCATCACTGGTTGATGTTGTGTTTTGTCCAGTGACATGGTGGCATTCATAAATATCTTTACTCTCTTTCATTTAGTTTTTTTGTCGTCTTAAAAAAGCCGGTATTTCAAAATCCTCTTCTTTGTTTGATTCTTCGAACATTTCAGGTTCTTTTGGTGTTGTTTCCTCTGATTTTGTATTTTCGAATATTTTAGGCTCTGCTCCACTAACATTGTCTTGATTAAATGAATCTTCTACTTCATTTTCAGAAAAAAGTTCTGGAGTTGCTAGCTCGATACTTTCTACCTCAAATGTTGGGGTGTCTTCGTCTGTAGAAATATTTTCTTCAGGTGTATTTTCTACATTTTGAAGATATGCGGCATTTTCCATTGAAACATTCTCCAATGATGCATCATTTATAATGCTATCATTTTTATCTTTCTCTAAATTTTGTTGAGCTTCTTTGTTTTCTTCTACAATATTGTTTAAATTTAAAGCCGTCGCACCTTCTGTTGCACTTAAAGTGTTTTGGTTAGTGGACATGTTGTTTGTGAAAGCACTACCATAACCTGCGTTTCTGTTATGAAGTCTGTGGATCATACTAACAACAGGCTTAGTTTCTGGTTCTTGTCCATCGAGAGCTGTAGCAACAATTGACACTCTAATTTTCCCATTTAGTCTTTCGTCCTCAATAGAACCAAAGATTAACTCTGCTTCAGGATCTACTTCTGCTCTAATTTTGTTTACAGCTTCGTCAACTTCAAACAAAGTAAGATCTGATCCCCCTGTTATATTAACTAGAAGACCTTTTGCACCTTTTAAAGAGTATTCATCTATCAATGGATTTAGCAATGCTGCTTGTGTAGCTTCCTCAGCTCTTTTTTCTCCTTCTGCTTCACCTGTTCCCATCATTGCTTTGCCCATTCCTTTCATAATGGTTTCTACATCTGCAAAATCTAAATTGACCAGACCTGGTCTTACCATCAAATCAGTAACGCTTTGAACACCAAACTTTAGTACGTCATTTGATAGTCCAAATGAATGTTTTAAAGTTGTCTTTTCATTTACTATTTTAAATAAATTTTGATTTGGAACTACTATATTGGTGTCTAAATGTTTTTTTAATTCTTCTAATCCTTGTAAAGCTATTCTCATTTTTTTTGGACCTTCTAAAGAAAAAGGAAGTGTAACCACGCCTACAGTAAGAATATTTAATTCCTTCGCAGCTCTAGCTATAACATGAGATGCTCCTGTTCCAGTTCCTCCACCCATACCAGCTGTTATAAAAACCATATTGCTTCCTTTTATGTAATCAACAATATCATTTAAAGATTCTTCTGCTGCTGCTTGGCCAATTTCATGTTTAGCTCCAGCGCCTAAACCTTTTGTTAAATTTGCTCCTAACTGAATTTTTCCAGTAGCCTTATTATTTATTAAATCTTGTGCATCAGTATTAACAGCAACAAACTCTACGCCTTCCATTCCGGCGTCTATCATTCCATTAATTGCATTTCCTCCTGCTCCACCAACTCCCAAAACTAAAATTCTAGGTTTTAATTCTTTCAACTCTGGACCTTTAATATTTATTGTCATTTACCCTCCTTTTTAAATTGTGTTTCCCATTTTAGGCTCGCTCTATTCAAATTAGCTTTTTTTCTAGCTTGTGCTTTGAATTTTTCAAAAAGTTTTGGTTCCCAAATTTGGAAGGTCGTTCCCTGGCCTACAAAAAGCATGGTTTGTTTAATTTTTGCATGATTTAATAATTTATCAGGTATGGAAATTCTTCCTTCACTATCGAAATGAAGATTAACGCTTTCAGCAAGAACTGACGTAGCAAAAATATCTCTTTTTTCCTCGAAAGGATTTAATGAATCTATAGATTCTGAAAGTTTTTCAATTCTGTTTTGTGGGAATGCTTCAATAGCAATATTATTAAATGATGGATAGCAAATAATTCCATTGTAACCCATGCTGCTTAAATATGACCTAAAACTGGCTGGCACTGAAACCCTCCATTTCTTGTCTAGCTTGTTTTCGTAAGTTGATAAAAACATGTATTTTTAAGTCAAAGGCACCCTGAAAGAAATCTAGACCTGATCTATGATTTAGCTTTCTAAGCACCATATCCCCCTCCTTTGGGAATACATGGGATATTATGGGTTTTCAACCTATACGTCAATACCCTATTTTTTGCTTAAAAATGGGTTAATTTTACTTAAAACGCAGAAGTTGTTTTTTAAGCACAAATTTGAATCATTTTAGAATCAAATAGCGAACATTTAGCCTTTTCTAATTATTTATGTGTTGATAGAACTTTTAAGAAGCCAGACAACCTATAAGCCGGGTTCTGTCATTTAAATCAGTCATTTATCTGGGATCAAATTCGCATTTGATCTCTAGCAACCAACCCAGATAGCTAACTAAGAACTGTTTTCGGCTATTAAGCCATGCTACCTCTATTTGGTCTTGCTCCCGGTGGGGTTTTCCATGCGTTTTTTGTTACCAAAAAACCGGTGCGCTCTTACCGCACCTTTTCACCCTTGCCTCGATCAGGCGGTTTATTTTCTGTGGCACTATCCCTGAGGTTTCCCTCGCCAGAAGTTATCTGGCACCGCGTTCTTATAGAGCCCGGACTTTCCTCTCTTGTTTATTCAACAAAAGCGACTAATCAATTGTCTGGCAATGGGTTATTAATGAAAAAACAACATAAAATCAAGGTTTTTTTACAGCTTTTTTGATAGATTTTGAGCTATTATAAAGCATTCTTGATCCAAACTCCCATTAATTAGCTCTTTTCTAAAATGTCTCTGAAAAGCCTTAATGGTTCTAGATAAAAACTTCTTTCTATTTGTAAAACGATAGCCAATCTTATTTAAGTTTTTCAAAAAAATTTTTCTACTTTGCTTATTAATAAAAAAATTTTTTCTATATTTTTTTAAAAAACGGTAATTGTAATTATGCCAAATTCCGATTTTATATTTTGCCAAATGTTTCCAAGGGAATTTTTCACCTGGATCAATTTTTCTTAAAGGAGCTATATCTGAGTGACCAATAATATTGTTTTTTTTAATCTTATATTTTTTCATAAGAATTTTGCAAAGTTTAATTAAATTCGATATTTGTTTTTTTGTAAAATTTTTGTAACCAAATTTATGCCCTTTATTGACTAGCTCTATACCAATCGAATTATTGTTTAAATTTTTATACTTTCCCCAATTAGATTTTCCTGCATGCCAAGCTACTCGGTGTTCTTTAACTAACCTGAAAACTTTGCCTTTTATATTAATTAAATAATGGCAGCTTACCTCAGACTTTGGATCACATAATCTTTTAATGGATTCTAGTTCAGATTGCATTCCAGTATAATGTATTACGATAAATCTTATTGATTTAAATGATCTTTTCCCTCTTTTGAAGTTTGGTGACTTTATACTAGTAATTTTCATCTTGTTATATCTTACTAAAATTCTTATAAAAAAGACCTATTTTTAACAACATTTAAACTAGTTATTGTCAATAAATGATATATATAACATACTAACCAGGACACATTATGATGATGCTGAAAAAATTATTTTTGATAGCTGTTCTATCTCTGATGGTTCAGGCCGGTAACGCGTTTGCCGGATCTACGGGGAGCGAAGATTTAAAAGATTCAAATAAACCAGGAACTGCAAATGAATGTTTTGAGGGCGTAAGTAGAGCTGTGTTTAAATTTAATCATGCCTTAGACACGGCAATATTTGAGCCTGTAGCAAGAGGCTATCGAGCAATACCACTACCAATAAGAAAAGGCACAGGTAATTTTGTTGATAATTTACGTTCTTTGTTAACTTTGTCCAATAACATCCTACAAGGAGACTTGGGAGCAGCTGGTAATACAGCAGGAAGATTTGCAATAAATACGACTGTTGGAATTTTAGGTGTTTTTGATCCTGCCGCTGCAATGGGATTGGAAGATCCGGGAAAAGAAGATTTTGGACAAACGCTTGGTGTTTGGGGAACGGATAGCGGTTGTTATTTTGTACTTCCAATATTAGGACCAACGACAGCCAGAGATGCTGTTGGATTGGTAGGTAACGCATTTTTAGATCCTGTCTATCATATAACTCACAACAGTGAAGTGAAAGCAGGAATAGGTAATAGCAACTATTCAGAACACAACTATTATTATTACAGAGGAACTGGAGCCGTAGATTTTAGAGCAAAAAATATTGAGTCTTTTGATAGTCTAGAAGAAAATTCAATTGATCTCTATGCATCGGTAAAAAGTTTATATTTGCAGAATAGAGAGAAAAAAATATCCAATTCTAAATCTCCAATTGAAACTCAAGACGACGGTGATTGGGAAGAGATAGATAATTAATTTATTAAAAAAATTAAATTATATGAAAAAAAATTTTTTCATTATTGTTATTTTTATTTTCTTAACTTCAATTATCACACAAAAAAGTAACGCGTATAGCAGTGATCCCAAACAATTTATTACCGAAATAGTAAATGAAGCTAAAAAAGTGCTTGTCGATACAAATACAAAAGAATTCAAAACAGAAAAATTATCTAAATTAGCCTTAGAAACTGTCGATATTAAAGGTGTTGGTTATTATTCACTAGGAAGTTATAGAAAGCAATTAACCAAAGATCAGTTGAAAGAATATATGACATTATTCGAAAAATATTTTCTTAAAAGCTTTACTTCCAGATTGTCAGATTACTCAGACCCTAAAATTGAAGTTATTTCTGCCGAAGTCTTGAACGAAAAATATACCATAGTTAGAAGTCTGCTTCTTGCAACTGACAAAAAACCAGAGGTAAAAATTGATTGGAGGATTTATACAAAAAATCCTGATAAACCGTTGATTAGAGATTTAATTATTGAAGGGCTAAGTCTAGCAAAAACACAAAAAGAAGAATTCTCTTCAGTAATAGAAAGCAATAACGGCGATTTTACAAAATTATTTATTACATTAAAGGAATTTATCAATAAATAGATCGTTAAACTTACCTCGTGGAAGAAAAATCTAGAATTTTAAAAAAATTGAATAGCGATAGCTCAAGACCTGTGCTGTTTGAAGAATCTTTTGGCGGCAGTGAAAATCAAATGCGAAGTCTTTTAAATCATTTACCAGATGAGAATTTTAAAGATATTAATTTAATTTTAAATAATGCCGATCATGACTTAATAGAAAGTGAAAAAATTAACGTCCTGTGGGTGCAGCATTTTGTTAATCAAAAAGAAATTCAAAATTTAGGATTAAAAGACTACGTGGATAAATTGGACTATATTGTATTCAATTCCAATTGGAATTTTGAAAAATTTTTATATCAATTTAAAATACCGGAAAGTAAATCGATTGTTATTAAAAATGCTATTAATAAAATCGAATTTCATAAAAAACCTAAGGGTAAAATAAATTTAATTTATCATACAACTCCCTGGAGAGGACTAGTACATCTTTTGAAAGTTTTTAAGGAATTAAATTTGGAAAACGTAGAACTTAATGTCTGTTCATCAACAAAAATATATGGAAATAAATTTGATAATATATATGGAAAAAAATATCAAAATATTTTTGACGAATGTAAAAATACAAAAAATGTTAATTATTTAGGATTCGTAGAAAATAAAAAAATAATTTCACTTTTAAAAAAAATGCACATATATGCATTTCCAAGTATTTGGCCGGAAACTAGTTGCATCTCAGCAATTGAATCGATGGCCGCGGGGTGTGAAATAGTCACTACTAACCTTGGCGCTTTATACGAAACATGTACTCCATTTGCTTCGTTTGTATGTTTTGACAGAAATTTTAATAACTTAGAAATAAAATATAAAAAAAAACTTTTAAACAGCATTAAAAATTATTGGTCACCAGAAAACCAAAATAAACTTAGACTTCAAAGCGAAAGTATAAATGCGACTTATTCATGGGAAGCAAGATCTATTGAATGGAAAAACTTCTTTGATGAAGCCAGAAACTCAAAGTCTTAAATTTATAAATTTAATTTTTTAAATAATAGGATCGTATTTTTATAATATAATTGAATTACTATTAAAAAAAAGATACGTATAGCTGAATATTAATAATACAAAAAAATTTATATGTCGAAAGTTGCTTTAATAACTGGAATTACAGGACAAGACGGATCTTATCTTGCTGAACTGCTTTTAAACAAAGGTTATGAAGTTCATGGAATAGTAAGGAGAGTGGCGCTTGAGGACGAAACCCACAGATTATGGAGAATAAGAAAGGTTCTAAAAGATATAACTTTGCATTCTGCTTCGTTAGAAAGCTACGCCAGTATATTTAATATCGTAAAAAAAATAAAACCAGATGAGGTCTACCATTTAGCTGCACAAAGTTATGTGGGTTATTCTTTTGAAGATGAGTTTTCAACTTTTAATACAAATATTAATGGAACTCATTACATACTTTCTGCGGTCAAAGAATTTTCTGGAAAAATAAAATTTTATTTTGCAGCGTCTTCAGAAATGTTTGGAGAAACAAAAACAAAACCTCAAAATGAATTAACTTTTTTTCATCCACGTTCAGCTTACGGTATATCAAAAGTTACTGGTTTTCACTTAACAAAGAATTACAGAGAGGCTTACAATCTTCATGCTTCTAACGGAATTTTATTTAATCATGAATCTCCACGAAGAGGGTTTGAATTCGTAACTAGAAAAATATCCTTTGGTGTAGCTAGAATTAAAAAAGGTTTACAAAAAAAAATAAAACTTGGAAATATAAAAGCAAAAAGAGATTGGGGTCATGCACAAGATTATGTAAATGCGATGTGGTTAATGCTACAACAAAAGAAACCTGATGATTTTGTTGTTGGAACAGGCAAAGAATTTTCAGTAGAAGATTTTGCTAGAAAGGCTTTTAATCATGTGGGTTTAAATTACAAAGATCATTTAATTATAGATAAACATCTTATGAGACCAGCAGAAGTTAACAGTCTTTTAGCTGACTGCTCAAAAGCAAAAAAAATTCTGAAATGGAAGCCGGAAATATCTTTTGATAACCTGGTAATTAATATGGTTGAGGCTGATCTAGAATATATTACAAATTTTAACTATTAAAAAATCAAAATTTAATTTCTTTTATTTTTTCTTTTAAATATTTTAAACTCTCTAGGGCAATTTTATCTCTCTTTAATATCGATTCGTTTAAGTTTTTGCCATATGAGGAAATTAAACCTGGGCTTTTGTTGTGACTTTCGTAAATCAAAGTGAATTTTTCATTTTCCTCTTTTTTAATATAATTTTGCAAAGACAGTATTTTGATTTTTTTTAAATAAAACAAAAAATAGGAAATCCATAAATCGTCATGTATAAAAAGTTGCTCATAATCTTTTATCGCAAGATCATAAAATTTTTTTATACCATCCAGATGATTTGTGTTTATAGCAAAACCATCTGCGCCCTGGCCAATTCCAAAATTTCCTAACGGATGAACATAAAAACTATAAGAATTATTTTTATCTATACTGTAAAAATAAAAAAATTTTTCTATCATGTAATCTTTGTAAACATTATCGTCATCAGCTAAAATTACTAGTGAGTTTTTTTCAAATTTATTTAAAGATCCTAATAATTTAGTTCCTGGCCCATAATCTTCGCATCTTATAATTTCAACAACATCATTATTAAATTTTGGTATTTGCTCGTCACTAATTTTTTCTGCAAAACGTTTATATTTCATTGGTATATTGATAAAAATTTTGTCAGGTTTTTGAGATTGACTTAGAAGTGAATTTACTGATTTATATAAATTTTTTATTCTAGAAGGAATAGTGCTTAGAGAAATATAAATCATTTAATAAAACAAATTTTGGTGGGCCCGCCAGGATTCGAACCTGGGACCAATACATTATGAGTGTACTGCTCTAACCAGCTGAGCTACAGGCCCTTATTAATAAATCAATGTTTACAAGTATTTTTAAGTTGTTTCAAGTTTAGAAATCTAATTCCTAATTTGTAAAGTTAAGATATTTTAATTTTTGTTATTCTATTGCTTAATTAGCAGAATCTAGCTATATCTATCAAATTAGTTGAGTGTTCAAATAATGAACAATGTATAATTTAAAGGCATGCATTACTTAAAAAAAAAAATTATCAATAAAAAAATCAAAATAGCTGTTATTGGAATTGGTTATGTTGGCTTACCTTTGTGTCTTAGATTCTTAAAAAAAGGATATAAAGTTTATGGAATAGATAGGGATAAACAAAAAATTGATAGTATTAAAAGAAAAAAAAGCTACATCGCCAGCATTGATAGCAAAGAAATCAAACATGCTCTTTCACTAGGTTTCCAAGTAACTAATAATTTTAAAATAATTAGTTCGGTTGATGTAATCATAGTTTGTGTTCCAACACCTTTATACAAAAATAAAACACCTGATATGAGTTATATCAGTGAAACTGCAAATAAAATTAAAAACTATATTAAAAAAAAGCAAATGATAATTCTCGAAAGTACAATATACCCTGGAGCAACTGAAGAATTTTTTCTACCAATATTAAAAAAAAATAAACTAGTGCCTGGTAAAGATGTTTTCTTAGTTTATTCTCCAGAAAGAGAAGATCCTGGAAATAAAAATTTCACAATCGCTAAAGGAAATATTCCAAAAATAATTTCTGGCTTTTCTTTTAATTGTATTGATTTGGCAGAAACTTTGTATTCACGAATTACTAAAATTGTAAAAGTAAGCACAATTAAAACTGCAGAATTTACAAAATTATTGGAAAATGTTTATAGATCCATAAATATTGGCTTCGTAAATGAAATGAAACTAATAGCAAATAAAATGGATATAAATATTCACGAAGCTATTAAGGCTGCTAAAACTAAACCTTTTGGCTTTCATGCTTTTTATCCCGGTCCAGGACTTGGTGGTCATTGTATACCTGTCGATCCTTTTATCTTAACTTGGAAAGCAAAAAAATTTGGATTAATGACAAGATTTATTGAACTGTCAGCAAAAATAAATGATGGTATGCCTCAATATGCTATAGATGTTTTAAAAAAAGCTTTGCATGATACAAAAAAAAAATTAAATAAATCAAAAATATTAATCTTGGGAATCTCGTACAAAAAAAATTCTGATGATATTAGAGAATCTCCATCAATAAGAATAATATCTATTCTTAATAAATTTAAATGCAAAGTTTTCTTCTCTGATCCTTTTCTTAAAAATAAGCCCGAGTTAAGGAATATAGAAAAAAAAATTCATGCCAAAAACATTATTTTAAATGTAAGAAACTTGAAAAAGTTTGATGCTTCAATCCTGGTTACAGATCATGATAATTTTGATTATAATTTAATAAAAAAATATTCAAAAATTATTGTAGATTGCAGAAACAGATTTAATAAAAAATTAAACAAAATATATTTAGCTTAAAGATGAGTAAAATATTAGTTACTGGTGGTGGTGGTTTTTTGGGTAGAGAAACTATTAATGTACTTTCAAAAATGGGTCATGAAGTTGTTTGCTTTGATATTACTTCAATTGACAGTGAAAAAGACAAGAAACTGCCTTATAAAAAGATTTGGGGAAGTATATTAAATCCTTTCGACATTGATAAAGCCATTAAGGGTTGTGAAACAGTTATTCATCTAGCTGCTTTGGTCGGTGTCGAAATTACAGAAAAAAGAAGCTTACAATGCCTACATATTAACATTCGAGGAACATCAAACGTATTGGACTCCGCAGTAAAGAATAAAGTTAAAAAAATAATTTTTTCATCTTCTTCGGAAGTTTATGGTGAACAAAAAAAAATACCAATTTCGGAAGACGCTATTCTTACGCCTAAATCTAATTATGGTATTAGTAAAATAGCAGGTGAAGAGTATGTAAGGGCTTATAGTCAAATCTATGATTTAAAATTTAATATATGTAGATTTTTTAATTTATATGGATTGGGCCAAAAAGAAGATTTTGTGATACCAAAATTTGCTAAAGCTATAAGAAATGGAAACTCGATTAAAGTATATGGAGATGGAAAACAAATTAGAGCATATTGTCATGTAAATGATGCGGCTAATGGTATTGCTGGCATTCTTAAAAAAGGTAAAGAAAATACCGTATACAATGTTGGTAACGATTCAGAGCCAATCTCAGTAATTGATTTAGCTAAAAAAATGGTAAAAGTTTCTAACAAAAAAATAAAAATTGAAAAAATTTCTTTTGAAAAAAGTGATAGAAAAAAAACTAGAGAAATTTTTCATAGGCAACCAAATGTAGAAAAACTAAAAAAACAAACAAATTATACTCCCAAAATTAAATTGGAAAGTGGAATTAAAGAAATTTTAAACTCTAAGAATTATTAGAATGAAAGTTGTTGCAATAGTACAAGCAAGATCAAATTCGGTTAGATTGCCTGGAAAAGTTATGAAACAAATTTGTGGTATTCCTATGATTGGTCTTTTATTAAAAAGATTATCACTTTCAAGAAAGATCGATGAAATTGTAGTTGCAACATCGAACCATAAAAGTAATGAAAAACTTTTAAAATATATTCAAAAAGAAAAATATCATTTTTTTGTTGGGAGTGAAGCTAATGTTTTAGAGCGATATTATAATGCTGCAATAAAATATAAAGCTGATGCTGTAGTTAGAGTAACTGCCGATAATCCCTTAACTGATCCGAAATTAGTGGACTATTTTGTAGAAACTTTTCAAAATAGTAAAAAAGATTATGTTTCTTCAGGAAGTCCTCCCACTTTCCCGATAGGTTTAACTGTCGAGGTAATAAGCTTTCCTTCATTAAAGAGATGTTACAAATTGGCTGAAAGTGATTTTGATAAAGAACACGTTACTACATATTTAAAAAAATCTGGAAAATTTAGTATGTTAAATATTCAGAGTGACAAAGATTACTCAAATCAAAGATTAACAGTTGATGAAGAAGATGATTTTCAAGTAATTAAGTCAGTGTTTGAATATTTTCAGCCAAATATAAATTTTGATTGGAAAAAAATTCAAGAATTAATTAATCAAAGGCCAGAAATTTTTGAAAAAAATAAACACGTTTCACAAAAATACTTCAAAAAAAACAATCTTAATTAATCACGAAATTTTATATATGCCTGTAAGCATATCTTTAACTGAGCTTACAGCTTCGAATCTTAAAGCGGGATTTAATATCTTCTCACTAAGTCCTTGATTTCCTAAAGTTGCATAAATCTCTCCCAATAAATTATATATTTTATCTTCTTGCTTGAATTCTAATGCAATCAACAAAGTATCAATTGCAATGTAGTATAATTTATTCATATAAAAAATTTTGCTTCTTAAAAAAAGATATTCAGGATTTTTATGAAATTCTGATCCGAGTTTCGAAAGTTCCAATTGTGCCTGATCTATTTTTTTTGAAATTATTAATTTATCAATTTCGTCAAGTTTAATTTCATTCATTTGCAATTTTCCTTGAAATAAAATTTTGAAGCTCTTTTTTGTAATTGCTCCACCAGATCTTACAATCATTTTTTTTTTTTATAATTTTACTATTATCCCATGCTCCAATTATATTTTTTGCTTCTTGCCACTTATCAACTTTTAAAAATGGATTGCTGGGAAATAAACGATCATAATATTTATATGAATTTTCAACAATAGGAATACATTCGCATTCCAATGCTTCGTATAATCTATAAGTCTCTGGATGAACAAATCCGTTTGGGCATGGAATAAATGTTGTTGAAGATAAAATTTCACTCATTTCTTCAACTTCTATTATCTTCTCGTTAAAATTTTTTGTCTTATAGAAAAAAGAAGGTTCTATGTTTGAAAGCTGAAATAACAAATCGTGTCTACTTGATTTATGCGGGGTTCCGATAAAAGCCCACTTATATTTCCTATCATTTTTTTTGTTTTTTAGTACAACACCAGATTTATACCCAATTGGTAAACAATTTACTTTTTCATTATTAAAATATCTATTTGTGCAAAAAGCCTTCCATACAAAATTACAATTGTTATAAATTGGGCTTAAATCATGTCTGCCCGATTCATCTCCTAAATGTATTAAAAAAACCTTAGAACAAATCAATTTTAATTTTGTGTAAAGATCATTTTTTTTTTCAACGCTTGAGTCTACTATTATTAAAACATCGCCGCTGTCTATGTCTTTTTCACTTTCAATTTTTTGATATTGAATTTTTTCTAACAGGTAAAAAATCCATTTATCTGAATAATGTTTATGATAAATTCCCCACTTGTGGTCAAAAACATCTTCCTTGTTAGGATCGTTTGAAGTAGGTGTTATCTGGTTGTGAGTGTTCCAAAATAATTTAATCATTAAAGATTAAAACTTTATTTTTCTAGAAAACTTTTCAGATGTTTAGATCTACTAGGGTGTTTAAGTTTTCTTAAGGCTTTTGCCTCAATCTGTCTTATTCTTTCTCTGGTCACAGAAAACTGTAAACCAACTTCTTCTAAAGTGTGATCGGTATTCATTCCAATACCAAAACGCATTCTAAGAACTCTTTCTTCTCTTGGAGTAAGTGTTGCTAAAATTTTTGTAGTAGACTCTCCTAGATTTAATCTTATTGAAGCATCGAGTGGTTGTAATGCATTTTGATCTTCAATAAAATCTCCTAAACTGCTATCTTCTTCGTCACCAACTGGAGTTTCTAACGAAACAGGTTCTTTAGATATTTTTAAAACTTTTCTGACTCTATCTAAAGGCATGGCTAATTTCTTTGCAATTTCTTCTGGGGTAGGTTCACGCCCTGTTTCGCCTAATATCTGACGAGACGTTCTAACTATTTTGTTTATAGTTTCAATCATATGTACCGGTATTCTTATTGTTCTAGCTTGATCAGCTATTGATCTAGTTATAGCTTGTCTTATCCACCAGGTAGCATAAGTAGAAAATTTATAACCTCTTTCATATTCAAATTTATCGACGGCTTTCATGAGGCCAATATTACCTTCCTGAATTAAATCTAAAAATTGCAAACCTCTGTTTGTATATTTTTTTGCAATAGATATTACCAATCGTAAATTGGCTTCGACCATTTCTTTTTTCGCAATCCTTGACTCCTTGTCGCCTTTGAGAATTCTATTAACTAGTTGTTTAAACTCACCTACTGGCAATCCAATCTTTTTACTAAACTCAACTAATCTTTCTCTAGTTTCTGTAAATTCTTTATTTTTCTTCTTTAAAAAATTTTTCCACTGAGGATGGTCGTTAACGATTGATTTAAAATTTGGATTAATTTCATTTCCTAAGTAATACTTAAGAAATTCTTCTCTCGATATCTTGCTATCGAGCGCAGATCTCATTAAAAAACCCTCTAAAGAAATAACTTTTTTATTTTCCTGGTAATGTGCCAGAACCCAATCTTCTAATACTGATGGATTAAGTTGAAGGCTTTTTACTTTATCAATTAATTCATTTTTTATTTTTTTATAGCCTGTTTCTTTAGCTCTTGAAAATTTTCTATCATTTAAAGAGCATTGCAATTTTTCATTTTGATATTTAATTAATTTAGAATAGTTTTTTGCAAGAATATTTATAGTTGATATTATTTTAGGTTTGATTTCTTCTTCCATCGCAGCAAGAGATGGATTAAATTCATCTTCTTCGTTATATTCTTCGCCTTTTTTATCTTCTTTATCATCTTTATCTTCTTCTTTGGAATCTTTTGATTCTTTATTTAATTTATCAGTTTTATTATCTGCTTGTTTTTTTTCATTTAACTTATTTTTTGCACGAATTATAGATTCTCCTTCCGATTCGATATCCATATAAGTAGAATCAATATCTATAATTTCTCTAACTAATAATTCATTTTTTTCTATTTTTTCTTTCCATTCAAAAATTTTTTTAGCAGTTAGAGGACTTTGTAAAAGAGCGCTAGTCATAACTGTTTTTCCTGCTTCAATTCTTTTTGCGATTGCAATTTCACCTTCTCTTGATAGAAGCTCTACACCTCCCATTTCCCTCAAATACATTCTTATTGGATCGTCACTTTTATCTAGATCTGATCCTTTTTCATTATCAGCTGCTGTAGATTCTTTTTTTCTATTTACGCGAAAATCTGATTTTTGTTTAACGAGACTAACTTTATTGTCAAAGATGTGTAAAAATGCTTTTTCTATATTTTCTCGACTAAAATGTCTTTTTCCTAATGATTTACCTAATTCATCATAAGTTACAAAACCCCTGTGTATCGCTTTTTCTAATAATCTACCGAAAGATTTTGTAATTACTTTTTCCACTTTATTTTCCTTTTTTAAAACTTTTATAACTAAATAGAGAAGATATATATAATAACTAAAAAAAAAAAATCTATAGTTTATTTACCCACTTTTTAATTGATTTCTAAGGGAAAGAAGTTCCGAATATAGCTTTTCATCTAGATTCAGAGAAACTTTTTCCTCTAAAAACTCTATTTTGTCTCTCAAATTAATTTTTTTGATTTCATTTACTATTTCATTAAATACTGAAAGTATTTCATCATCATTTTTATTTTTTAAAATAATCTTAATAGGAGCAAATGTATTTATTTGATTAAGAATAATTTTAAATTTATCCTCAAAATCTTCTGGTTGAATCTTTTTAATTTCAGAAGATTGATCAGATAACAAAAAATTTAAAATTTTTTGTTTAAACTCTTTCATAAGATCGCTTGAAAAGTCGATCTCTGAAATTAGCTCAATATTTTTTCTAAAGAGGTTTAAATAATTTATTATTAAATATAAAATTGAAAACTCTTTTAATTCTTTTTCAGTAAATTTATTTCGTAGATTAAATGTTTCTTTAGTTTTCTGAAGAGGATTTTTTATTCTTTTAAATTGAAAAAATTTATTTTCATTAATATTTAAATTTGGAGTTAGTTCATTAATTTTTTGTTTAAAGCTATTAAGATAATACTTGGCCAATGTTTTATCTTTTACTTCATTGCAAAGCGATTCTATTTTTTTTTCAAATAATGAAAGTGAGTGAGGATTAGTTTTGTCTAAATTCTGGTAGTAAGACTCCCAAATAAAATTGTCAATTTCTATTTTTTTATTTGCTAGATTTATAAATGAGTCTTTGCCTTTTTCAATTACAAAAGAATCTGGATCTAAATTTTCAGGTAAAGTTAAAAAATAGATTTTAAAATCTGGTTTCATCATTGGAAATAATCTTTCTGCTGCTCTCAAAGCAGCTTTCTGCCCACTAGCATCTCCATCTAAACAAATAATTGGATTTTTAAAAAATCTCCAAATCAAATCTATTTGTCTTTCAGTCATGGCAGTTCCTAAATTTGCAACTGTGTTACAAATTCCAAATTTGTGCAAACTAATAACATCCATATAACCTTCAACAATAAATACTTCTTCTTTTTCATTTTTAATTTTTCTTGCACTGTCAATATTATATAAATTGTTTCCTTTTTTATAAAATTCTGTCTCAGGAGAATTAATATATTTAGCAAAAGTTAATTGTGATATCGATCTGCCGCCTAGAGCAAAAACAGAACCATTTAAATTTTTTACAGGAAAAATTATTCTATTTTTAAATCTATCTATATATTTTTTTTTATTCTCATCGTAATAATAAATTCCAGAAGATATAATTTGTTTTTCATCAAATTCTTCTTTAAGTTTCTCATAAAAATCATTTTTTGCATCCGAATATCCTAATTTAAAAAAAATTATTTCTTTTTGGGTTATTTTTCTTTTGTTTAAATATTGAATGACCTCTGAATTTTTTCCTGAATTTAAATATTCATAACAGTAATTAGAATATTTTTCTAAAATAGCATTATATATTTTCCATCTATTTTGTTTTTCTTCGTCAAATTTTGTAAATTGATAAGGTTTCATACCAGCTTCGCTAGCAAGTGTCCTCACGGCTTCTCCAAATCTATAGTTTTTTATTTTCATCAAAAAATCAAATATATTTCCGTGTTCACCAGAACTGAAACAATGATAAAAACCTTTTTCATCATTAACTGTAAATGATGGTGTTTTTTCATTTGAAAAGGGTGATAAACCAACAAACTCTTTTCCGCGTTTTTTAAGCTTTACAGACTTACCAACGACCTGAGAAACTTTTAGCCTAAGTTTAATCTCTTCAATATACTCTTTTGGATATTTCATTGGGTTAACAAACCTTTTACTATTGTGTTTGCTTTAGAAAAATCAATTGAATCAGAATGTTTCTGTTTTAGTGAACCCATAATCTTTCCCATGTCTTTAAGACTTGAAGCACCTAAAGATTCTATTGCTTCCTTGCAAATTTTCCTAGTTTCATCTTCGCTGAGTTGCTTTGGAAGAAATGAATCTATTATTTTTATCTCGGTCTCTTCTGCTTCGACCAGCTCTTGTCTTTCTCCCTTTTTGTATAAATCTACCGAATCCTGTCTCTGTTTTTTCATTTTGCGCAAAACTTTTATAATTTCAGGATCTTTAATGTCCTCTTTTTTTCCGCCAGATCTATTAGCAATATCGCTTTCTTTAATAGCCGCCAAAATTAACCTCAGGGTAGAAACCAAAGTTTTGTTTTTATCTTTTAGTGCAATATTAAACTGACTGCTTATTTTTTCTCGTAGTGACATGAATTATAAAAAGTCAATTTACTTCAAACATTAAAATTATCAAAAGAAAAAAAATTCTATCTTGACGATATAAATACTTTTTCATATGTTGCGCGAAATCATGTTTTATAGTAAAAGCCTTTAACTCATGAGTTGTATTTGGTAGTAAAAACAAATTTAACGCATCAAATAAAAGATAATCTCAAAAAGATTAATCCCACAGGCATTTTAGTTTTAGAAGATGGCAGTTTTTTCAAAGGTAATGGATTCGGTTATGAAAGCACAATAACAGGAGAGGTTTGCTTTAACACTTCTATAACCGGTTATCAGGAAATAATATCAGATCCTTCTTATGCGGGACAAATAATCAATTTCACATTTCCTCACATCGGAAACGTTGGAACGAATAAAGATGATCATGAATCTGATAAAATTTGGACCAGAGGAGTAATCTTTAATTCTGAAATCTCTAATCCATCAAATTATAGAGCTTTAAAACATTTAGATCACTGGCTTAAAAAGAATAAGATCGTAGGTATTACAGGTCTCGATACTAGAAGTTTAACAAACTTTATTAGGGACAAAGGAGCTCCGAAAGGAACAATTTCATTTTCCAAAAAAGGAAAATTTAATATTAATAAATTAAAAAAATTATCTACTAAGTGGAGTGGTTTAAAAAATTTAGATTTAGCTGGACAAGTTACAACAGAAAAAAATTATAAGTGGATAGGTTTTAAAACTTGGAAAAAAGAAAGTCGTTTTATAAAAAATAAAATTAAATCATTTAAAGTTGTTGCTGTGGACTATGGAATCAAAAAAAATATTCTAAGATATTTTTCTGATTTTAGATGTGAAGTTGATATTGTTCCTTGTAAAATAAGTGCAGAAAAAATATTAAAGATGAAACCTGATGGCATTTTTTTATCTAATGGCCCTGGTGACCCAGCTGCAACGGGCAAGTATGCAATTGCAACTATCAAAAAGCTAATTAAAAAGAATATTCCTATTTTTGGAATTTGTCTTGGTCATCAAATACTTGCTTTAGCGCTTGGTGCAAAAACAAAAAAAATGAAGCTTGGTCACAGGGGAGCCAATCATCCTGTCAAAAATTTAATTAATGGTAATGTAGAAATTACATCTCAAAATCACGGTTTTGAAATTGTTAAAGAAAGTTTACCAAAGAATATTGAAATTACTCATAAATCGTTATTTGACGGATGCATTGAAGGAATAAGATTAAAAAACAAACCGGTTTTTTCTGTTCAATATCATCCGGAATCTAATCCTGGACCACAAGACAGCGTCTATCTATTTCAAGAATTTATCAACAGTATTAAAAAAAATGCCAAAAAGAAAAGATCTTAAAAAAATTTTAGTAGTAGGCGCAGGTCCAATAATTATTGGTCAAGCATGTGAATTTGATTATTCTGGTACTCAAGCATGTAAAGCATTAAAAGACGAAGATTATAAAGTAATTTTAATAAATTCAAACCCTGCAACTATAATGACAGATCCAGGTGTTGCGGATAAAACTTACATTGAACCAATCACAAAAGAAATTTTAGAAAAAATATTAATAAAAGAAAAACCTGATGCAATTTTACCGACCATGGGAGGTCAAACTGCGTTAAATTTAGCAATGGAAGCAGAAAAAAGCGGACTTTTAAAAAAATATAAAATTGAATTAATTGGAGCAAATTCTAAAGCAATTTCAAATGCAGAAGATAGAAAAAAATTTAGAAAAAATATGTCGGACATTGGTTTAGATCTTCCAAAATCAGATATAGTTAAAAATTCAAAACAAGCAAAAAAAAGTTTAAAAAAAATAGGATTACCTGCAATCATTAGGCCGGCGTTTACGCTTGGGGGTCTTGGGAGTGGTATTGCTAAAAGCAAAAAGGAATTTTTCAAAATTATTAAAGAAGGCTTAGCAGCCTCCCCTGTGTCTCAAGTTTTAGTGGAAGAATGTCTAGAAGGTTGGAAGGAATTTGAAATGGAGGTTGTGAGAGACAAACATAACAACTGCATTATTATATGTTCAATAGAAAATTTAGATCCTATGGGGATTCATACGGGAGATTCTATTACGATAGCACCCGCCCTAACATTAACTGATAAAGAGTACCAAGTTATGAGAAATGCCTCGATAGCATGTCTTAGAAAAATTGGGGTTGAAACTGGTGGTTCCAATGTCCAGTTTGCAATAAATCCAAAAAATGGAAGAATGGTAATAATAGAAATGAATCCTAGAGTGTCTAGGTCATCTGCGCTTGCCTCAAAAGCTACTGGTTTTCCAATTGCAAAAATTGCAACAAAATTAGCCATAGGTTATACGCTCGATGAATTAAAAAATGAAATTACAAAAGTAACACCAGCATCTTTTGAGCCGACCATAGATTACGTGGTTACTAAAATTCCAAGATTTACTTTTGAAAAATTTTCTACTACTCCAGCAATATTGGGAACTTCGATGAAATCTGTAGGTGAGGCTATGGCAATTGGAAGAAACTTCAAAGAATCTCTCCAAAAAGCTTTGGTGTCTCTTGAAATTGGTTTTTCAGGATTAGATAGAATTTTTTCTTTAAGTAAAAAGGAAATCGAAAAAAAATTAAAGATAAATATTCCAAATAAGATTTTACTAGTTGCTGAAGCAATGCGTAAAAAAATTAAAATTAGCAAAATTTACAAATTATCAAATATAGATCCCTGGTTTTTAGAACAAATTAAAGAAATTGTAGATGCTGAAAATATAATTTTAAAAAAAGGATTGCCTAAAAACTTTAATGAATTTAACAGAATTAAGTCAATAGGATTTTCAGATAAAAAATTGTCTCAATTAACTGGTTTAAATGAAAAAGTTATTAGAAAAAAAAGACTGGCATTAAATATTTTTCCAGTTTTTAAAAAGGTAGATACTTGTGCGGCTGAATTTAAGTCTTTCACACCTTACATGTATTCAACATATCAAAGAAATTTCATGCTTAAAACAGAATGTGAAGCTGATCCATCATCTAAAAAGAAAGTAATTATTTTAGGTGGAGGGCCTAATAGAATTGGTCAAGGTATAGAGTTTGATTACTGCTGTTGCCAAGCGAGTTTTTCTTTAAAGGAATCTGGATATGAAACAATAATGATAAATTGTAATCCTGAAACTGTTTCTACTGATTATGATACCAGTGATAGATTATACTTTGAGCCTTTAATTGAAGAATATGTTCACAACATAATATTAAAAGAAAAATCTAAAGGCAATTTACTAGGAATAATAGCTCAGTTTGGTGGTCAAACTCCTATTAAATTAGCAAAATTTCTTCATGAAAATTCGTTGCCTATTTTAGGTACTCAATATTCTTCGATTGATCTTGCAGAAGACAGAGACAGATTTAGAAAACTTTTGATTAAATTAAAATTAAGACAAGCAGAAAGTGGAATTGCAAAATCCTATAATGAGGCAATCAAAATTGCTAATAAAATTGGTTTACCTTTAGTTGTAAGACCATCTTATGTTTTGGGTGGCAGGGCAATGGAAATAGTTCATGAAAAAAATCAATTAAAAAATTTTGTTGAGGAGGCTTTTAAAGCTGCAGAAAATAATCCCATATTAATAGATAAGTTTATTAATAACGCAATGGAAGTTGATGTTGATGCTATTTCAGATGGAAAAGAAGTATTTGTTGCTGGAATCATGCAACATATTGAAGAAGCTGGCATTCATTCAGGCGACTCGGCGTGTTGTTTGCCTCCAGTTGCTATTAAAAAAGAATTAATAGCTGAAATTAAAAATCAAACTAAAAAATTAGCATTAGCATTGAGAGTAAAAGGTTTTATGAATGTGCAATATGCAATTAAAAATGATGAGATTTATATAATTGAAGTGAATCCAAGAGCAAGTAGAACTGTTCCCTTTGTTTCAAAAGCTAAAGGAATTCCTCTAGCGAAGATTGCTTCAAGAGTAATGACGGGTGAAAAGTTATCAAAATTCAATTTAGTAAACAAAAACAAGAATATTTTTGCTGTAAAAGAAGCTGTTTTTCCATTTAATAAATTTCCAAATGTTGACGTTTTGCTAGGACCTGAAATGAAATCTACGGGTGAAGTTATGGGAATGGATAAAGATTTCGGTCTTGCGTACGCAAAAAGTCAAATTTCTTCAGGAAATTCGTTACCTACAAAAGGATTAGCATTTATCTCTTTAAAAGATAAACATAAAAATGAAGGAATAGATTTAGCGAAAAAATTAGTTGAATTAAATTTTACTCTTTGCGGTACTGAAGGCACAGCAAATGCAATTCAAAAAAGTGGCATTAAATGCAAAAAAATAAATAAAGTAAGCGGAGGATCTCCGCATATTGTCGATGTATTGAATGCAAAAAAAATTGCATTAGTAATCAATACTGGAGGAGGAAAAAAAGCTTACCGTATATTAGATTCAACGTCATTGAGAAGAGCTACTTTAATTAATAAAGTTCCTTATTGCACTAACATGTCTACTGCTTATGCTTGCTTGGAAGGTATTAAATCTCTTAAATCAAAAAAAATTACAGTCACTTCTCTTCAAGATATTTAGCTATTTTACTTGCCAATCTGTAGGAAACGTAACGTAGTTGACTTGTAAGCATCTTCTCTCTTTTTTAATTTCTTTTTTTTCCATACCGTGCCATGTATTTGGTCCACTTGTAAAAAAATATCCATAATTATTTTTATAGGGAACCGTTTTTACTTTATTTAATTTTTCATCATAAAAATCTGTACCTAAATTTTCAGATTCATTAAATGGATTTGCAAAAAAAAGGCCTGAAATCAATTTTTCTTTAATATCACAATGAGGTTTTAACCAAAATCCTTGGCGATCACATATTACTTCAACTCTTACATATGAATTTGAAAGATCTTTTTTGATTAATTCACTAATATAACCATGAGTATCTTTTGATCTAAGCTCTTCTATTAAATTATTTAGATTAGGAAAATCTTTTGAATTGTCTTTGCTAACGAAGCATCTAAATTTTATTGCTTTTCCACCACTTGATATGCCTTCTCTAAATTTCCCTTCACCTCCATCAACAGCTCTCGTTCCATCATAGTTTATTTTCATTTTAGTTAAATCTGTAATTTCAGTTTTACAAATTTCTTTTATAGCGCCCTCTGTTAATGGTTCGTTTAATTCCCAATGACTAAAAGGTGTACTAAAATGTTTAGATCTTTTTTTTAAAGAATTTAAAAATTCCATTAAATTAGTTTTCTATTTTATTTTTTATTTCAACAGCTATTCTTTGTGCTTCATTATGTTTATTGTATGTCCAGGGTTCAACTTTTTCTCCTAAATCTCTGGTTATTCCCATTTGTTTAAATAATTCAAAAAATCTCTTAAATCTATAATTATTTTTTTTTGCTTTCATGTGTGCAACAAATATAGGTTTTCCAGAAGTTGCTGCTTCAGAAATCATTGAAGTAGAATCGCATGTCACTATTACATAATTTGCAAGCGCGTAAGCGGATAAATAAGCTTGCTTATCTACTTTATCTACTACATGGCCGCATGAACTCATTTCTTTTATTGCTAATTCGATACTACTTTTTGGAGTTCTCATGGATGGAATCACAATAACTTTATAGCCTCGTGAAACAAAATCAGACTTTATCTGATTAAATATATTTACTAATTGATCTTTGTCAAAATTATAATATTTATTTGGCCCTCCGAGAATTAAAGAAACAACCTTTTCATTATTAATATTTTTTTTTAAATATGTTTTTGCATTATCTATTTCTGATTGAGTTATGTAATGAATAGCCCCCTTAGAACTATAAATGTTATTTCCTCTTAAATTATCATGCTCTGGAGATACTATTACGTCAAAATTTTTAAAATTTACTTTTGGATCCTGAATGTGAATTGTAAATATTTTTGAATTTTTTCTCTTAAGAAAAATTGATGGTACTACACTTTTTCTACCACAAGAAATTATTAAATCTGGAGTTTCGTTTTCAGTTATATAAATCTTGTCTTTTAAAACTATTTGTGAAATAGGTGTAAATTTAGGTGGTATTAAATTCCAAGGAAAACTTAATCTTACAATTTTATGACTATACTCAGTATCTAGCGCTTTAGCCATTCCCTCTACTTGACTAATCATTCCATGCATACCTTCGGTCAAAAGTAAGGCTTTTAGCTTTTTCATAGATACTTATATATATTCCAAAATTTTATTTATCCACAGCATAATAAATATGTTTTACTTAAAATAATAAACCTTTATACATCCTCTATGGAAATATGCGTATTGAAGAAGATATTAAACTGGATTATGCCGATGTTTTGTTTCGGCCGAAACGCAGTACGCTATCTAGTCGTAAGGACGTAGAGCTTAAACGTACCTATAAATTTAAATACAGCAATCATCAGTGGACGGGTATTCCAATTATGGCCGCTAATATGGATGGGGTCGGAGAAATAGAAGTTGCTAAAAACTTGGCCTCATTTGAATTAATGACATGTTTAACAAAACAGCATGATCTTAAAACAATTAAACGTAATTCTTCTATAAAAGGAATTCACAAACATTTAATTCTAAGTACTGGAACAAGTAATGAAGATTACAAAAGACTTAATGAAATAATGAAAGAATGTAGTTTTTTTGAATTTATATGTATCGATATTGCAAATGGTTATTCTGATCATTTTAGTAAATTTGTAAGTTCGGTAAGAGAAAAATATCCTACCAAAACTATAATTGCGGGAAATGTAGTGACAGCAGATATGACTCAGGAATTAGTAATGAATGGAGCTGATATAGTTAAAGTTGGTATTGGTCCTGGGAGCGTTTGTACAACTCGAATTCAAACAGGAGTTGGTTATCCCCAGCTTAGTGCCGTTATAGAATGTGCTGATGCAGCTCATGGTTTGGGTGCTCATATAATTGCTGATGGTGGTTGTACTTGCCCAGGTGATGTTGCAAAAGCATTTGGTGGTGGTGCTGATTTTGTTATGTTGGGAGGAATGTTCGCTGGCCATGAAGAAGGTGGTGGAAAAAAAGTTAAAAAAAATGGATCCCAATTTATTGAGTTTTATGGATCAAGTTCAGATACAGCCCTTGAAAAACATTATGGTGGACTTGCAGATTACAGAAGCAGTGAAGGAAAAAAAGTACAATTAAAATTCCGTGGTAAAATAAAAGACACTGTGCAAAATATATTGGGT
The DNA here is from genome assembly GCA_902590395.1 of uncultured Pelagibacteraceae bacterium. GTDB lineage: Bacteria > Pseudomonadota > Alphaproteobacteria > Pelagibacterales > Pelagibacteraceae > AG-414-E02. The sequence goes on from CACIWQ010000008.1 coordinate 31,152, forward strand.
GGATTAAGAAGTAGTTGCACTTATGTTGGTGCCCCTTCTCTTAAACAGCTTAGCAAGTGCACAACTTTTGTAAGAGTTAACCAACAATTTAACGATACTTTTGAATAAGATAAAAAAGTTAAAAGCTTTAAATCTAATTAAAAGTACCTATATGTGCCTTAAATATGAAAAATAATTTAAAAAAACATTCAAAAGTGTTGATTATAGGATCTGGTCCTGCCGGGTATACCGCTGCGGTTTATGCAGCTAGAGCAATGTTAAAACCTATGCTGGTGCATGGTATTGAACCTGGAGGACAACTATCAACAACTACTGATGTAGAAAATTATCCTGGATTTTCAAAAGTTATTCAAGGGCCTTGGCTGATGGAACAAATGAAAGATCAGGCAAAAGCTGTTGGAACAGAAATGATTGAGGACCATATTGCATCAATAGACTTAAAATCTAAACCTTTCGAAGCTGTTGGAGACGGTGGGCAAAAATACACCGCAGATTCAATTATTATTTCAACGGGAGCTCAGGCTAGATGGCTTAATATAGAATCTGAACAAAAATTTAGAGGTTTTGGAGTTTCTGCGTGCGCAACTTGTGACGGATTCTTTTTTAAAGATAAAACTGTTGCGGTGGTTGGTGGAGGTAATGCTGCTGTTGAAGAAGCAATGTTTTTAACTAAATTTGCTTCAAAGGTTAAATTAATACATAGAAGAAATGCTTTAAGAGCTGAAAAAATGCTTCAAGAGAAACTAATGGCTAACAAAAAAATTGAAATTATTTGGGATAGTGTTGTCGAAGAAGTTATTGGAGACAATGAACCAAAAAATGTTAAAGGATTAAAAATTAAAAATGTAAAAACAAATAAGGTTGAAGAAATAAAAATAGATGGCTTGTTTATTGCTATCGGACATGATCCTGCTACCTCTCTTTTTAAAGGTCAGTTAAATATGGATAAAGAAGGATATATAGTTACTAAACCAGACTCTACAGTGACTAATGTACCTGGTGTTTTTGCGGCAGGCGATGTTAAAGATAAAATATTTAGACAAGCAGTTACTGCAGCTGGAATGGGATGTATGGCTGCACTTGAAGCTGAAAAACATCTTTCAAATAATTAACTTAAACTTTCACAAAAAGACTTTATTCTTTCCAAAGCTGTTTTAAGATTATCCATAGATGTGGCGTATGAAATTCTAAAATATCCATCCAATCCAAAAGCAGATCCTTGAACAACAGCTACTAAAGCTTCCCCAAGTAATTTTTCAACAAAATCTTTGTCTGTTTTTAATTTTTTTCCTAATAATTTTTTACAATTTGGAAACACATAAAATGCACCATTTGGTTTTAAACAACTTAATCCTTTAATGCTGTTTAGATATGTTACAACAAAGTCTCTTCTTTCTTTAAAAGATTCAACTCTAGTTTTAATGAAATCTTGAGTTCCATTTAATGCCTCAACTGCCGCTGCTTGACTTATTGAAGAAGGATTTGTTGTCGATTGAGATTGTAGTTTTGCCATAGCTTTAATTATATCTTTTGGTCCAGCCCCGTATCCTATCCTCCAACCAGTCATGGCATATGATTTGCTAACGCCATTCATTGTAAGAGTTCTATCTTTAAGTTCTTTAATTTGAGCAATTGTAAAAAATTCAAAGTCGTCGTACGTAATGTGCTCATAAATGTCGTCACTTAAAATAAATACATTTTTATTTTTTTTAAGCACCTCTCCTAAAGCTTTAAGTTCTTTTTGATTATAACCAGAGCCTGTAGGGTTTGATGGAGAATTTATTATTATCCATTTAGTCTTTTTAGTAATACTTTTTTTTAGCTCTTCAGGAGTAATTTTAAAATTATTTCTTTCAGAACATTTTACTATTTTTGGTTTTCCTCCTGCCAAAAGAACTATGTCTGGATATGAAACCCAATATGGTGCTGGAATAATAACCTCATCGCCGGGATTTACTGTTGCTAAAATAGCATTAAAAATTATTTGTTTTCCGCCAGTACCTACAGAAATTTGTTCGGTTGAATAATCTAAATTATTTTCTCTTTTAAATTTGTTTACTATAGCTTTTTTTAAAGCTGGAGTTCCATCAACAGCTGTATATTTTGTATCGCCTTTATTAATTGCCTCTATGGCAGCTTTTTTAATATTGTCGGGTGTATCAAAGTCAGGCTCTCCTGCTCCCAGCCCTATTACATCTTTACCTGCGGCCTTTAATTCTCTAGCTTTTTGGCTCACCGCTATTGTAGGTGATGGTTTAATTCTTTTTAAAGAGTTGGAAACTATGCTCATTAATTTTATTATATATAAAAATTATTAATCAATATGCAAAATACATATCAAGAAAAGTCTCTAGATCCAATTGATAAAGACTTTTTATTTGGAAAAAAGTTGGAAGGTGGAATTAAGCTATCTACTGTATCTAATTTTAAACCCGCGGGAGATCAGCCTGGAGCCATCAAAAAGTTAATTTCAGGTTTAAAAGACAAAAAAAATGATCAAGTTTTATTAGGTGTAACCGGTTCTGGTAAAACATTTTCTATGGCAAAAATAATCGAAGCATTAAATAGACCAGCTTTAATTCTCGCTCCAAATAAAACTTTAGCTGCCCAATTGTATGGCGAGATGAAAACTTTCTTTCCTAATAATGCTGTAGAATATTTTGTTTCTTATTATGATTACTACACTCCTGAAGCTTATGTACCAAGATCTGACACCTACATTGAAAAAGAGGCGTCAATTAATGAACAGATAGATAGAATGCGACATTCGGCAACTCGATCATTACTTGAAAGAGATGATGTAATTATTGTTGCCAGCGTTTCCTGTATTTATGGTTTAGGTTCAGTTGAATCCTATAGCAAAATGACTTTAGGTATCAAAAAAAATCATGAACATAATCGCGAACAAATTATAAAAACGTTAGTTAATCTTCAATATAAAAGAAATGATCAAAACTTTCATCGTGGAACATTTAGAGTAAGAGGAGATAATTTGGAAATTTTTCCATCACATCTAGAGGATAGAGCCTGGAGAATTTCTTTATTTGGAAACAAAGTTGAAAAAATTGTTGAATTTGATCCTCTGACAGGAAGCAAAACTAATGATTTAAATTTAATTAAATTGTATGCAAATAGTCACTATATAACTCCTAGACCTACAATTGAACAGGCAATTGTAGAAATTAAAAAAGAATTAGAAATTACTTTAAAAAAACATAAATCTGAAAATAAACTTTTAGAAGCACAAAGGTTAGAGGAAAGAACAAGATTTGATTTAGAAATGATAGAAGCTACAGGAACTTGTGCTGGAATAGAAAATTATTCCAGATTTTTAACAGGAAGAAAACCTGGAGAACCTCCACCGACTCTTTTTGAATATTTTCCGGATAACACTTTAGTTTTTGTTGATGAAAGCCATGTAACAGTTCCGCAGTTAAATGGAATGTATAAGGGTGACCACACAAGAAAGAAAACTTTATCAGAATATGGCTTCAGACTTCCTTCATGCATGGATAACAGACCTCTGAAATTCCAAGAGTGGGATGCTATGAGGACTCAAACTATTTTTGTTTCAGCCACGCCGGGTCCATGGGAGCTTGAACAAACATCAGGAAAATTTGTTGATCAAGTGATAAGACCTACTGGATTGTGTGATCCAGAAGTTCAGATTAGACCGGCAAAAAATCAAGTGGATGATCTTTTATCTGAATGTAAAGAAGCTGCAAAAAAAAATTTTAGATCATTAGTAACTACCTTAACAAAAAAAATGGCTGAAGATTTAACTGAATATCTTCACGAAAATGGAGTAAAGGTGAGATATATGCATTCTGACATAGACACCTTAGAAAGAATTGAAATTATGCGTGATTTAAGAATGGGTGTTTTTGATGTCCTTGTAGGAATTAATTTACTAAGAGAAGGATTAGACATTCCTGAATGCGCCCTAGTAGCAATATTAGATGCTGACAAAGAAGGTTTCTTGAGGTCAGAAAGATCTCTAATTCAAACAATAGGAAGGGCAGCTAGAAACATTGAAGGAAAAGCTATTTTATATGCTGATAAAAAAACCAAAAGTATTGAAAAAGCAATTGAAGAAACTGACAGAAGAAGAAAATTGCAATTAGCATACAACAAAAAAAATAATATTAATGCAACCTCAATTAAAAAAGAAATAACGGACATTTTAGAAAGTATATATGAAAGAGACTATACAAAAATTAATGCTGATACATCCATAGGACACAATTTAAAAAAGCATTTAAAATCTCTTAAGAAAAAAATGAAAGAAGCTGCTGAAAATCTTGAATTCGAAGAAGCTGCAAAAATTAGAGATGAAATAAGAAAATTAGAAGCTAGCGAATTAGAGATTGGAATTAATCCAAAAATAAGACAGTCTAAGCTTCAAAATAAAATTTATCCCGAAGGAAGATCAACCCAAGGTAAACCAGGAACGAAACCAAGAAAAAAAAGATGAAAAATAAAAATTTATTAATTACAGGAGCGGCAACAAGAGTGGGTAAAGCCATAGCATTACATTTTGCTGAAAGGGGCTGGAATATCGCGCTTCATTATTTTCGATCATCATCAAAGGCTAAGAAATTAAAAAAAACCATAGAACAAAACTGGGTAAAAGTGACTTTAATAAAAGCTGATCTAAAAAATCCCAAACAAGTAGAAAAAATTATACCTTTAGCAAGAAAAAAACTTGGTACAATTGATTGTCTTGTAAACAACGCTGCTCTATTTGAAAAAGACGACATTGCAAATTTCACAACCAAGAGCTGGAATGATCATTTAAATATTAATCTTCTTGCTCCGACCATTTTAACTAAACAATTTGCAAAGCAAGCTTCAAAAAAAACTATGTCTAATATAATCAATATTATTGATCAAAGAATATTTAATCTTACTCCTTTTTTTATGTCTTATACGATAAGCAAAAGTGGTCTGCAAACTTTAACAAAAACTATGGCTATGCGATTAGGACCAAATATTAAAGTTAACGCTATTGCGCCTGGTCCAACGTTAAAAAACAAAAGACAAACGGACAAACACTTTAAAAATCAAGTAAGATCTACACTTCTTAAAAAATCTGTTCGATCAGAAGATATTTGTGATACCGTTGAATTTTTGATTAATAATAATTCTGTCACAGGACAAATAATAGCTGTTGATAGTGGTCAAAATTTATCGTGGAATAAAAAAAATGAAAAAGAATAATTTTAAAATTGTAGAACTAAAACCAATAAATGGAAAAAGTTCAATTAAAAGAACTGTATTTATTAAAGATTTTATTATTGAAGAAATAATAGGTATTCATAAACATGAAAAAATTAAAAAACAAAAAATAAAATTCAATATAGTTTTAGATATTAATCAAAGCTCTCTTCCTGATGAAAAAGACATAACAAGCATAGTAGACTATGAAAAAATTACAAATAAATTAGCAAAATTAACTAAAATTAAAAAATATAATTTCTTAGAAAGTTTAGCTGAAGATTCTTTTAAAGAAATATTTAAAGATAAAAGAATAAACTCTATAACAGTAAAAATCGAAAAGCCTGGAGCAATTAAAAATGCTGAATCAGTTGGAGTAGAAGTTTTTAAAACAAGAAAAGACTATGAGGGATCTTGATTTCGGAAGAGAATTAATTAAAAAAAAAATACCTTTAGTTTCTAATAGTCCTGGGGTTTACAGAATGCTTGATAAAAAAGGTCAAGTGCTCTACGTAGGTAAAGCTAAAAATCTCCCAAATCGATTAAAAAGTTACGCTCTAGATAAAAAACAAACAATACGAACGGAAAGAATGCTGGCCCTAACAAATAGTTTGGAAATTGTTACAACAAGCAGCGAAGCTGAAGCATTGCTTCTAGAAGCCAATCTTATTAAAAAATTTAAACCGAAATTTAATGTCCTTCTGAGAGATGACAAATCTTTTCCTTATATTTTTATAGAAAAAAACTGTGAATGGCCTCAATTATCAAAACACAGAGGAAAAAAAAATAAAAATGGTTATTATTTTGGTCCCTTCGCTTCAGCTGGTTCTGCTAACTGGACAATAAAAATTTTACAAAAAGTATTTTTGTTAAGGGTGTGTAATGATTCGGTTTTTAAAAATAGAGACAGACCCTGCATTCTTTACCAAATTAAAAGATGTTCTGCTCCTTGTGTAAGTTATGTAAGCAAAACCGAATACTCTAAGCTTGTATCGGACGCTGTATTATTTCTTTCAGGAAAATCAAAAAGTATTCAAAAAAAATTATCTTTAGAAATGGAAAAAAGTAGTGAAAAAACAGATTATGAAAAAGCAGCCATTTTAAGAGATAGGATAAAAGCTTTGACTCAGATTCAATCTTCACAAAATATAAGCTCTACAAATCTCGATAATGCTGATGTTATTTCTGTTTCGCAAGAAGCGGGTAGAAGTTGTGTTCAGGTATTTTTCTATAGATCTAAACAAAATTGGGGTAATCAGTCTTATTTTCCTCTTCATGACAAATCTCATACAGCAGAAGAAGTCCTAACTTCATTTATTGCTCAATTTTATGAGAATAAAAATGTACCTGCTGAGATTCTGCTTAATAAAAAAATTAAAGATTTAAACTTAATTAAAGCTGCGCTAGAAAAAAAAGAAGAAAAATTTATATCTATAAAAGTTCCCAAAAAAGGAAATGCTTTAAAGCTATCAAAAATGGCTGAAAAAAATGCGAAAGAAGCTCTTACTAGAAAAATTTTCGAATCCGAAACTAATATTAAACTTCTTGATCAAGTAGCAGACAAATTTAAATTAGACATTTCGCCAAGAACAATTGAGGTATATGACAATAGCCATATTCATGGATCTAATTCTGTCGGTTCATTCATTACATTTGGATCGGAGGGTTTTATTAAAAAGCAATACAGGAAATTTAACATTAAAAATAAAGAACTTAATATCGGAGATGACTATGGGATGATAAAAGAAGTATTTGAAAGAAGATTTTCTAAAATGGTCAAGAACAAAAATTCGAGTGACGCTGTGATACCTGACCTAGTGATTATAGATGGGGGAAAAGGACAATATTCAGTTGGCAGGAAAGTCTTAGATGAATATGGATTTCATGATATTCCGATAATAGCAATAGCTAAGGGAAAAAACAGAAATATGGGTGATGAAACTTTTATACACAAAGGCAATAGTATTAAATTAAATAAAAGAGAACCTTTGCTATTTTTTCTTCAAAGATTAAGAGATGAGGCACATAGATTTGCTGTTAGCAGCCATAGAATGAAAAGAAAGAAAAGCTTAACAAAATCTTTATTGGATCAAATAAATGGCATAGGCAGAACAAGAAAAAGAGCTTTATTAAATTATTTTGGCTCTGCAAGAGCTGTTGAATCAGCTAGTTTTGATGATCTAAAAAAGGTAGAAGGTATAGAAACTTCAGTGGCAAAAAAAATACATGATTTTTTTCATAATTAAAAAAAATGAAACTTAAAATTCCAAATATATTAACTATTGGTAGAATTATTTTAGTCCCAATATTTATTGGAACTTTTTATTTACCTGGTGCTTTGGGAGACTGGATACCTTTTTTTATATTTTCGTTGGCAAGTTTTACGGATTTTTTGGATGGTTTATTAGCACGTCTTTATAAAGAGGAGTCTAAACTTGGCGAGCTTCTTGACCCGGTGGCAGACAAAATTATTGTTACAAGCGCATTAATTCTATTAGTAATGAATGATACAATAAAAAATTATGAAGTAATTGCAGCAATTATTATTATGATAAGAGAAATACTAATTTCTGGTTTAAGAGAATTTCTTGCTAAAGCAAGAATTGCTATGCCTGTAACAAAACTAGCCAAATTCAAAACTTTTGTTCAAATGTTTTCTATAGCAATTTTGTTAACTGGAGAAAGTGGAAATAGAATATTTAACTTTGGAGATTATAATGCTCATTCCTTTGGAATTGTTTTATTATGGATAGCAGCTTTTCTTACAATATACACTGGGTATGACTACGTAAGAAAAAGAATACATCATATTGACCTTGATTAAGCTGCATTTTTTTTTCTTACCAAAGCTTGATAACTTTCGGATAAATCTTTAATAACATTGCAAATTGTAAAATTATACTTATCAATTTGCGAAACTGGGGTAACTTCAGCTGCTGTACCTGTTAGAAAGCATCCTACAAAATTAGCCATTTCTTCTGGCTTAATTTTCCTTTCAACTACTTTAATACCCTTAGATTTTGCAATCTCAATTATACATCGTCTTGTTATACCGTCTAAAAAGGAATCTGGAATTGGAGTATGCAATTCTCCAGATTTATTTTTAAAAAAAACATTTGCTCCGGTTGCTTCAGCTATATTGCCTTGATAATCAAGCATCATTGAATCCGTAAAACCTTCTTTTTCTGCATCATGTTTTGAAAGGGTGCAAATCATATAAAGTCCTGAAGCCTTTGTATCCCATGGAATTGTATCTGGTGCAGGTCTTTTCCATTTTGATATATTTAGTTTAATACCTTTATTAATATCGTAATAAGGGCCCCACTCCCAAGCGGCGATAGCTACGTTTATTTTAGTTTGTTGAGCAGAAATTGCCATCATTTCGCTTCCTCTCCAAGCTATTGGCCTAACATAACCATTTTTTATTTTTTGAATTGCTACAATATCTTTTGTAGCTTTATTTAATAATTCTTCTGTATATGGAATTTTAAAACCCATTCTAGAGGCTGAATGAAACAATCTTTTTGTATGCTCTTCTAGTTTGAATATTTCTCCATCATAAACTCGTTCACCTTCAAAAACACAGCTGGCGTAATGCAATCCGTGGCTCAATAAATGTATTTTTACATCTGGCCAGTCTAATGCCTCGCCATTAATCCAAATTTTTCCCGATCTTTTATCAAAGGGTACGGCTTCCATAAAAAATTACCAATCTTAATTGATTTATTTAGTTCAAAAAAGTATCTATCTTAGATAGATATGTCAATATAACTGACCCAAAAAAACTATGAGCGATTTGCTATACTTAAAAGATGACCAGATAAAAGATTTAATTGAAGAGATATTTTATGCTTACAGAGAAACTTACTCCGACCCAAGCAAAATATTAAAAAAATATTCCTTGGGAAGCGCACATCACCGAGCCATTCACCTTATTGAAAGACATGAAGGAATAACAATAACTGGCCTTTTAAATAAATTAAAAATTACTAAACAAAGCTTAAATAGAGTTATACAGGACCTGTCAAAAAATAAAACTATTATTATAAAAAAGGGAGAAGTAGACTCCAGGCAAAGACACATTTTCTTAAATGATAAAGGTAAAAAACTTTTTTACGAAATATTTTTACAACAAAAAAAAAGAATTTATAATGCTCTTAAAGGCTCAGATTCTGATTCGGTAATAAAATTTAAAAATGTTTTAAATAAAATTATAAATGAATAAAAAAATATTTCACATACTAGTTGTTGATGACGACAATAGAATTAGAGAGTTGGTTAAACAATACCTTGAAGAAAATGAATTCTTGGTAACTACTGCGATTAATGCAGATGAAGCAAAGAAAAAAATAGAAATTATAAAATTTGATATACTTATTGTGGATATTATGATGCCGGGAGAAAGTGGTTTATCTTTAACCAAAGATATAAAACAAAGTAGTCCCGTTCCAATAATATTATTAACCGCTAAAGGCGAAACTCAAGATAGAATTGAGGGTTTGGAACTGGGAGCCGATGATTATCTTGGAAAACCTTTTGAACCCAAAGAACTTCTTTTAAGAATAAACAACATTTTAAGCAAAATACAAAAACCGGCTTTACCAGAAGAAATACATTTGGGCCCAGCTTTGATTAATTTAAAAAAATTGAATATAAAGGCTAATAACAAAGTTAAAAAAATTAATCCACAGGAAAAAAAAATTTTAGAGAAAATGATCGGATCGCCTGGAAAAGTTTTTTCTAGAGAAGATATAGGAAAGATAATAAATCTATCTAAAGAAAGAACTGTAGATGTAATGATTACTAGATTAAGACAAAAAATTGAAACTAATCCAAAAAATCCTAAATATTTACAAACAATCAGGGGGTCTGGCTATGTCTTATGGACTGAATAACATTATTAAAAAAATTCTTCCTAAAAAACTTTTTTATAGATCTCTATTAATCGTTGCTACACCAATAATTATACTGCAAATAATTATCACAATAGTTTTCTTTGATAGTTTATGGATCAAAGCAAATAAAGGGATGACTAGATCCTTGGTGGGTGAAGTTGAAACTTTATTTGATGTTTATAGAACTCAACAAGATCAAAAACAAAAAGAAACACTTATAGCCATATACAATAAGAATTTTGATCTTACTGTAACTCTAAAAGAAAATGAGATTTTGCCTATAAAAAAAACTGAAAGATGGTATAGCCCAATCGATAGAACTTTGAGACGTGAATTAAAACCGGTATTTGGAAATTCTTATTGGTTTGATACCACCTCATACAAAGAAATAGTCGACTTAAGAATTCAGCATAAAGAAAATATACTTCAAATATTTTTTCCAAAAAATAAAATCGCTCCATCAGCAGCCAGACTTTTTGCTTTATGGATAACGGTACCAGGTTTATTTTTAATTTTTATTGCAATAATTTTTTTAAGGAATCAAACCCGCCCGCTCGTAAACTTGGCTAAAGCTGCAGAAAAATTTGGAAAGGGAGAATATGTAAAAGAATTCAGACCATCGGGCGCAAAAGAAATAAGGCAAGCAGCCTTTGAGTTTGACAGAATGAGAAAGAGAATTACTGTACATTTAAATCAAAGATCTGAAATGCTATCAGGAATAAGCCATGATCTAAGAACTCCTTTAACTAGATTAAAATTGCAATTGGCTTTTTTAAAAGAGAAAGATTTAGTTAAAAAAATGGGAGACGACATAGAAGAAATGGAAAGAATGCTCAATGAGTATTTAGAATTTGCGAGTCAACAAAAAACCGAGGATACAGAGCTAACGAATCTTAATAGCATGATTGAAGATATAGCAAAAAAATACGAAAAAGATCGTATCAATTTATTTCTTGAAGAAAGCCCTGAAATTAATATTCGACCAAATTCAATTAAAAGATGTCTAATAAATTTAATAGATAATGCTTTAGCTTATGGAAAAAGAGCTGAAATTTTTTCAAAAAAATCTATGAATGCCATGATAGTTTTAATTGATGATGACGGATCTGGAATTCCTGAAAGTGAATATCAAAACGTTTTAAAACCTTTTTACAGGATAGATAAAAGTAGAAATCAAAATAAATCTGGAGTTGGATTAGGATTATCCATTGCTAATGATATTATACGTTCTCACGGTGGAAATATTTCTCTAGAAAAAAGCCCTTTGAACGGTTTAAGGGTTAAAGTTTCTTTGCCCTTTTAATTTTCTTTTTTGTAAAATTTTTTCTTTTTTTAGTTTTAAGGCTCATCAAATCTTTTTGCATTTTTTCTGTTATTTTTTTTTGTACCTCAAATTCTTCTCTAGAAACAAGATTTAATCTATTTGCGATGTCCTCTACTTTAAATTTTAGCATATTCTCTATCTCTCTTTTAAAATCCTTTGAGGTAAATAAACCTTTTTCAATTAATTCTGCTATATTTCTTAAGAACTTATTATACTTTTCCATATATTTTTAAATATCTTTAAGTTATTTTAGTTTTATTATTAAATAAATCTTTTTTTATGAATGATAGTCCACAATTTTGACCCGGTATTAATAGATTTAGGTTTTTTCCAAATAAGATGGTACTCGCTTGCCTATATTTTTGGAATTATATTGGGTTGGATCTACGCAATAAAAATAATTAAAAGTTTTGAAAAAAAAAACAATTTCTTGCTAGTAAAGCCAGAGTTGTTTGATGGTCTAATAATTTATCTTGTATTAGGAATTGTTTTGGGGGGAAGACTTGGCTACATAATTTTTTATAATTTTGAATATTATAGTGAAAATATTTATGAAATTTTTAAACTTTGGAGAGGAGGAATGGCCTTTCATGGTGGTTTGTTAGGAGTAATTATTGCAACCATTGTATATTCTAAAATTAATAAAATTAATTTCTTAAATTTAACAGATCTCGTTTCATGTGTGGCTCCTATAGGTTTATTTTTTGGAAGAATTGCTAATTTTATTAATGGTGAACTTTACGGAAAAGTTACAAATGTCCCTTGGGCAATAGTTTTTCCAAATGGAGGAAATTTTTCCAGACATCCATCACAGATTTACGAGGCTATTTTAGAAGGAATTTTTCTTTTTGTTTTAATTAATATTTTGGCTTTAAAAAAAAACTTGCTGCTAAAAACCGGTTACACCTCTAGTCTTTTTTTAATTTTTTATTCAGTTGCTAGAATTTTTTCTGAATTTTTTAGAGAACCTGATGAACACCTTGGCTATTTTCTAAATTATCTTTCTCTTGGAACATTACTAAGCATCGCCACATTTTTAATTGGTATTTTAATGATTTTTTTTATAAAAAAAAATGAACAAAATAATTAATATATTAAAAGAAAAAAAATCTATTCCTTTAGACCAATTTATTAATATTTCCCTTTACGATAAAAAATTTGGTTACTATATGAAAAAAAATCCTTTTGGAAGAGATGGGGATTTTATTACTTCACCTCTAGTTTCGAATCTTTTTGGAGAAATGTTAGCTGTATGGTGTGTTGCTTTCTGGGAAAAAATGGGAAAACCAAAAAAAATTTTATTAGTAGAACTTGGACCTGGGGACGGAACATTATGTAAAGATTTATTACAAACTTTCAAACAATTCAAAAACTTTTACGATTCTTTGGAAATACAACTATTAGAAATAAGCAGTAAATTAAAAAATATTCAAAAAATAAAAATTAGCAGTAAAAAAGTCAGATGGATTAAAAAAATTGACCAAATTAATTACGGTCCCATTATCTTTTTAGCAAATGAATTTTTTGACGCTCTGCCTGTTAAACAGTTATATAAAAAAAAAAAAATATTTTTTGAGAAACATGTTGTTCTATCTAGTGATAAAAAAAAATTAGAATTTTTATATAAAAAAGCAGACAATTCTTTAATAAAAAGTATAAGAAATTTAAATTTAACCTCCTCTAACGGCATTATTGAATATCCTATAGAAGCACTAAAATTTCTTAAGATTATATCCAAAAAAATTAATAAATTTGATGGTGGGTTATTAACTTTCGACTATGGCTATAAAATGAAAAAAAACCAAAATACTTTACAATCGATTAGAAAACATAAATTTTCAAATGTACTATTTAAGCCAGGTCACTCAGACATCACATCCCTCATTAATTTTGTGTTGTTTCATAAAATATTAAATAAGAATAATCTTGATGTAAAAAAAATAACAACACAAAATGAATTCTTAAAAAAAATTGGTATTTTGGAAAGAGCAAATATTTTATCTAAAAAAATGACATTTAAAGAAAAAGCAAATATGTTTTATAGATTAAAAAGATTGATAGATCCCAAAGAAATGGGAAATCTTTTTAAAGTGATATTTGCTAAAAAAAAAGGTAAGGATTTCTCTTTAGGATTTTAATTATGTTTTTCTCACAAAAACTACAAAAATTTCAAAATATAAAACATTGTTTTTTTTCTAGAAAAAATGGTTTCTCAAAAGGTCTTTATAAAAGCTTAAACTGTGGACTGGGATCAGCTGATAAAAAGGAAGATGTCATGAAAAATCTTCAATTGGTTAGTAGGAAAATTGGATGTAAGGATGAATTTTTAATAACTTTGAATCAGGTACATAGTGATAAAGTTATATATTTTGAAGATAAAAGCCTGGTAGAAAATAAATTAGTTGGAGATGCTATAGTTACAAAAGCCAAGAATGTAGGAATAGGAATACTTGCCGCAGATTGCGCTCCTATCTTATTGTATGATCCAAACAAAAAAATTATTGGATGTATACATGCTGGCTGGAAAGGTGCTTTAAAAGGGATTGTTAGAAATACCATTAATAAATTTAAAGAGCTAAATTCAAATATAAACGATCTAATTGTTGTTGTGGGACCATGCATTAAAAAAGAAGAATATAATGTTAAAAGTGATTTCTTAGAAAAATTTATAAATATAAATCCAAAGCATGAAATCTTTTTTGAAAAAACTAAAAAAAATGAATACCTTTTTGATCTAAGATACTTTATAAATAAGGAAATATCCGACCTAAATATAATAAATATAGAAAATATAAAATTAGATACTTTTTCAGCTCCAGAAACTTTTTATAGTTATAGAAGGTCTCGTCATAATGAAGAAAAAGATTATGGTAGATGTATTTCTGTCATATTAATGACTTAATTAAATGTTTAATTAACTGGAAAAGTTTTGTTAAAGTTGTATAAAAAGCTTATCTTATGAAAGTTCTTGCTGGTACAAGTAATTCGAAATTATGTAAAGACATAGCAAGACAACTCAAACTAAAATTAGTCAATTCACATATTGAAAGATTTGCAGATGGTGAAGTCTATATTGAAATAAACGAGAATATCAGAGGAAATAGTATATTTGTGGTCCAATCAACTTCCAATCCTGCGAATGATAATTTAATGGAATTATTAATTTGTATTGATGCATTAAGAAGATCTTCAGCAAAAAATATTACTGCCGTTATCCCTTACTTTGGATACGCTAGACAAGATAGAAAGGTGGTACCTAGAACTGCAATATCCGCAAAACTAGTGTCAAATTTAATTACCAATGCTGGAGCTAATAGAATTTTAAGCGTTGATCTTCATGCTGGTCAAATTCAAGGTTTTTTTGATATTCCGGTAGACAATTTATTTGCTACTCCTATTTTTGCAAGACATATAAAAAATAAAATCAAATTAAATAATTTAATTTGTGTTTCTCCAGATGTTGGGGGGGTTGAAAGAACCAGAGCTTTAAGCAGAAGAATAAATTCAAATATTGCTATTATAGACAAAAGAAGACCAATGGCTGGAAAATCTGAAGTGATGAATATAGTTGGAAATGTAAAAAATAAAAATTGTGTAATAGTTGATGATATAATTGATTCTGGAGGAACAATCGTTAACGCCGCCAAAGCTTTGAAAGATAAGGGGGCGAAAGATGTCTATGTTTATATTACTCATGCGGTTTTGAGTGGCCAAGCAGTGGAAAAAATAGAAAAATCTCAAATAAAAAAATTAATAACGACTGATACAATTGATAATTCAAAAAAAATTGCAAAAAGTAAAAAAATAGAAATACTTTCTATAGCCCCTATGATTTCAGAAGCAATGAAAAGAATCGCCAACTCTACGTCGGTTTCCAGTCTTTTTAAGTAATTTTGCTTGTTTTTTTTACAAACATATTATAAAAACACCCCTTTCGTTTATGAACATTTTAAAGGCTACAAAAAGAACTGTTACCTCAACTGGCAAAATTAACAAATTGAGAACAGATGGTTTTATTCCTGCTGTACTTTATGGGGGAAGAAAAGACAATATAAATCTAAGTATCAAAAAATTACAGGTTGAGGATATTTTAAAAACCGAAACTTTTATGTCACAAGCTGTTAATCTTGACATAGATGGTCAATCTGAAAAAGTTTTACCAAGAGATATCGCTTACGACCCACTATCAGATGAACCTATACATATTGATTTTATGAGAGTAGTTGCGGGCTCAGTTTTGACATTAGAAATACCTGTAAAATTTATTAACCTTGATAAATCTCCCGGAATTAAAAAAGGCGGAGTGCTAAATACTGTAAGAAGAAAAGTAGAATTAAAATGTCCTGCTGAAAATATTCCAAACGAAATAGTTGTAGATCTAGATAAAACGGAAATAGGTAGCAGCTTGAAAATATCTTCGGTTAAACTACCTGAAAATGTAACTCCTTCAATTACTGATAGAGATTTCGTAATTGCAACCGTTGTATCACCGACAATTGTGGTTGAGCCTGAAAAAACTGAAGAAGGTGCTGTTGAGGGTGAGCCGGGCGCAGAAGGTGTTGTTGCAGGTGAAGTTGCTGAGGGCGAAACTAAACAAGAGGAAGGTAAAGAAAAAGCAGCCAAACCATCAGATGAAAAGGGTAAAACAGAAAAGGGTAAACCTGCTCAAAATGTAAAAGAAGCACCTGCTAATAAAACTAAAGAAACAAAAAAAAAATAATATAGGATAAATCATTAATTATGCTTCTTTTTGTTGGTCTAGGAAATCCAAATCCAAACAATTCTAATAATCGACATAATGTAGGATTTACTGTAATTGATGCCATCAATACAGAATTTAAACTATCCAAACAAAAACCAAAATTTAAAGGTTTGTTAACAACTGGAAAAATTGATGAACAAAAAATATATGCAATAAAACCACTCACTTTCATGAATAGTTCGGGTTTATGTATAAAAGAACTTATCGATTATTTTAAAATAGAACCAAAAAATGTTTTTGTTTTCCATGATGATATGGATATTGATATTGGAAAAATTAAAGCAAAATTTGGCGGAAGCAGTGCTGGGCATAACGGAATAGAATCAATAGATAAAAATATAGGAAAAAGTTATTCAAGAATTAGAATAGGCATAGGACGACCCAAAAATAATTCTGTTGCAGCTTCCGATCATGTTTTAGATAATTTTTCAACCGATGAAAAACAAAATGTTGAAGAAGTAACCAAAAATATTGTTGGTTCATTGTCAGCTTTAATTAAAAAAGATTTGGACCTTTTTTCAAGCAAAGTTAATCAAAAACAATAATGGGTTTTAAGTGTGGAATTGTTGGTTTGCCCAATGTTGGGAAATCAACATTATTTAATGCACTAACTACATCAAAAAAAGCTCAAGCAGAAAATTTTCCTTTTTGTACTATTGATCCTAACGTTGGAATGGTTGCTGTTCCTGACGAAAGACTAAATAAAATATCTATAATTTCAAAGTCTGCAAAAAAAATAAATGCCGCTATAACATTTGTAGATATTGCCGGTTTAGTTAAAGGCGCTTCGAAAGGTGAAGGTTTAGGTAATAAGTTTCTCTCTCACGTTAGAGAAGTGGATGCTATTATTCACTTAACGCGGTGTTTCGACTCTGAAAAAATACAAAATGTAAATAAAAGTGTAGATCCTATACGTGATCTTGAAATTATTGAAACTGAAATTTTATTATCTGACCTAGAGTCTTTGCAAAAAAGGCTCGAAAAAAGTAATAAAAAAAAATTAGAAAAAGATGAACTGGATTTTTTAGAAGATTGTAAAAAATTAATTAATGATGGAAAAAAACCTGAAGAATTAAAAAAAAAATACCATAAAGATTTAATAAAAAAATCAGCTCTTTTATCTCTTAAACCAAGAATAATTGTATGTAATGTAGATGAAAAAAGCTTACCAAATGGGAACAAATACTCAGATGTTTGTAAGAAAAAATTCCATGATGAAAATGTAATTATTGTATGTGCAGACATAGAGGATCAAATTATGAGTCTTCAAGCAAATGATAGAAAAGATTTTATGCTTGAATCTGGGATAAAAAGCACTGGTTTGGATAATCTAATTAAAACAGGTTATGGAACTCTAGGTCTTAGTACTTTTTTTACTTCTGGTCCTGAAGAAAGCAGAGCTTGGACTATTGAAAAAAACTCAAAAGCTGTAAATGCTGCTGGTGTGATTCATACAGATTTTAAAAAAAAATTCATCAGAGCCGAAACCGTAACAAGCGAAGACTTTATAAAATATAAAGGTTTTAATGAATGCAAGAATGCTGGAAAATTAAGACTTGAAGGAAAAGACTATTTGGTGGATGACGGAGATGTAATGTATTTCAGAGTTGGAAACTGAGTTTTTTAAAAAGACAAAATTGTAGCTACAGTAAAAAACGCAATAACAAGAGACCAGGAAGACAAAAATAGTATTTTAGTCATAAATTATTGCACAAATGGACCTAAAATGAAAAAAGTCCAGTGTAAAAAAATAAAAGTGTAAAATATTTTAAAACGCATTTAACGATGATTTAGTATTAGATTGTGTTTAAAATATGAAAAAATCTTAAAAAATAATTAAAATTAAAATTTTTTTGTCGCACCCATGTGAGCGTATTATTTAAAAGTTTTAGGATCTTCGCCTTCGTATTCTGTCACAACTTTTTCAACTTTATCAAAAGTTTCTTCTTCGGGTTCCTTCTTTGCCCCAAATCGTGACCATACTTTTTGTTTGCTCATATAGACTAATGTAAGCAATATGATTAAATAAATAATAACTTTAAAACCCATTCTATGTTGGGCTTCTAAATGGGGTTCTGATGCCCAAACTAAAAAAGCCGTTACATCTTTGGACATTTGATCGACAGAAGCCTGGGTTCCATCTGAATAATCAACTAGACCTTCTAAAAGTGGTGCTGACATCTTAATCTTGTTTCCCGGCATGTATTTGTTGTAGTAAACTCCATCATCTAACTCAAAACCTGCTGGGGGCTCTTCATATCCCATGAGAAGAGAATAAATGTAATCTGCGCCACCTGCTCTTGCCTTAGCCAATACAGACATATCTGGGGGGTAGGCTCCGCCATTAGCTGCTGTTGAAGCCTCTACATTTGGATAAGGTTTTACAAATTTATCTGATAATCTTGCTGGTCTCATAAACATTTCGCCATCGCTATTAGGTCCATCTTCTACTTCAAATTGAGCTGCTATCGCCTTAGCTTCTTCGATAGAAAATTCTGGACCACCATTTTCAGATAAGTTTCTATAACTTAGATGTTGCGCGGAATGACAGCCGGCGCAAACTTCTTGGTAGACCTGATAGCCTCTTTGAAGTGAAGCACGATCAAAGGTCCCAAAAATTCCTTTAAAACTCCAGTTAGTTTTTAAATAATTTTTATTTAATTCTTCTGAAAAAGCAGAGAAAGAAATTGTAGAAATAAAAATTATGAAAAGTAATCTATTTAAAAGAACCAACATTATCCCCCTCGTAATTTGTGGCAGCTTTTTTAAATTTATCCATAAGACCTGATTTATTTAAAACTGGATCAGAGATGCTCATTGGTAACGGATCTGTTTTTTCATATCTTCCAAGCAATGGAAGTAAAATTAAAAAATGAATAAAATAATAAGCTGTAGCTATTCTTGCCAAAATTAAATAAATACCTTCTGGCGGTTTTGCTCCTAAGTAGCCTAATAAAATAACAGTAATTACCAATACCCAGAAAAATTTTCTATATATAGGTCTAAAAACTGAAGATCTAACTTTTGAAGTATCAAGCCAAGGTAGAAGCATAAGTACAAAAATTGCAGCAAACATAAAGATAACTCCTCCAAGCTTGCTTGGTATAGCTCTTAAAATTGCGTAGAAAGGTAATAAGTACCATTCAGGGACTATATGCGCTGGAGTTACTAATGGATTAGCTTCTATATAATTATCTGGATGACCTAAAGCATTTGGTGCAAAAAATACAAACCATAAAAAAATAATTACAAAAACTAGCAGAGCAGTTATATCTTTCATAACCATATATGGATGGAAAGGCATAGTTTCATTGCTATTTTTTTTAACATCAATTCCTATTGGATTATTATTTCCAGGAACGTGTAAAGCCCAAATATGAAGTACAATTAAACCAAAAATTAAAAATGGAAGTAGATAATGTAAAGCATAAAACCTAGTCAAAGTTGGGTTGTCAACAGAATAGCCGCCCCAAAGCCATGTTGTGATACCTTCTCCGATAAAAGGTATTGCGCTGAATAGGTTTGTTATTACAGTAGCTCCCCAGAAACTCATTTGTCCCCAAGGCAAAACATAACCCATAAAGGCTGTAGCCATCATTAGCAAATAAATAATTACTCCAATTATCCAAATAACTTCTCTTGGAGCTTTATACGAACCATAGAACAAGCCTCTAAAAATATGAATGTAAACAGCTAAAAAAAACATTGAAGCGCCATTTGCATGCACATATCTAAGCAACCAACCGTAATTAACATCTCTCATTATATGTTCTATGCTTTCAAAAGCATGATCTGTATGCGCTACATAATGCATGCCAAGTATAACTCCTGTTACAATTTGAGTAATTAAACAAAAGGTTAGTATGCCCCCAAATGTCCACCAATAATTTAAATTTTTAGGAGTCGGGTATTCTTTTAAATGATGGGATAAAGATAAAAGAGGTAAGCGACTATCAAACCATTTGGCTAATTTTGTTTTTGGAATATATTTATTTTCACTCATAATAAAATTAGCCTATTTTGATTATATTATTATTTACAAATTCATACTTAGGTATTTCTAAATTTGTTGGTGCGGGTCCTTTCCTAATTCTTCCTGAAGTGTCGTAATGCGAACCATGGCACGGACAAAACCACGCGTTATAATCTCCCTTATTATCGAGCGGAACACATCCTAAATGTGTACAAACTCCAACCATAACTAGCCATTCTGGATTCTTTGCCCTGTCCGAATCTTTTTCAGGATCTTTTAAATCTTTTAAATCTACAGCCGCAGCCTCTTTAATTTCATCTTCAGTTCTTCTTCTTATAAAAAT
>CACIWQ010000009.1 GCA_902590395.1 uncultured Pelagibacteraceae bacterium
AAGCTTTGTGGCAAAATAAATACAACCTAAATTGACAAAAGATGTGGTTTTTAGTACAAGAAAACCGCGCTGATTTAACTTAATTGCGAGCGCTTTAAAAAAACAGCTAAAAAAGGTTTTTTGCCCGGCTTAGCTGGGTTTTTTTTTGTTTGATTATGAACAGTGAACTAAAAAATATAAAAAAATTAATTATCAATCAATCTCTTGAACTTGATTGTGGAAAACTTATTAAGGATTTTCCTCTGGCTTACGAAACCTATGGAACTTTAAATAAGAATAAAGATAATGCCATACTTGCGTTTCATGCTTTAACAGGAGATCAATTTTGCACAAACATTAATCCTATAACTAAAAGGGAAGGCTGGTGGACATTTGCAGTGGGGCCAGGGAAAGCAATTGATACCAATAAATATTTTGTAATTTGCGCTAATGTTCTAGGGGGATGTATGGGTTCATATGGACCTAAGGAAAAAAATTTTAAGGCGTCAGTAGAAGAAATAATTAAAAAAGTTTCTGATAAAACAAAAATCGTATTTATTGCAAATCCTAACAATCCTACAGGAACTTATTTATCTAAAAAAGAAATGCTTGATTTAAGAAAAAAACTTAGAAGTGATATTCTTTTAGTTGTTGATGATGCTTATTTCGAATTTATCAATTCTAGTAATTTTTCTTCAGGGCTGGATCTATTTAAAGATTCTGCCAATGTGTTGGTTACCAGAACTTTTTCAAAAATTTATGGTTTGGCTAGTTTGCGGCTAGGATGGGGTTATTCTTCTAAGGAAATAATTGATAACATGTATCAGATAAAACCTCCCTTCAATGTTAATAGAGCAGTTCTTGCTGCAGGTGCGTCAGCTATTAAAGATGGCGAATGGACAAAAAAAGCAATTGATCACAATACATTATGGGCAAAAAAAATATTCTCTATTTTGAAAGAATATAATATTAAAACAAATGAACCTGCAGTAAATTTCTTTTTGATGAATTTTGATGAAACAAAAATTAATTCAGACGAGGCTTTTGAAAAGTTAGCGGCAGATAAACTAATTGTGAGAAAAATGACACAATATAAAATACCAAATTCTTTAAGATTAACTATTGGGAATAAAGAAGCTAATGAAAATTTTATAAAATCAATGGGGAGTATCTTAAAGTAATGTTTAAAAAGGTATGTATAATAGGATGCGGATTAATTGGTTCTTCTATAGCAAGAGGCATAAAAAAAAATAAGCTCGCAACTAAAGTAGTTTCTTCCAATAGATCTAATAGTACTAATAAAAAAGTAATTAGATTAAAAATAGTAAATGAAGCTAGTTCTGATACAAAAAAAATAGTTAAAGGGTCTGATTTGATTATAATCGCTAGTCCTTTAAGCAGTTACAAAAATATAATTTTAAAAATAAAAAGTTCTTTAAAAAATGGAGCTATATTAACTGACGTTGGATCAGTGAAAAAAAATGTAATTTCCTTAATTGAAAAAAATATTCCAAAAAATGTATCTTGGATTTCGTCGCACCCTATTGCTGGTACAGAAGAGAGTGGACCTGAATCAGGATTTTCAGAACTTTTTAAAAATAGATGGTGCATTTTAACTCCAAGCAAAAAATCAAAAAGTAAAGATGTTAAATTGTTAGAAAAATTTTGGCAAAAACTAGGAAGTAAAGTTGATGTAATGAATGCAAAACAACATGATTATATTTTATCAACAACAAGTCATATGCCACACTTAATTGCGTATAATATTGTAAACACCACTCTTAAAATTAAAAAGAAAAAAGATCGTAATATCGTAAAATATAGTGCAGGAGGACTTAGAGATTTTACAAGAATTGCTGCATCTAATCCTATTATGTGGAGAGATATTTTTATTCAAAATCGAGAAAATACATCAAAAATGATTGATAAATTTATAGAAAATCTAAAAGATTTAAAAAAGGCAATTAAAGGTAAAAATGAAAAAAAATTAGAGAAAATTTTTACAGAAACTAAAAAAATTAGAAAAGAAATTATAAAAGCCGGTCAAGATATTGGAAAACCTGATTTTGGTAGAAAATAGTACTAAGAGATATTTTTAATTTCATCATAAATTTTCATTTCCAAATTTTTGATAAATTCTTCCTTATTTAAGCCAGGTTTTATGGGTTCTAAAAAAGATACTGTTATTTTTCCAGGATATTTAATTATTCCATTCTTAGGCCATACTTTTCCTGAATTTAATGCAATAGGTACACAAGAAATATTTAATGCTTCATATATCCTGCCCACACCTTTTTTGAAAGGTACTCTATCTTCAACTTTTACTCTTGTTCCCTGAGGAAAAATTAAAAGAGGTCTGTTTTCGTTTCTAACAATTTTTGCAACTTTTTCAAAAAAATTGAGATTTTCTTTTGTGGTAGTATCTCTTATTATTTCAATTGATTTGATTTTTTTTAAATATTGTCCAAATAAAGGAATTTTTAAAAGTTCTTTTTTTAAAATAAATACGGGATAATCAAGTACACTTTGCAAAGCAAAAGTTTCAAACATTGATTGGTGGGCAGAAGCAAAAAAATACTTTTGATCTTTTGGTATTCTTTCTATTCCAGTAAATTCAACCTTTGTATTTAAAAATATTCTTACTATTAAAACTACATAATGCCCCAAAAATTTTCCAAATAATAACGTAATTTTTGCTGGCATAAATAATGCAGGTATTGCGATTAAAAAAACCAAAATAATTCCTGTGTAAAGGAAAAGATTAAATAATAATGACCTGAATAAAAGCATTTAAATAAAATTTTAAATTAATTATTGACTAAATTTTTTAAACTTTGTCTTTTTCTTATTATTTTATGTTTTGAACCACTTACCATAATTTCAGCAACGAATGGTCTTGTGTTATAATTAGATGATAAAGACATTCCATATGCCCCGACATTTGCTAAGCTTATATAATCACCTTCTTTTATTTTCTGAAATTTTTTTTCTGTTGAGAATCTATCAGAACTTTCACAAATAGGACCAACAAATTCAATATTTCCTTTTAATAATTTGTTAGTTTTTTTTAAAGGGATAATTTGATGATAGGCATCATATAAAGCAGGCCTCATTAAGTCATTCATGCCCGCATCCAAAACAACAAATCTTTTTCCAGCACTTTTTTTAATGTAAATAATTTTTGAAATTAAAATTGCAGCATTTCCAATAATAAATCTACCTGGTTCAAAAATAATTTTTGAATCTTTATTTTTTAAAAATTTATTTATTAATTTAGCGTATTGTTTTATGTTCATCGGTTTTTCATTTTTTAAATAAGAAATTCCCATACCACCACCAAGATCAATAAATTTAAAATTTATTTGAGTTTTTTTAATTATTTTATTTATTACCAATAATACTTTTTTAAACGGGCCAATACTTGTTATTTGACTACCTATATGTACACTAATGCCTTCAAGGTTTAAATTTTTCATTTTTTTAATTTTTTTGCAAAGATTTAAAAAATCATTTTGTGTTAAACCAAATTTTTCTTGTTTTCCTCCTGTTGAAATTTTTTTATGTGTTTTTCCAGTAATATTAGGATTTAACCTAATTCCAATAGCAATTTTTCTTGAAACCTTTTTTGCAATTTTATTTATTAGATTTACTTCATTTTCTGATTCAACATTAATTAATAATACCCTTTTTCTTACTGCCATAAGAATTTCTTCTTCAGTTTTGCCGACGCCTGAAAAAACTATTTTGTTACTTTTAATTCCAGCCTTTTTTGCTTTTAAAAGCTCTCCGATTGAAACTACATCGGCTCCTGAGCCCATTTTTTTTAACTCATTTAATAACTTAATATTAGAATTTGATTTTATTGAAAAACATATTAATGGGTTTATGTTTTTAAACGAATCTTTAAGAGCCTGATAATTATCTTGAAGTTGTCCAAGAGAATAACAGTAAAAAGGTGTTTTATATATTTTTGCAAGTTTAAGTGCAGTAATATTTTCAACACAAAGGTTATTTTTCCTAAGTCTTATATAATTCATTTTTCTATTTTAAATATAAAGTTAGATTTTTCTGCTTAAGAACTTGATATTCTGGTCTATCTTTTTTTCCACAAGATATACAAATCGTACATATAATAATTATCAAAAATAAAGCTCTCATTATTTTATTTCCTTTTTAAGTTTTAATATCATTTTTTTAATATTTTTTATAGAAGTTCCTCCATAAGAAGATTTTGATTTTACAGAATTTTTTACATCAAAAATTTTCATCACATCATAATTTAAATCTTTTTTAACTTTTTTTATTTCATTTAAACTAAGTTCATTAAGTTTTTTTCCTTTTTTTTCAGCGTAGCTTACTAGTTTTGCTGAAATTTTATAACCCTCTCTAAAAGAAAGATTTTTATGTTGAACAAGATAATCAGCAAAATCAGTTGCAGTTGTATAACCTTCGTTAGCCAAAGCTAACATTCTAGATTTATTAGGATGCATGTTTTTAATTAATTCATTAGCAACCAAAATAGATTTTAATAAAGTGTCATAACAATCAAAAACTAACTTTTTGTCCTCTTGCATATCTTTAAAGTATGAAAGAGGCAAACCTTTCATTGTAGTTAGCATTGCCTGAAGTTTTCCAAAAGTTTCTCCAGCTTTTCCTCTAATAAGCTCAGCCGGATCTGGATTTTTTTTTTGAGGCATTATTGAAGAGCCTGTTAACATTTTATCATTAAATTTAATGAGTCTAAAAATATCAGAATTCCAAATAATTAATTCCTCAGCCAATCTTGAAATATGTACAGCGCAGATGGATGCTGCAGATAAAAAATCTAAAGCAAAATCTCTATCAGAAACTGTATCTATCGAATTATTTGTAGGTTTTTTAAAACCTAGTTTTCTGGAAACAAAAACTCTATCTATATTAAACGAAGTTCCGGCTAAGGCTCCCACTCCAAGAGGACATTCGTTAACATATTCTATACTGTTAGAAAATCTTTTTTTATCTCTTTTAAACATTTCAACATACGCTAATAAATAATGCGCAAAAGAAACGGGTTGAGCATTTTTTAAATGAGTAAATCCAGGCATTACCGTATAGATATTATTTTGAGATTTTATTAAAAAGCTTTTCATTAAGTCATTTAGTTTTTTAATTATTTCTTTAGAAGATTTTTTAATCCATAATTTAAAGTCTGTAATTACTTGGTCGTTTCTTGATCTTGCTATATGCAAATAGCCCGCGTCAGGACCAATAATTTCAAAAAGTCTCTTTTCTATATTTAAATGTATATCTTCATGTTTTTTGTTAAAAAAAAATTTATTTTTTACTATTTCATTTTTTATTTTTCTTAAACCAAAAATAATTTTTTTACCTTTTTTTTTATCAATTATTTTTTGTTTTACTAACATTTGTGTATGTACAATAGATCCAGAAATATCTTCTTCGAACAATCTTTTATCCACATCAATAGATGCACCAAATTGCTCAAAAATTTTTGATGTTGGATTCTTAAATCTGTCACCCCAAACGGTTTTATTTCTATTTTTCATGTGTTAAGCTATAACTTTCAATGTTTATAAATCAAAAAAATATAAATTTTTTATTCTTTTTCTTTTGTTTTAGTATTTTTTCATCAATATCACAAACAAACGAAGATGTTCCACTTAATAATATAGCTTTAAACGAAAATCCAAAACCAATTTCTTCAATTATATTTGAAGATTTTTCAGGCAATGAAATAGATATAATGGATTATTCTGGAAAGCTTATAATTATTAATTTTTGGGCTACCTGGTGCGCCCCTTGTAAAGAAGAAATGCCAGCTTTAGATAATCTTTACCAAAATACCAACTTTAAAAATTTACAAATATTTACCGTTAATATGGAGAGACCAAATCTAACCAAGACAAAAAAATTTTTTTTAGATTTAAATATAAACAAATTACAAATTTTCTTTGATCGAAACCTAAATTTTGTTAAAGAATTTAAGTTGAGAGGAGTGCCAACTACAATTTTAATTAACAAAAAAGGCGAGGAATTTGCAAGAATAATAGGATCAATTGATTTTCAAGACAAAAAATTTGTACAATGGCTATCTAAATATGACTAAATACAATTTGGATACAACTTCAGTATTACCGTTATCAAAAAGTAAACCAAAACAAGTTATAGTTTTGTGTCACGGTTATGGTGGAGACGGTAAGGATATAAGTACTCTAGCAATAAATTGGCAAAGGTTTTTACCGGACGCTATTTTTTTGTCTCCAAATGCTCCAGAAACTTGCAATATAAATCCACAAGGATATCAATGGTTCGACTTAACATCTGAAAAAGAGGAAATAATTTTTGAAAAATCGTTAATAGCAGAAGAAAAACTTAGCAGGTTTTTAGACGAAGTTCTAGATGATCTTCAACTAGATCCAATTAATTTGGCTTTAGTTGGATTTAGTCAAGGTTGTATGATTGGTATTCAGGTTGGATTAAAAAAAAAGTTACAAATAAATTGTCTAATTGGTTATTCTGGAAAAATTATCAACAAAAAACATTTATCAGAAAATATAAATTCAAAACCAAAAATTTTTTTAATGCATGGAGATAGTGATAACATTGTACCAACATTACATCTTTTAGAGGCAAAAGAATATTTAGTAAAGAACGGCTTTAAGATAAAAACAAAAATTTTTAAAAATTGCGAGCATAGAATACCAGTGGAAGGAACAAGTTTAGGCCTTGAATTTTTAAAAAAATCTTTTTCAATTGAAACAATTTCTTAATAAAACTATTTCTTGCAAAATTTATATTAATCAGCTAACTTATTTGCATGATTATATCAGCTACCGAAAAGGTACCATTGGAAAAATGCCCAGCTTTAGTTTTAAATGCTGACTTTAGGCCATTAAGCTACTATCCACTTTCACTTTGGTGTTGGCAGGATGCTGTTAAATCTGTTTTTCTTGAAAGGGTCAGTATTGTTTCAAATTATAATAGAAAAATTAGAAGTCCGTCATTTGAAATGAATTTACCGAGCGTAATTGCTTTAAAAAATTTTATAAAACCATCTGAAAATCCAAACTTTACAAGATTTAATGTTTTTTTAAGAGATAAATTTTCTTGTCAGTACTGTGGGGTTAAAAAAGATTTAACTTTTGATCACTTGTTACCAAAATCAAAAGGTGGAGTTACAGATTGGGAAAATGTTGTTACAGCATGTTCTACATGTAATGTAAAAAAAGGTGGAAGACTATACAGCGCTTCTGGAATGAGACTTTATAGAAAACCTTTTAGACCTACAGTCGATGATCTTCATCACAACGGAAGAAATTTTCCACCTAATTTTTTACATGAGAGTTGGATGGATTATTTATATTGGGATGTAGAGTTGTTACCTTAATTATTTTAAATTTTTTCAGAAATAGTTATTGCGATTTTTGAACCAGTTTTAATTACCTTATCAATTATAGAATAAATACCTTTATTTGACGCTCCCAATTCATAAGCTATATTTTTATGATGAATTTCCTCACTTTTGAATTTTTTAATTTTTGATTTTAATTCTTTTTCGTCGTTACCTATTTTATTTAATTGATTTTGATAATGATCTTCAATTACCTCTTCGACAGAAGCAGTACAAAGCATAGCAGTTTTTTTTCCGAGTAAAGCCGTTCCAAATCCTAGAGCCACACCCATTACATCCCACAAAGGCAGTAAATAGGTAGGTTTTATTTTTCTTTTTTGTATTTCTTTTTCAAAGTATTCAAGATGTTCTTTTTCATGTTCTTTCATTTCTTCTATTGTATGTTTTAGGTCATTATCTTGCTTTATAGTTTTAAGAGCTAACAATTGTCCTTCATAAATTTTGATAGCACCCCTTTCTCCAGCGTGATCTACTCTTATAATTTCTTCCAAAGTTTTTTGATTAGTTTTTTCCATAATTAAACACTAACTTTATAAATATAACACTTAGAAGAAAAGAAAAAATGGTATTAATAGTAGCAAGAGAAATTCCAAAAATTTCAAAACTCACATCCTTGCAGCTTATGGTATTTTGGTTTAACTGCTCTAAAATTTGCTCTTTTGACAATGCATTTTGTAAGCTACCTGACGTGCATGTTAATGACTCTTCAAAAAAGCCCTGTTCTATGCCGAAATGATAAAAGGCTAAAACAGTACTAATAAAAAATATCAAAGATAAAATTATTAATATAAATTTTTCACCTTTTTTTGAAAAAAGGATTTTAATTAATAATGGAATTGATGCAAAATATGGAATTCGTTCATAAATACATAATTTACATGGTTTGTAGCCTAACTGATATTCAATTACATAGGCAAAAATTAAAATTACAGAAATAAATATTAAAAGAAAAAAAAGAAATTTTTTGTTTAAATTTTTTGTCATTTTTATTTCAAAAATAGAAAGTAAGCTTGACCAGCTATTAAAATAATTACTAAAGCAATAATAATGCTCCATTTTGTTCCTTGTTTATCTAAAAAAGGACCAATTTTTTCTCCGTACTTATAAGTTAGATAAGCTACCAAAAAGAATCTTAAGCCTCTTGTAAAAATGCATATAAAGATAAAAGATATTAAATTAAAATGAATAATTCCGCTAGAAATTGTTAAAAGTTTAAATGGTAAAGGTGTAAAGCCCGCAGTGAACAATATACCTAACCAAGTTTTAAATCCACCTCCTGATGAAAATCTTTCTGAAAAACTTTCGGTATACTGATAGCCGTAAAAATTAAAAATTTCTAACGCAATTTCATTCAAAGAATAGCCAATGTAATAACCAAATAGAGCGCCTAATACAGAAAAAATTGTTGCTATTAAAGCTATTCGAATAAATTCTTTTTTTTTTGACACAACCATTGGAATTATCATTACATCCGGTGGTATAGGAAAAAATGAACTTTCTATAAACGCTTCAAGAGCTAGTATTTGTTTAGCATACTTGTAGCCAGCCCAAGCAATACATTTATCATATAGCTTTTTAATCATTTTTTTATTTAAAATTGAGTTATAACTCTATACTATTTTTATCAATGGCTAAAGTTATCTCAATCGCTATTTCTGAAAATTTTAAAGGAAAAATGAAGAATGTTAATTCGGCAAAAGTAGAAACAGGAAAAGGAATAATTGGCGATAGACATTTTACCAAAAATAATGAAAAAAAATCTCAAATTACACTTATAGAAATTGAAAATATCAATCATTATAATCAATCATACAACACTTCCATTTTAGCAAAAGATTTTAGAAGAAATATAATAACTCAAAACATTAAACTTAACGGATTAGTTGGTAAGGATTTTTTTGTTGGAAAGGTTAAATTAAGAGCACACGATTTGTGTAGACCATGTAAATACCTGCAAGATACTTTAAAACAGAAAAATTTGATAAAAGAATTTTTATACAAAGGTGGTTTGCGCTGTGAAATATTGACTGATGGTACAATAAGAATTGAAGATGATATAAAATATTAGTTTATATTTTTAAAAAACTATTTTTATAAGCTTTTTGCCATTTTTTTATGGAATTTTCTTCAAAAATTATCTTAGGATCAATATCTGATAAAATCCAATGATCTCTTTCCATCTCTCCTTCTAATTGACCACTTCCCCAGCCAGCGTAACCTAAAACTACCAAACTTTTTTCAGGTCCTCTATTTTTCGCTATATCAAATAAAATACTATAATCTCTAGTAATTGATATTTTTCCATATCTTTTAGTACTTGCACTTTTGTATTCATTTGTATGTATTACGGAAATATTTTTTGGTTCAACTGGACCTCCCCAAAATATTAAAATATTTAATTTATATAATTCTTCTCTTTCTTCAGAAGTGCTTAACGATGGATCTATTAGTAGAGCTAGTGGTATTGAACCTAGAGGTTTATTTACGACCAACCCCCAAGCACCTTCTTCATCATTCGCAAGCATGATTATTACGGTTTTTGCAAATCTTTCATCTTGCAATTTTTCTGTCGCTATCAGGAAATTATTTTTTACACTACTATAAAATTTTCCTTTGAGGTAATTTTTAGGCGCATTGGCAGATGCCAAGATATAGTTAAATGATATAATTTGTAATAATATTAACAAAAAAAATAATATTCTTTTCTTCATGAAAGCATTATACTAGTATTATTTATGGGTATTATAACAGACATTTTTTTGCCTTTAGCTTTAGCGTTTATAATGTTTGCTTTAGGACTAGGTCTTACCGGAAGTGATTTTTTTAGAGTTTTAAAGCAGCCTCGTGATTTCTTTGTTGGGGCATTTTCTCAAATTATTTTACTTCCACTTATTGCTTTTATTCTTGTAAAGCTTTGGCCTATAGCTCCGGAGTTAGCTATTGGAGTTATGATTATTGCAGCTGCACCTGGCGGGGTAACCTCAAATATATTGACATCTTTTGCCAGAGGTGATGTTGCGCTTTCAATATCACTTACAGCAGTTATTAGTCTAGTATGCATTTTTACTATTCCATTTATAGTTTTAACATCCGTAGGATTACTGGGAGATCCGCAAATGCTAAGCAATATTTCCCTTGTAAGCATGTCCAGAGATATGTTTTTAATAGTAACTGTACCAGTTCTGCTAGGTATAATATTTAGAAAATACTTATATTCAATAACATTAAAATTTGAACCAGTAGCCAAAAAAATATCAACCATTTTATTTGTACTTGTTTTAATAGGAGCCATAGCAGCCGAAAGAGAAAATGTTGTTCCTTATTTTGCACAAGCGGGTTTAATAACTTTGATGCTTAATTTAATTATGATGGTCGTGGCCTACTATGTAGCCCAATCATTTGCTACAGGACCAGATCAAAAAAAATGCATTACTATTGAATGCGGTTTACAAAATGGAACTCTAGCTATATTTGTAGCCACTTCGATTTTTGGAGGTGGAGCATATGTAATTCCAGCTGCTACTTATAGTTTAATAATGTTTGTGACTTCATTAATATTTGTTTACCAGGTTAAAAAAAACATTTAAAAAAACCTAGTAATTTTATTAAAATTCTTTAAATTTTGTTGCTATGGTCTCGTAGTTAAATGGATATAACGGCTCCCTCCTAAGGAGCAGTTGCAGGTTCGATTCCCGCCGGGATCGCCATTTTTTGGTTGTGTCTTTTATAAAATCAAAACATAATAAGCCCAATAGTATTATTTAAAAGGAATAAAAGGGCGAATGGCGGAACTGGTAGACGCGCAGGACTCAAAATCCTGTAGTAGCAATACTGTGAGAGTTCGAGTCTCTCTTTGCCCACCAAAAAAAAGATGAATTTTAAAGAATTTAATAGTTTAACTGATTTGTTTTTTTATAAAGCTGAAAAAGAAAATCCAAATACAGCTTTTTTGGAGTGGTTAAATCCGAAAAATAACAAAAAATATACTTGGGGAGAAACATCAACAAGTATTCAAAAACTTGCTAAAGTTTTAAAAAATAACATTGTAGAAGGCGATAGATGTCTTTTAGTTTCAGAAAATAGACCGGAGTGGTTAATTTCTGATTTAGCAATTATGCTAGCAGGCGGAATCACTGTCCCTGCATACACGACCTACACCGAAAAAGATTATAAATATTTAATAGAAGATTGTCAGCCTTCTGTAATTATTGTTTCTAATGACGAGATACATGATAAGTTAAAAAATATAATTCAAGAAAAAATTTTTATTAAGAAAATAATCACATTTGATGAACTTAAAAATACAAAACAAAAAGAAAAGTATTTAAAATTAGATTTTATAATAAATAATCAATTAAATTCGAGTGAAAAAATAAAAAACAAAAATCTAAAAAGAAATTCCCCAGCTTGTATTATTTATACATCAGGAACAGCCGGAAATCCAAAAGGGGTTATTTTAAGTCACGGAGGAATATTAAATAATTTAGAGGGCGCTCAAGAAATCTTGAAACCAATAATTGATAAAAAACCAATTTTTTTAACTTGGCTTCCTTTGTCACATTCTTATGAACATACAGTTCAGTTTGTTCAAATTGCGGTTAGCGCAAAAGTTTTTTATGCAGAAAAAATAGAAAAACTTCTAGAAAATATTTCACATGCCAAACCGACTATTATGACTGCTGTGCCAAGATTTTACCAAAATCTCTATAACAAAATTAATATAAATATGAAAAAAGCTACAGGTCTAAAAGCTAAATTAATTAAAATTACAATTAATTTAGGTAAGAAAAAATTATTAGGAGAAAAAATGAGTCTTTCTGAAAAATTTATGAATTCAGTTGTAAATGTTTTGGTTAGAAAAAAAGTAAAAAAACAATTTGGGGGAAATTTAAAAGCTTTTGTCTCAGGAGGAGGAGCTCTTGATAAGGAAATAGGCGAATTTTTAAATTCAATAGGACTACCTACTTTGCAAGGTTATGGCCTTACAGAGACCTCACCTGTTGTCAGTTGTAATCCTATTCACAAAATTAGAGTTGAAACAGTTGGTCCTCCTTTCAGAGGAAATGAAGTTAAAATAGCCGAAGATGGAGAAATATTAGTTAAAGGAGAGAATGTAATGTTAGGTTATTGGAATAAAAAAGAAGATACAGCAAAAATACTTAAGAACGGATGGTTATACACAGGAGATATAGGAGAAATAGATTCACAAGATGGTTATTTAAAAATTACAGATAGAAAAAAAGATATAATAGTAAGCTCAGGTGGAGATAATATTTCTCCAGCAAAAATAGAAAATCAGTTAACAAACTCTCTGGCAATAGAGCAATCTATGGTTTATGGCGAAGGAAAAAATTATTTAGTTGCGCTTATTGTTCCAGCCAAAGAATTTAAAGATAAGAAAGAAGAAATAAAAGAAGCAGTAAAGGAAATTAATAAAAATCTAAGTTTAGTTGAAAAAATTAAAAATTTTTCTTTACTTGATGAAAATTTTTCAATTGAAAACGGCTTGTTAACACCAACAATGAAAATTAAAAGAAACAAAATCACCCAAAAGTACAAAAATATTCTAGAAAATTTTTACAAAAAATAATTCAATTAAATAAATTTAAATCATGAATAATGTATAAAAAACATTGTTATTACTAGTTTTTTTTAAATATTAAAAAAGCAATTATTTTTTTTTTTGAAATTAATTTTGTATAAAAATTTGTTAACATAATTAACGTTTGACATCAGTGAAAATAATTATAAAACTCAGATAAGCAGGCGAATCAATTAATGATTTGTTTTAATTAAAACAAAAGGGAGCTGAAAATGGCTAAACGAAGAAAGAAAAAAAAGAAAAAAAGTAAGAAAAGAAGAAAAAAAAGAAGAAGATAAATTAAAATAACATTAAGAATTTGTGCCCTCTTTAATGAAATTTTATAGAGGGCACTTTTTATTGAGTGGCTTCAGCAGGGGCACTTTGTGCAATATTTGGTTCTCTTTTTAATGCTTTATCCATTTTTTGTTGAACTTTTTCTCCAAGGACGACCTCGAATTCAGACCTTAATCTATCATAGGCTTTTTCAAAAAGCTGTCTTTCACTATATGATTGTTCAGCAATTACGTCAGTTTTTTTGTTCAAATCTCTCACTACCTCAGCCAGCTCATAAAGTTTACCAGAATTAATTTTTTGTTCATATTCTTGAGCTCTCCTGCTCCACATTGTTCTTTTTATCTTTGGTTTACCTTTTAAAATTCCAAGAGCTTTGTTGATTTGATTGATGCTTGAAACAGGTCTCAAATGAGATTGTTGATTTAATGGTATGCTTAATGTTAATTTTTCCTTCTCTATAAATACTTTGTAAAAGTTAATTTCAATACTTCCTATTTTCGCTTTTTCAATAGCAATTATTTTTCCAACACCATGTTTAGGATAAACAACATAATTTTTTACACTATAAATTCCTTTTTCAGTTTGTTGTTTTTTTACTTTTTTAATTTCAACTTTTTCATCATTTGATTTAAATACTTTTTGATTGTATATTTTTTTAGTTGTTACTGCTTTTTGTTTTTTTACTGCTTTTTTTATTTTCTTTAATTTCTTTTTCCTACCCATAATTTTTATTAATCTCCTCTTCCTGGTTTTTCACTAAAATGTTCTAACTTATTTTTTACATCGCGCCATTTTTCTTGATCTTTTGGTACATCTTCTGGTCTTTGTTTTGTAATGTTCGGCCAGACATTACTGTATTTGTCATTATGTCCTACCCATTTGTCAGCACCTTCATTTGTATCAGGTTCAATTGCATCAATAGGGCATTCCGGTTCACAAACACCACAATCTATACATTCATCAGGTTTTATTACTAACATATTTTCGCCCTCATAAAAACAATCTACAGGACAAACTTCTACACAGTCCATTAATTTACACTTAATGCATTTATCGTTTACAATATAAGTCATGTTTTATTTATTAAATTTTTGACTTTTAACTTAATCATTCCACTGTCCTTATCTGAAATATATAACAAACCACAAAGTCTTCTGATTAAATTTGACTCATAGATATTGTTGGTGCCGTCTGAATATACAATTTTCCAAATTATTTCAATTATTTTAAGTCGAAATTCCATAGAATTTTTTTTTACTTCCTTTGTAAATTCTAATATTTGATTTGATTCTTGTTCCTTTTTCTCAGCCTTTATTAGCAATTCTTCTGCTTTTTCTGTTGTTATTGAGTATAAATTTATAAGAGCTTTTTTGATCAGTTTTTTTTCGGCTTCTGTATAATGTTCGTCAATTTTTGCAGAATGTATTAATAAAGCAGTTATTAACAAACTGCCATCATCTGTATTCTTTTTATTCTTGCTAAATATTTTTTTAAACATTTACCTTAATCTTAATTCGGACAATTTTTCAAAAGGGGAATCTTTATTTGTTTTTTTGGCAACATTACCCTTTTTATTTTTAATATATATAGGATTATAGCTAAAATACTCTTCTTTCAGCTCGCTTATTTTTTTGCGCTTATAATGCATTAATTCTAAAATTTTATAAAAATTTTCTTTACTACACCCAATTAAATTGATCATATTAGAATTGATCTTAAACATACCATCCTTAGTATTATTAATAATTTGCACAAAAAATCTCTCTAATATATCCACTCTTATATAAAATTTGTTAAAATTTTCAAAGCCGCATATTAACATAAACTTTTGATTCTTTTTTGTTTCGTCTTTTAAAAAATTTAATCCAAATTTTGGAATAGTATATTTTTTTTCTTTGGGAAAAAATAATTTCCATAATTTAATTCTAAGATTAACAGCGTTAGGTTTTAACATTCTAGGCAGAAAAACATGGTATCTCCCAATTTTTATACCAGCCTTTCTTAAATTTACTCTTTCTTCTTTAGGAATATTTTTTATTATTTGACTTATCATTTCTCTTTTTATTACCCCATTTTTTTCAAATAACTGGTAACATAAAGCTCTTGAGTATCTATTTTTCAAATTTGATTTGCTTAGATTTACTAAATCGTGGAGTTCTGTTGTGATAAGATTTTGTAATTTTTTTTCTAAATTTTTAGTTAATTTTTCTTTGGACTCTGGATCTATTGCTTCATCAATTAATAATTCTAACTTTGGATTAAGATAGTTTTTTCCAGGAATCACATAGGCTATCGGTTTATCCATCCAGTAGATTTTATGATCTTCATCAAGCTTAAATTCATCACTACTTACTATTTTATTTACCCTTCTCATTAACTCAGGCGCTATAGCTTGTCTTGCAGCTTTCTTTAGAGATTTAATGTCAGTTTTTAAAGACCCAGATTTGAGATCCAAATCTAATTTTAAACCTTGTAATTGTCCAATATATTGTCCATCGATAATAACATCATTTTCATTTTTTATTTCTGTTACTAAGTTAATATCTTGTTTTAAGCTCTTAGATAAAATACTTATTCTTTTATCGATAAAACTTTTTGTAAGTTCTTCATGTAGTTTTTCAGATAATTTATCTTCTATATTTTTAGTTTTTCCAATCCAATAATCAGAATTATCTACCCAACCTTTTTTATTAGAAACATAAGACCAAGTTCTTACATTTGAAATTCTATTGGTTAATGTATCAATGTTTCCATCGTATCTATCCAAATGTTTAAGTTGTGTTTTCATATAATCATTGGAAACTTTTTCTGTTTTTGATGTTAAAAATTCGAAAACTTTTCTTACTACATCTATATGGTTTCCGTAAGCTTTTTTTGAAAAATCTGGTATTTGGCAGCATTGCCATAAAATTTCAATTGTATCTTTTTTATTTTCTATTTTAGCAAGATTTTGATTTTTAATTAAAAATTTTAAAACTTTTTCATCTTCGCAATCATTAATCCTTGTTAAAAGTTTATTGTTAGATTTTTTTTCAAGTGAATAGATCAAGTTATCTAAACTTTCAAAATTAAGTTCAGAATTTCTCCAATAAATTATATTTATTTTGTTTAGTTCATGCTTTTCTAATTTTTCTATTTCATCCGAGGACAGATTTTCACAATGGCCAGTCGTTCCAAAATTCCCATCGTTTATGTGACGTCCTGCTCTTCCTGCGATTTGTGAAATCTCATTTAAATTCAGGCGTCTAGTTTTTTTTCCGTCAAATTTTTTTAAATTACTGAAACTTACATTATCTATATCCATATTAATTCCCATTCCTATAGCGTCGGTTGCAACTAGAAAATTAGCATCTCCTGATTGATATAGTTCTACTTGCGAGTTTCTTGTTTTGGGACTTAAAGAACCCATAATTATGGCGGCTCCACCTTTTTGTCTTCTTACTAATTCTGCTATTGCATAAACATCATCGATAGAGAATGCTATTACAGCTGTTTTTGGATTTAAGCGTGATATTTTTTTATACCCACTGAATGTTAATTTTGAATAACGTTCTCTTGTTACAAATTCAACATTATCTATTAAAGAAGAGATAACCTGTTTCATAGTGTGAGATCCCAAAAACATTGTTAGCTTTTCTCCTCTGGCATTTAACAATCTGTCAGTGAATATGTGGCCTCTTTCATGATCAAAACACATTTGTATTTCATCAATTCCAACAAAATCTACTATAAGGTCCTGCGGCATAGATTCCGCGGTACAAATATAATATTTAGCAGATCTTGGAATTATTTTTTCTTCTCCGGTGATAAGAGCTACTTTTTCAGATCCTATTTTGTTAACGCATTTGTCATAAATTTCTCTTGCCAACAATCTTAAAGGAAATCCTAAAATACCACTTTTGTACTCCAACATTGTTTCAACAGCTAAATGCGTTTTTCCTGTATTAGTAGGTCCTAAAACCGCAGTTATTCTATTAAAGTTGCTTTCCATAGTTTGTGTACCGTTTTTATTGCTACACTATATTTTGATTTTCATTAAGAACAAAAGATGATTAAAATGTGACCGAATCAGCGTAGTAAAGGTTCTCCTTTTAAATAATTGTAGTTAAAGTTTAGCATAATTTTTAGGAATTCAATATTAAATTTTTTTGGCATAATAGATGAATGGAAACTAGTCTTTGGAAAATTAATGATGAAAAGTTAAATAAAACGAATTTAGCTTTATATATAAATTTCATTGAGCAAGAGTATAAGGTAAATTTCGATAAAGATTTTAACAAAATTTGGAAATGGTCTATAGACAATCCAGAGAATTTTTGGAAGTCAATTTGGGATTTTACGAATGTTAAGGGGAAATTAGGAAATGTTTTACTTCAAAAATCAAATATTTTTTATAAAAATAGATTTTTTCCAGACAGTAAACTTAATTATGCCAAAAATCTGTTAAGCAAAAATAACAACGAACCTGCAATTATATTTAGAAGTGAAAACGGATATAAAACCGAACTTACATGGAAAAATTTGAAATCGAATGTTGAAACAGTTTCTAACTGGATGGAGTTAAATAAAATTAAAAAAGGAGATAGAGTAGCAGCTTATTTGCCAAATATACCCGAGACGGTTACTGCTTATCTTGCAACGACTGCGCTTGGGGCAATATGGTCTTCTTGTTCACCAGATTTTGGAATTGATGGTGTTGTAGAAAGATTTTCGCAAATTTCCCCAAAAATATTATTCA
The DNA here is from genome assembly GCA_902590395.1 of uncultured Pelagibacteraceae bacterium. GTDB lineage: Bacteria > Pseudomonadota > Alphaproteobacteria > Pelagibacterales > Pelagibacteraceae > AG-414-E02. Next base: position 18,007 of record CACIWQ010000009.1, read on the forward strand.
TAGGAAACAAATATTTTTATAATGGTAAAGAAATAAATATTATTGATAGATTACCAGATATACTAAACAGAATACCATCAATAGAAAAGATAGTAATTGTCCCTTATCCAGGAACTCAAAAAAAAGAAAATAAAAAAATCAAAATGGAAACTGTGAATTGGGAAGAGCTAATTGTATCGAAAAACATTCCTAAAATTTCTTATAAAATGTCAAATTTCAACGATCCATTAGCGATACTGTATTCGAGCGGTACAACTGGTAAACCGAAATGTATATGCCATGGCACAGGAGGAGTATTGCTCCAACATAATAAAGAATTGCAAATACATTCAGATGTAAAAGAAAATGACCGTGTATTTTATTTTACGACTTGTGGATGGATGATGTGGAATTGGTTAGTCGGTGCACTTTCAGCTGGAGCAACAATTTTGCTTTTTGATGGTTTTCCAATGTACAAAAATGATGAATTATTATTTAAATTTGCAAGCGAAGAAAAAGCAACCTTATTTGGAATAAGTGCCAAATATATTGATGCTATTAATAATAGTGGAGCAGTCCCAAAAAATAATTACGATCTTTCAAAATTACGCACGATCTGTTCTACTGGATCTCCTTTATCCAAAGATGGATTTAAATATATTTATGAAAAAGTTAAAAGCAATGTGCATTTATCTTCTATATCTGGAGGAACAGATATAGTTTCATGTTTTGTTTTAGGAAATTTATTTCAACCGGTTTACGCTGGCGAAATTCAAAACAGGGGCTTGGGAATGGATGTTGATATTTATGATGAAAAAGGTAAATCGATCAAAAATACTAAAGGAGAATTAGTTTGCAAGAAACCTTTTCCTTCTATGCCAGTTAAATTTTGGAATGATGATGAAAATAAAAAATATCAATCAACCTATTTTGAAAAATATAAAAATATTTGGTACCACGGCGATTTTGCCAAAATAACCAAAAATGGAGGTTTTGTTATCTTTGGAAGATCAGACACAACCTTAAATCCTGGGGGTGTTAGAATAGGAACAGCTGAAATTTATAGTGTAGTAGAAAAATTTAAAGAGATACAAGAATCAATGGTAGTTGGCCAGTCTTGGAAAAACGATATAAGAATTATTTTATTTTTAGTTTTAAACAAGGGTTATAATTTAACTAACAAAATTAAAGATAGAATTAGAAAATCAATTAGAACCAACGCGTCTCCCAGACACGTACCTTCAAAGATAATACCAGTTTTAGAGATTCCCAAAACAAAAAATGGAAAATTGGTTGAGTTAGCTGTAAAACAAACAATAGAGGGAGACAAAATAAAAAACTTGGAAGCATTGGCTAATCCAGATAGTTTAACCCAATTTAAGAATCTTAAAGAGTTAAATGAATAAATTTGTTAAAGATCAAATAGGTAAATTACAACCATCAGCCACTCTTGCAATAAACGAAGAATCTAATAGGTTAAAAAAAAGCGGCAAGAAAATTTACAAGTTTGGTTTTGGTCAATCACCGTTTCCAGTTCCAGAGTCTATTGTTTCCAAATTAAAAAATAATGCTGAAAAACACACTTATCTTCCAATGCAAGGACTTGAAACTTTAAGATCGGCGGTAGCAGATCACTTAAATAAAAACAACGATAATGATTTTAAAAAAGAAGACATTATTATTGGACCAGGAACAAAAGAATTAATGTTTTTGATCCAGATTGCATTCAAAGGTGAAATATTATTACCCGCCCCTAGCTGGGTGTCATACTATCCTCAAGCAATTATTGGTCAAAATAAAGTACATTGGATAAAAACTGAAAGTGATAACAATTGGTTTCCAACAGCCGAAGCACTTATAAAAAAAATCAAAACTCTTAAAAATAAAAATATTTTACTTTTTATTAATTCTCCAAACAATCCCTCGGGAACAGTTTGTAAAAATCTTAAAGAAATTGCTGAAGTAGCAAAAAAATACAATCTTATAATACTTTCAGATGAAATATACTCTAGATTGACTTTTAATGACCAATACAAATCTATTTCAAATTATTATCCTGAGGGTACTATTGTTAGCACTGGTTTAAGTAAATGGTGTGGAGCAGGAGGGTGGCGACTTGGATTTTTTGCGCTACCAGAACATCTAAAAGATTTAAAAGAAAGCTTAAAAATACTATGCAGCGAGTCTTTTACATCTGTTAGTGCTCCTATTCAATATGCAGCAGTTGAAGCATACAAGGGAAATCATACTGCTTATTTAGAGGCTACCAAAAAAATATTATCTTTTACAGGTAATTATGTTTATGACAATTTAAAATCTAATAAAATTAACGTGAGCAAACCTGAAGGTGGGTTTTACCTTTTTCCAGAATTTAATAATGCCAAATTTTCTTCCTCAACAGAAATGTGTAAAGATATTTTAAACAAAACGGGAGTAGCCCTTTTACCAGGAAGTGATTTTGGAATGGATAAAACCAGAATGCTTGCAAGATTGAGTTATACAGATTTTGAAGGTAATGGATTTTTACAACATATCTTAGGTGGTAAAAAACTAGATAAAGCCGATTTAGAAAAATTTGCACCAAATATAGTTAATGGCGTGTTAACGTTAAAAGAATGGTCAAATTCACTTTAGATTCATTTTAAAATTGATATCCTTGTAGCATTAACTTTAACAATAAGGAGTAAACAAATGAAAAAATTTATTTCTACTATTGCAGGAGCACTGATGATGTTTGCTCTGTCTGCCCCTTTGGCGACAGTGTCAAAATCAGCGGAGTTCTTTACGATAGGAACGGGAGGACCAACTGGAGTTTATTTCCAAACCGGAAATGCAATTTGTAAAATGTTGCACAAATTCGCAATAAGTTCGGACCATGGAAGAAAAAAAGGGACAAACAAAGCTTACAGATGTACTGCTCCCTCTACTGGTGGATCTAACTACAACATCGGACAAATTAAAGAAGGAGAATTCCAATTTGGTGTTGCTCAATCTGACTGGCAATTTCATGCTTACAACGGTTCAAGCAAATGGGAAGGAAAGCAGTTTAGCAATTTAAGAGCTGTTTTTTCAGTTCATAATGAACCTTTTCAAATTTGGGCTAGAAAAAAAGCAAAAGTTAAAGACTTTAAAAGTCTTAAAGGTAAAACTGTTAACATAGGTAACCCTGGTTCAGGTCAAAGAGGAACCATGGAAGAACTTATGAAAGCAATGGGAGTTGATAATAGTTACTTCAAAGCAGTAACAGAATTAACTTCGTCTGAACAAGTAAAAGCGCTTTGTGATGGTAAAATAGATGCGTTTGGTTATTCAGTAGGATTTCCAAATGGCGCTATGGAACAAGCAGCAACTTGTGGAGCAAAAGCTCTACCAATTAATCTTACAGGTGGACCTGTACAAGGCTTAATTGATGGTGCTGACTACTACGCAGCAGCAACAATACCGAAGGGTACTTACACAGGACAAAAGAAAGATGTAACTACTTTTGGTGTTAAAGCTACTGTTGTAACTAGTGCTGATGTTTCTGAAGAACTAGTTTATTTAGTAACAAAAGCTGTTTTTGAAAACTTTGATGCTTTCAGATCACAACATCCTGCTTTTGGACCATTGGAAAAGAAAAATATGATAGCTGATGGTTTATCAGCTCCATTACATCCTGGTGCAGTTAAATACTATAAAGAAGCTGGATTAATGTAATCTAAATTAACAATTAAATTAAAAAGGCCCAATATATTTATTGGGCCTTTTTTTATAGTAAAGTATCTTTAATAAATGGATCAAAAAACTGATACAAAGATTAAAAGTAAAATTCACGAAGATTTATCACCAACTAGAAATCTTACAGGATTACATTTAAAAATTGTTGCTGCCATAGCAATTATTTGGTCTCTATTTCAGCTTTGGTACGCATCTCCATTTCCATTTATATTTAATATTGGAATGTTTAAGGGCTTACCAGCTAGAGCAATTCATTTAGGTTTTGCTTTATTACTAGCATTTCTAATATTTCCAATTTCACGAGGCAAAAAAATTTCACCCTTTGATATTTTTATAAGTATAGTTGCATCTTTTTGTTGTCTATATATCTATTTTTTTTATGACCAACTTATAGACAGGGGAGGAGTTCTTTTAAACATCACTTTAGGAAAAAATATTAATATACCAATCGAATTAATTATTGGAACAATTGGAATTTTAATTTTACTTGAAGCAACAAGAAGAGTAATAGGAAAACCATTGGCCATAATAGCAATTATTTTTTTATTATTTTCTTATTTTGGACAATACGCTCCCGATATAATTTCTCACGGAGGTCTTTCGTTAAAAAGACTTGTTGGATTTCAATGGTTTGATCAAGAAGCCATATTTGGAATTCCTATTGGGGTATCAGTAGATTTTATATTTTTGTTTGTTTTATTTGGTGCGCTTTTAGAAACAGCAGGTGGAGGAAAATATTTTTTGGATTTAGCTTTTGCTCTAGTTGGAAAAATGAGAGGAGGACCTGCTAAAGCAGCTATTTTGGGATCAGGTATGACAGGCATGATATCTGGTTCTTCAGTTGCAAATACAGTCACTACAGGAACTTTCACTATTCCGATTATGAAAAAAACTGGATTTTCAAAAGAAAAAGCAGGAGCAATAGAAGTATCGTCCTCAGTTAATGGTCAAATCATGCCCCCTGTCATGGGAGCCGCAGCTTTTGTCATGGCAAGTTTTATAGGAGTTACTTATTTTGAAGTTGTAAAACATGCATTTTTACCAGCAGTAATATCTTACATAGCTCTGTTTTATATTTCGCACCTTGAAGCTTTAAAGTTAAATCTAAAGGGAATGGAAGAAAAGGATGTACCACATCTTAAAAAGACTTTTTTAGCTGGCCTACATTTTTTAATTCCAATTTTTGTTTTAATATATTTATTGGTTGTTCTTCGTTTTACAGCTTCTTATTCAATTTTTTATGCAACCATAGCATTAACTTTGGTTAACCTGGTAAACAAACTATTTAAATCAAGAAAAGAGTCGAATTTTAAAGATGCTTTAAAAATTTGGTTTAATCAAACTATTGTTGGGTTTGAAAAAGGAGCAATAAACATGGTTGCGGTTGGAATCGCGATTGCAACTGCAGGAATAATAGTGGGAGCGGTGGGTTCTACTGGACTAAGTACAAATTTAATTATTGTAATAGAATCTATTGCCAAAGATAATGTGGTAATTTTAATATTATTAACCATAGTTTTGTGTTTGTTGTTAGGCATGGGGCTTCCCACAACAGCAAACTATGTTGTTGTTGCATCATTAATGTCTATGGTTTTAGTAGATGTTGGTAATGCTTCTGGATATATATTTCCACTAATTGCTGTTCATTTATTCGTGTTTTACTTTGGATTAATGGCGGACGTAACTCCTCCAGTTGGTCTTGCATCTTATGCAGCTGCAGGTATTTCAGGTGGCGATCCTCTTAGAACCGGCGTACAAGCTTTTTGGTACAGTTTACGGACAGCTATACTTCCTATTGTATTTTTATTTAATCACGAACTTCTTTTAATTGGCGTTGAAAATATTTGGCATGCTTTTTTAGTAATTATAACATCTTTAATTGGTATACTAGTTTTTACCTCAGCCACTCAAGCTTGGTTCGTTAATAAAATGAAGTGGTATGAAATAGTTGTTTTTCTATTGATTTCATTATCATTTTTAAGACCTGATTACGTTATGGATAAATTCTATCCCAAATTTGAATACTCTCAATTGCAAATAAATAACTTAGAAATGGTTACTTTAAAACCAGATCATGATGTTCATATAAAAGTGACAAGAAGAACAGAGTATGGAGATAGATACAAACTTTTCGTTATTGAAAAAAATAATTTCGATCAAAATTATTCACTAAAAGATTATGGTATAAATTTAGCAGATGAAGATGGTAAAACTATAATAGATACGCTTGACTGGAAAGGTCTTGCAAAGAAAGATGGAATAGAAATGGGGGATATCATTACTGAATTTAAAGTTGAAAATTTAGATAGACCTAGTAAAGCAATTGTCTATCCATTTGCTTTATTGTTGTTAATTGTTTTTGGATTTTTTAATTATAGAAGAAAATCCAGTTTTTAATTTAACCTCCAGGACCAGCGCCAGATAATTTTTTATTTAATATTTTCCACACACCAGAAGCCGTAGCTACAATTTTATTTTGAGCAGCGAGTTCACAAGTTAAAAAAACCATAGATTTCGTTTTTTTTTGAATTTTTACTGTACCAATTAATTCTTGACCCAAATGAACTGCAGAAATAAATTTTAATTCTAGTGAAATTGTTACACAAGGCCCTCCATCGGAAGATCTATGGGCGGCAGTTCCAGCGCCAGCATCAACCAGAGCTGCTATAAAACCTCCATGTGTAATTTTGGCAGCATTTAAATGTTTTTTTTCAATTGTTGTTTTAAATTGATATTCATCTTTAGAAATGGTTTTAAATAATACTCCTCCATTGTGCTTCATAAAACCTGGCTGAAGACTTATTTGCTCAAAATCATTTTTCATACAAATATCCTAAAAAACTAGTGTTAAAATTAAAATAAATATAAAAATTAAAATGAAAAAAAAAATAACTGCTTTTCTTAAAGAAGCATGCGTTATCCATTTTAAGTTCATATATTATATATTTTTCTAAGAGAATTTATTATTTGGCTCGGACCTAAATTTTGATTTAGATGTTTGCATAGTAATTATATCTCTTTCTTTTTCATTTTTATTTATATTTTCTCTACCATGCATAAATCTAATATTATCTATCATCACTAAATCATTTTTAACCCACGTTATTCTTTTTGTTAGCTTATTAGCTTTTTCATGTATTTCATCTTCAATTTTTTTTGGAATTATTTTCCCATTATACATTTTTCTAGACATAATCTGCGGTTCTGATGACAGAGGAACAAACAAATGATTTGAGAAGCATAATTTGTTAATGTAATTGGCTTCTTCAACTGCAAATTTTACGTATTTAAATTCAATTGATTTATCATCAAGATTTAAATAGCAATTTTTAACACCAGGATTATTGAGAAACCAAGGTCTTTTACCTTTGCCTTTTATTTTATTATTTATAGGTATTTTTAAAGAATAACATACAGGATCTCCAAGAAAGAAAGTTTTTGTGTGAGTTGATAAACTATTCCATAAGTCAACACCATCACACAGTATTGTTTTTCCAGAATTTGTTTTGGGAGGTTTAACACAATAAAACCAAATAATTTCTGGTCTGGATGGTGAAAAACTTGTTTCGCTGTGTAGTAAGATTTTATTGTACCCAACATCTACATTTCTAATGTTTCTGTTATTAAATCTAATTTTTCTTCTTTGTGCATCATGCGAATAAGCTTGGGAAAATAAATCAACAAATTTTGATAAGTTTTGAATTTTTGAAGAAATATTTGAAAAAATTACAACGCCATTTTTTTTGAATTTTTTGAGTATGTCCTCGTGTTCTTTTTGCGAAAGAATCTTAGAACTTTTTTTTAGATTGTAATCTATGTTAATTTTAATTTTGTCAGTTGCAAATTTATTTTTCATATGAATATTTTTTAAATAGTTGGAGGGCCCTGAAGGATTTGCACCCTCGACCTTCGAGTCCGTAGCTCGACGTTCTATCTGCTGAACTAAGGGCCCAACAATAAAAAATTCTATATAGCCAAGAAGCTTTTTGTTCCATGGTTAAATATTAATATTATATTTTTTTAATATTTTAATACCTTTATTGTAGGAACTGAAATCTATTATATCATCTGTTTCCATAGTAATACCAAAGCCTTCTTCCAAACCTGACATTAAGGTCATGTGTCCAATTGAGTCCCATTCAGGAATTTCATTATATTTTAAACTTTCACTAAATTTTTTACTATCTATTGAAAGCGATTTAATGAATATATTTTGATATTTTTCTTTAGTATTCATCTTAAGAATTAGTCAATTTTTTTTACGATATCTTCTACAATTTTTTCTGGTATCAGTCTATGTTTTTCTTCTAAAAATTTGTAACTGCCACCTTTACTATAAGTATCTTTAATTCCCAAAATTAATTGTTTCGGAGATTCTTTCAGACTTGATTTATATTCCGCTATCGCGCTTCCCAACCCACCAATTATATTATGTTCTTCAATAGAAACTATTAACTTTGAATTACAGGCATCTCTTATTGCATTTGTGTCAATAGGTTTTATGGTATGCATATTAACAACTTTTGTTGATATATTTTTTTTATCCAAAATTTTAGCAGCCTCGAGACTTTTGTAAACCATTGCACCGGCACAGAAAATAGTTATATCTTTTCCTTCTTTTAGAGTAATAGATTTTCCAATTTCAAATTTATAATCTTTATTATATACAATTGGATTATTTGAAGAACCAGTAAGTCTAATGTAAGATGAATTTTCAGATTTGACTGCAGCTTCTATAGCCTTCACTGTTTCTAAAGAATCTGCTGGAGAAATAATTGTTATTCCTGGTATTGTTCTTAAGATACCAACATCTTCTATGCAACAGTGAGTAAAGCCTAACGTTCCCAAAGCCAACCCGCTTGCAATTCCAACCATACAAACTTTTTGCTTCATATACCCTATGTTAACTTTAATTTGTTCGCAGCATCTTATTGATTGAAAAGGAGCAAAGGTAGTTGTTATTACGTTAAAGTTTTCACTAGCTAATCCTGCCGCAACACCAATCATATTTTGTTCTGCAATTCCCAAATCTAAATATTTATTGGGGTATGTTTTTCTAAATCTATCCAGACCAGCAGAGGTCGAAACATCGCAGGTCAACACCATTAAATTATCAATTTCTTTAGCAAGCTCTAATGCGGCGAGACCAAATGTTGCTCTTGAACCTATAGTTGACCACATTTTTATATTTCTATCTGAAATATCCATAAAATTTTTAATTTTTTAATAATTCTTTTAATGCCTTTTCATAAAAACTTTTGGTTAAAACTGAATGATGCCAATCATTATTATTTTCAGAAAAAGAAAATCCTTTCCCCTTTACTGTATTGGCAATTATTGCTTTTGGTTTCATAATTTTTTGGCTTTCTTGAAAATAATTATAAAGTTCTTTTATATTGTGTCCATTAAGCTCAGTGGTATCCCAACCAAAACTTGACCATTTGTCCTTTAAATTTTCTACGTTCATTATTTCCTTATTCGAACCAGTTTGTTGAAAATTATTTTTGTCTACTATTACATAAAGATTATTGAGTTTAAAATTTGGAGCGGCCATAGCAGCTTCCCAAACTGAACCTTCGTTGCACTCTCCATCTCCAACTATGACATATACATTAAATTCTTTGTTTTTTCTTTTTGAAGAGATTGCCACTCCTATACCAAGAGATAATCCCATGCCCAAAGATCCATTAGAAAAATCTATACCAAGCTTTCTATTAATTACGGGGTGGCCCAAAAGATTGGTATCATTTTTTTCAAAAGTTTGTAATTCCTGTTTTGAGATATATCCAATCTCACATAGAGCGCCATAATAAGCTAAGCAAGCGTGGCCTTTGCTTAATATAAATCTATCTCTTTCTTCCCAACTTGGATTTTTTTTATCAATCTTCATTTGATGAGCGAATAATGTAGAAACGATTTCTGTTATAGATAAGGCTCCACCAAAATGAGCACTGCTAGCACCAGCTGAAACCGCCATTTCAAGAATATTTTTTCTAACGGCCAAAGCGAAATTTTCAATTTTTTTTATATTTTCATTTTTTTCCATGCTATTTACATTCCTCCATCTACTCTTATGTTTTGACCAGTTACATAACTTGAGAGATCTGACGATAACATTAGAACGACATTTGCAATTTCGTGAGGTTCTGCAACTCTTCTCAGAGATGTTCTTGATATAACATCATCAATTATTTGTTTTTGATGATTATTTTTCATCATATCGGTATTAGTAAGACCAGGAGATATTGAATTTACTCTTATGTTATGTGCACCAAGCTCACGCGATAAAACTTTAGCTTGCGAAATTATAGCAGCTTTTGTAGATGAATAAGCACTTCTTCCTTCATTTCCATCTATTGCTGAACTTGAAGAAATATAAACAATGCTACCCTTTTTGTTTTTTATCATAGATTTTAAAATATATTGAGTAAAAACAGTCTGGGAAAAAAAATTAATTTCAAATATTTCTTTTAATTTTTTTAATGATGTCATTTGAAATATAGCTGTATGAATTGTTGCGGCGTTATTAACCAATATGTCTATAGGTATATTTGACTTAAGTATACCGGTAGCAGCATCTTTTATTTTTTTTTCATCACTTAAATCAAATTCAATTGGAATAATTTTGTTATTAAATTTTTTTTCAATATTATTCAAATAATTTTTGAATTGATTATCATTAATATTTCTAACACAAGCAAAAATTGTTGCTCCATATTGTGAGAAAAGCTCTAGAATTTTTTTTCCTATACCTTTATTGCATCCAGTAATAACTGCAGTTTTGCCTTTTAGGAGCATTATTTAATAAAATCTTCTGGAGAAAAAATATCCTTAGCTAGAGCGGGTTTAAATATTGTTTGACCACTTTTTGTCATAAATTTTTTTATAAAATCCTTATCTTCACCTGCCAAACAAAGATCACTATGATTTCTAAAATATTTTATGCTAAAACCATAATCTACTATTTCTTTTAAAGTGTTTTCAAATACATTTCCTATTTTTATGTGCACATAAGGACATACCAAAACGTCTCCTATTGGTGTTACATATAATCTGTTTACTGTTGTGCAGCCTAAAATTTTTTCGTGGTTTCTGTCAAAAGGATTCCAAATATTTCTTACTAAGTTTTTATATTCTTTTCTAATTTTTCTTAAATAAGCGCGATCCTTTTCGTCACAAATTATTTCTGTCATTTTCTGCCACATACCCGATGGTACGGCAACATTTAAAAGAGTTTTATAATTGTTATCTTTTGAATAATCTAAAAGTTGTTTGAAGTGATCTGTATTAGCATTGTAATGACCAACGGTAATATTTAGATATGGATCCATTCCAGCATTTTTTACATGCTTGAGTCCTTCTATTGCTCTTTTCCAAGATTCTTTTCTTCCTCTAATTTCGTCATGTATTTTTTCGTCCATGCTGTCTATACTCACTGACACTCTGCTTACTTTATACTTAGCTAATTTTTCAGCCATTTTTTTGTCCAAGTAATATCCGTTCGTTGTAAGGTATAAATAAAATCTTTCAGGTTTTATTGCTTCGAGAACTGAGAACAATTTATCAGGCTGTAAGAGTAACTCACCTCCTTGTAAATCAAATTCAAAATAACCTAATTCATCCGCTTCATCGGCAAGCTTTCTTATTGCTCCAAGATCCAAATATTCTTTGACATGGTCTCCTTTTGGGGAATTGGTGAAACAGTATTTACATCTAAGATTACATGCATTATTAAAATTTAAATCTATACCCCGAGTTTTAGTTCCAACTTTACCATCATTTTTTTGAACGTAGTCATAAAATTTTCTTAGCTTTTCTACTAAACGAGGTTTATTTAATAATGATGATGCTATCGGCATTTTATTTTCCTAAAAATATTTAATCATTTTTTAAGTTATACTTTTTGATTTCTTCTGGCAAGATTAGGTTGAAATCAGCTTTACAAACTATCTCTTTTTTAACTAAGCCAACACCTGCACAAATTGCAATACCCCTTTTAAAACTCTTAACTTCAGTCTCAATGTAAAGCCTAGAGTCGGGCACAATTTTCTTTATAAATTTTAAATTATTTGCCGAAGTTAAATACATTACTTTGCCTTTATTGCCTGGCATGCTTAAAATAGATAATGCACACATTTGAACAAGAGCTTCTATTTGTAGCATTCCAGGCATATTTGGGTCATTAGGCCAATGAACTTTAAAAAACCATTCATCTCTAGTTAAATCTTTATATCCTTTAGCGCTTTTTCCCGGGATTATTTCTGTAGCAAAATCAACCATCAAATATGGTTCTCTGTTTTGTTGATATTCGTGAATTCCTTTTTTATCTAAAATAATTTTATTCATTTTATATCCACGACTCTTGATAACACTTTATTTATATCGTAACCATCCCAAAACAAGCTTACATCTAATGCTTGACCAATTGGAACTATACGATCAATTCCCTTAAGATTATTTTTGATAATAAACTTTTTTAATATTTCTTTATCAATACCAAAATAAGTAAGAGTCTGATATTTGCTATTTATATGTTATTCATTTTATATTCGTAAAAATAACCCCATTTACCTCTTAAATTATGTAGATTGTTATTTAAGTTTTTTAAAAAAACAGTATAAATTAAATTTTTATATCTTTCTTCCTTACCTAAGTTTTTTAAATTTAAAATATTGCTACAAAGTTGAGTGTATTTATCTATAGATGCAGTTTCAGGCATATTATATTTTTTTTTAATTAGTTGAAATAAGCAGCTCCAAAATTTTTTTCTTGCGCTTTCAACTTTATTTCCCAACCAAATAATTAAATGTGGTGAGGAGCAAGCATTTTGATCCACTAAGTAGGTATCATTATAAAATTTTTCTACTAGGACTTTAATATTATTTTCATTCAGTTTTAAAATTTTTGATGAATCAATTACACAAAAAGAATATCTGTCAGCAAATGCTATATCTATCGACCTTTCTTGTATTGAAAATTTTCTAATATTATTAATAGATTCATTACCTCCCCAAATTAGTCTAGCATTACAAATTGAAGAAAATTTTTTTGTGTAGCTATCATTATTAGTATAACGAACTATAGAAATCATTTTACGAATTGATACATATTGTTTTTTTTTTAATACCTTATTTATTGAAGAACAAATTATTTGTACTTGGTCAAATTTTTTAGATGGAACTTTAACAATATTTGAATTCCCAGTAATTAATCCAAAAATTAGTGAATAAGCAAAATTGGTAGGTATATTTGATGGAGTAATATGAAAAATTAATCCTAAACCTAAACGAGTTTCAGATGTTAAAAATTGCTTTTTTAGATTTAGTATGTTTTTTTTTCTGCACCAAAAGGCTAAAGTTTTAATATCGGGATATTTTTTTATTACTTTAATTCTATTTAATTCATCGGACAAGTCTCCTAAAAAATTGCATATATTATTTTCATAAGGAATAGTGGACTTAACACCAAGACTTTTTTTATCACCAACCAAATATTCAAAATTTTTTAAGTTTATCATTAAACGTCGCTACATCCCCTTATTTCAGATTCTTTTGCTCTCCCATGCACTAAAAAATGTTTTTCTTTTAGTCCGCACTTACAATTTTTAATATTTGCAATTTCACCTAAATCTTCTGTTAAGATGCTATGACCAGGATAACTGGTAGGTAATAAAGAAAATAATTGTATAAAACCTTTATTACCATCTTCAACAACATCAAAATTATTATTTCTAATGAGAACATCAGAAAAAGCTGATGTAA
>CACIWQ010000010.1 GCA_902590395.1 uncultured Pelagibacteraceae bacterium
AAATCCAGATTCTTTACCTCAAGAAGAGTATGACATAATACACAAAGAGATAGCAGCAAGAGTTTTAAGTACCAATAAAGAAAAATGGAATACCATTCCTCGTACTTACTCTGAGATTGATACTCTAAGAAATAAGTTTAAGGATGATCAAGACAAATTAAAAACTCTTGAGGAAATAAATTCTTATATAGAAGAAATGGAAAAAATGTACCAAAAGGCTAGTTGACATTGATTAAAAAATTATTAGATTAAAACGATCTTATGGCTACAAAAAAAACTACAGATGAAAATTTTGAAATAGAGGTTTTAAAGGCTAATAAACCCACATTAGTTGATTTTTGGGCTGAATGGTGTGGTCCTTGTAAACAAGTTGGGCCTATCTTAGAAGAAATTTCAAACGAAATGAGCAATGAAATAGTTGTAGCAAAACACAATATCGACGAACATCCAAACCAACCCACGAAGTATGGCGTTAGAGGTATACCTACAATGTTACTTTTTAAAGGCGGCGAACTTAAAGCTACAAAAGTGGGCGCCACTACAAAGTCAAATATTGTTACTTGGATTAAAGAAAATATTTAATTTAGATTCAAAGCCTTTCCCGCAGTATAAAGACTTCCAATAATTGATATGCATTTTGGTTCTCTAGAAGATAAAGTTTTAATAGCCAAATGAATGTTTTGTGCTGTGTCACACATAATACCATGTTTGTTAGCAATTTTTTTAAGCATTTGACTTGAGCATGAATTAGGTTCGTTTGGAATTTTAATAGAAATAACTTTTTTGAAACATTTTAAGTGTTTTACGTATTTTTCTGGGTAGCGATTCTTCATTAAACTCAATATTGCATATTTAGGCTTCTTAATATTTTTTAAAAATTTTATATGATTTATCAAGGCAGTTTCTGAATGACATCCATCTAATAATAAATCTTCTCTTGAATGTAATAATTTTCTAAGTTTTCCTTTTTTAATAAATTGTAAACGTCCTAGCAGTCGAATTTTTTTTAGCCCTCTTAAAATAATTTTATTATTAATATTTAAATCTCTAGCCACCTTTATAGATAATGCTATATTCTCCCAAATACCTTCACTATGAATTTTTTTTGCGTTCAGTTTTAAATATCCTTTTTTGTCTGAATATAAATAGTAATTTCCCTTCTTTTTTATTTTAAAATCGCTGCCATAAAAAAATTGTTGACTAGAATTCTTCTTTATAATTTTTTTAATAATTTTAAGTGTTTTAGGTTTTTGCTTACCTATATATATATTAGTATTATCACTTAAAGAACCACACTTAATTTTACAAATATCTTTAATTGTTTTTACACCAAAGAGTTTTTGATGTTGCAAATTTATATTTGAAATTATTTGACAAGTTGGAAATTTCCATACATTTGTCGAGTCATTGTCAAACCCAGCACCCGCCTCAACGATGTGGTAATCAATATCATCTATTTTTCTGATTTTTAAAAGATAAATTAAAGTAATCACTTCAAAAAGCGTAAGCTTGCAACCTGATGAAATAACTTTATTAGCTAAAGTTTTAAACTGTTTTAAAGTTATAAATTTATTTTTAATAAATATCCGATCTAATGGGGAAGTAATTGCTGGAGAAGTAAAAGTGGTAACATTTTTTTTATTTTCTATCAGCATGGCTAAAATTCCCTGGACTACAGAATTTTTTCCATCTGAACCTATACATTGTATAATTTTACCAGATAAATCAAAATCTGGATTGATTTTAAATTTATCAAGAGCTGAAAAAATTCTTGATCTATCTAAATTGATTCTCCGACTAAACTTTTTCTGCAGTTTTTGGTAAAATTTCTCGGCTAATATCTTCTGTGCTGTAATCTTGTTCTTCATTTATCACTGCATGATTTTCCTTCTTTTTTATAATTTTGGCAAGTGTACAAATAGTTGGTTTTAGTTCAGCACGTTCTATAACCAGATCACACATACCTTTTGAAATTTTTTCTTTTGCTGTGCCAAAGTTTTGGTCCATAACCTCACCCGAAGCAAGGTAATTTTTTGATATTCTCTTTCCTGCAAAAGTAACATCATGAGCTCCTTTTTCTAAAATTACGATTTCTGAATTATATAAAACCGATGCTAAAACACCTCCAGTTGTTTTAGATTGTGCTACTGCTACGGTTAAAATATTTTTTTCTTTCAATCTATTAATTGCGATTGTGCCTGCACCCATAACCGAATTTAATCCCAAAGCACCAGTAAACATAGAAACACCACCAGTTTTTAAAATCAATACAAAAACATCAGAATTATTTTCAATTGCATCTGAAACTATTTTTTGAAAATACAGTGATTCTAAATGACTCCAAGAACCTCCCAAAAATTTAAAATTACTAACCACAAGATGAACTTTTAAATTATCTACAATTCCTCTATATCCTA
This sequence comes from uncultured Pelagibacteraceae bacterium, assembly GCA_902590395.1. Taxonomy (GTDB): domain Bacteria; phylum Pseudomonadota; class Alphaproteobacteria; order Pelagibacterales; family Pelagibacteraceae; genus AG-414-E02. The sequence goes on from CACIWQ010000010.1 coordinate 2,418, forward strand.
AAATTGAACACCATTGTTTTTCTTTTTTTCTGGCTTTTGCTAATTTGTCTTTGTAACTACCTAATTCAGTTTTAAAGTTTAAAGGGTCATCATCTATGCCTTTGGGTGGTTCAATAAAAATTCCAGTATTGTTAAACCATGTTTTTATCGTAGCTAAAGGTGGTTTATCAAAATAATAAGAACAATTGCTACAAGTCCAATCTTGCTTAACCAATGAATCTTTATAATTTATACTTGAACAACTAGGGCAGGTTTCCCACAAAGAACTACTAGGATCAATTTTTTCTTGTCTTTTAAAAATTTTTTTTGCTTTTGATTTTAATTCTGAAATTTTTTTAGTTATCCAATTCACTACAACTTTCTCCTCAACTTTTTTACCATATTACCTACATTTATGACAGGATTTTGTCTTTTTTTTATCGATTCAGAAATTTTCTTGCAAATTTCCGATCCAACTACACAACCATCGGAGGTTTTAAATGAGGAAATATTTTTGCTAGTTATTCCGAAGCCTATTATAAGATTTTTGCTTTTGCTCTTAATCATTTTTTTGATTTTATTATAATTTTTAAGAATTTCTCTCGGTGACACTTTTAGTTTTCCACCTGTTGTAGATAGCATGCTAATATAATAAATCATATCATGAGAATTTTTAACGATCTTTTGAGCCCTTGACCTAGAAGTAGTTGGAGAAAGAAGTTGCACGAAAGTAATTAAATTTTTTTTACATTTTTTTGCAAAATGCATATTATCCGGCCAAGGCAAATCCACCACAATAAGACCATTTACACCTACCTCTTTACATTTTTTTAAAAATTTATTTTCTCCGTATTGATATATCATGTTGTAGTAACCCATTAAAATTATAGGTTTGGCATTTTTATTTTTTTTAAATTTTTTTACAATCTGAAAAACATCTATCATCTTAATCCCATTTTTGATTGCACGATAAGAGGAAGTTTGAATTTGTCCACCATCAGCAATAGGGGTATTATGGGGAAAACCTATTTCACAAATATCAGCATAATTTGAAATTGAATTTAGTATTTCTAATGATTTTTTTTTAGTGTTGTCTCCAGCTACTGTATAAGTAAGTAAAGCAGGTCTTTTTTCTTTCCTAGACTTTTCAAACGCTAGACTTATTGGTGATATAGTCATTTTTTATTTTCCCAGTCTCTGTTTTAGAATGTCACGATCTTTTTGTGCGTCGCCGCATGAGTTGACGATTATAATTGTATCACTACTTAATTGGGGAGCTATTTTTATTGCTTCTGCAAATGCGTGACTTGGTTCTAAGCTAGGGTTTAAATTTTCGTATTCTGTAACCAATTGATAAGCCTTTAACGCCTCTTCATCAGTGGCCGCAGTATATCTCGCTCTTTTTACATCTTTTAAAAAACAATGAAGTGGAGAAACTCCAGGATAATCTAATCCAGCGCTTATCGATTCTGTTTCTTCTATTTGACCATCTGTATTTTGATTTACATATTGAGCAGCGCCATGCAAAATTCCAATTTTTGATCCATAAGTTAGAGGTGCGGCGTGCCTTTTACTTTTTTTTGGTCCACCTGCTTCAACACCAATAAACTCAACTTGCTTTTTTTTATAATGCATAAATTCATTCCAAAAACCAAAACTTGATGAACCTCCCCCAACACAATTTATTAATTTCAATTTTTTTGGAATTTCTCCAAATTCTTCTTTAATTTGTAACATTAGTTCTCTAGAAATTTGTGAAGTGCTCCATCCACAAATTTTTACAAATATATTTGGTCCAACAGTTGAACCCACGCACATGCTCGTGGTAAGACAATTAGACACCCAATATCGCATACACTCACTTACTGCGTCTACTAGAGTTTGGCTGCCTGTATAAACAGGAACTATTTCGGCACCATTTTTTCGCATAGCATCACAATTAGGTTTTTGTCTTTTAATATCTTTCGCACCCATAAATATTTTACATTTTAAACCAAATTTTTTCGCTGCCATGCTTAACATTTTTCCAGCATATCCAGCTCCAGTATCTCCAACTATATATTTTTTTCCTGCTCTCTTAGCTATAAGGCTATGAACAGTAGCATTATAAATTTTGTGTGCACCACCATTTGCTTCCGATACAACTTTTGTCCATATTTGGGCACCACCTAAATGTGCTGTCAGGTTTTCTAGTTTTACAAATGGAGTGGGGGCACCAACCCAATTTTTGAAGTAGTAATCTCTTTCTTGAAGAAATTTTTTATCTTTTCTCAATTTTTCAAATAAAATAGTAAGATCTTCTACAGGTTTTTTCAAAGTTTCAGGTATAAAATTTCCACCAAATTTTCCCCAAAAACCATTTTTATCGTGTTGGTCGATTAAAGGTATTCCTTTTTTTATTTTTGTCATTAGATTATTTTTCGATAGAATTAGACACTTTATCTACATTTTCTTCAATATTTCCTTTAATTAAACTTCTTCCCATAATTATTTTATTTGCGCCATTTTTTATACTTTCTGCTGGCGTACAAACACGTTTTTGATCATTTTTTCCGTCTTCATTCATACGTATGCCCGGAGTAAAAATTAGCTGATCATTACCTATTATTTTTCTAACAATTTTAGCTTCATGCCCAGAACACACAACACCAACTTTCATTTCGCTTGCAATCTTTGCCAATTTTTCAACTTGTTCAACCACAGTATTTTCATTACCCATGTCTTTTAAGTCATCATCGCTCAGAGACGTTAAAATTGTTACCATCATAATTTTGGGCTTAGATTTAATTTCACTTGCAGCTTTTATAGCATTTTCAATTAATTTTTTTCCTCCTTGACCGTGTATCGTCAAAAAACCAAATTCAATATCATTTAATGCTTTAATAGACTTATAAATCGTTTCAGGAATATCTTTTAATTTAAGATCTAGCATCAAATTGGTTATACCAATTTTATTAAATTCTTTAATACCATTTTTTCCATGGGCATTAAAAAATTCTAAACCTAATTTTACAGTAAAGATTTTATTTTTTATTTTTTTAGTAACGTCAATTGCTTCTTTCAAATTTGTTGTGTCTAAAGCAAGGATAATTCTGTTCACTGATTTTAATAAGTATCAGATATCTTCTTTTCAGTAAAATTATTGTTTAATAAATTGAAAAGGGTTTTACTGCATTTCCATTTAATTGCTTTTTTAGAAGGAATCTCTACTCTTGATCCATCACGTGGATTTCGACCTATTCTAGCTTTTTTGGTCGTAATTGAAAATCTGCCAAAACCCCTTAATTCGACGGCTTGAGAATTACAAAGCGCATCAGTTATTTCCAATAATATAATTTGTAGAATTTTATGTATATCAGTTCTTAAAATTTGAGGATGTTTGTCAGCTAATTTTTTCTCAATTTCGCTCAGAACCATGAGAGTTATTTTATTATTTTTTTTTCTTTAATAAAGGGCCCAAAACGTCCGCAATCTTTTCACCACTATCTATATTACCATATTTTTTTACAGCCTCTGCGGCTTCTTGATCTTCAAGCATTTTTATACTTAGTGAAACTTTTCTATTTTCTTTTTGTAATTCCGAAATGCAGCAATCAACTTTTTGTTTTGGTACAAATCGCGATGGTCTACAATTTTCAGGTTCTTTAGCTAAATTATTTTTTTTAATCAAAACTGTCATATCTCTATTTCCTGCATAAACATAAATTCCGTTTTTAGAAGAAGATTCAACAATCACAGTTACTACATCTCCAACTTTTTTACTTGCAAAAAATTCATATGGATCAGGTTTAAGTTCACGAACTCCAAGGCGAATTTTTTCTTTTTCTTGATTAATTTCCAAAATTTTAAATTTTATTGTTTGATTTTTTTTATATTTTTCTAATTCAGATTCTTTTTCAGAATAACTTAAATTTTTAAAATGACACATTCCATCTAACTCAGAGTCCTTTATGGTAGCGAAGAGAGCGTAGTCAGTAACATTTTTTAAAGTACCCATACAAGTGTCTCCGACTTTATAATTTTTTGTGAACTCCACCCACGGATTGGGTAAGCAATTTTTGTAAGAAAGAGAAATTCTTCGCTTTTCTATATCCTTTTCAAGGATTTCTACTTGAACTTTTTGTGATGCTGATAAAATTTTTCCAGGATGCACATTTTTTTTTGTCCAACTACATTCTGATTGGTGAATTAGGCCTTCAAGACCTTCGGCCAAACGTGCAAAAGCTCCATAATCCATTACTTTGCTAATTGTAGCTGGATATTGTTTGCCAACTTCAAACCCATCTATTGCTTTTAAATAAGGATCTTCAGTAAGAGCTTTAACTGACACTGAGATTTTTTTTGCTTCGTCGATTTTAATTACTTTAACTTTTATCGATTCACCAATTGAGAAAACGTCACTAGGTCTCTCAATTCTTGAATATGAAATTTCGTTTATATGAAGCAGCGAATCGACTCCGTTTAAATCAACAAAAGCACCAAATGAAGTTATATTCTTTATTGTCCCTTGCAAAACATCTCCTTCTTTGATCTTAGATATAATTTTGTCCCTATCTACGTTACGATTTTTTTCTATTATTGCTCTTCTACTAAGTACAATATTTTTTCTTCTTTGATCTATTTTAACTATTTCAAACTTTTGAGGAACTTTATATAAATCATCAAAATTTTTACGTGGCTTAACATCCACCTGTGATTGCGGAAGGAAGCAAAGCGAACCTTCAGTGTCAACACAAAATCCTCCTCTTACCTTACCTACTATCATTCCTTCCACTTCTGTTTTTTGTTCGAAAGCAGAAAGCATTTTTTTCCAGGATAATTCTCTTTTAGCACGTTCTCTGCTTACAACTATTTGTCCATGCTTATTTTCTAAAGTTTCTAACATAACTTCAAGTTCTGAATTTACTTTAAGTTGATCTAACTCTTTACTAAATTTAAATTCTTCAATTGGTATTGCTGCTTCAGATTTACCGGCAATATCTACCAGGATATGTTTTTTTGTAATCAAGCTAACTTTAGCTTTAACTATAGTACCTTCAACTAATTTTCTTTCATTCAGGTCTTGAGTTAATAATTGCTCAAACTCTTTATGTTTTTTGCTTTTATCTTGTTTTATAACTTCTTCCATATTTTAAAAATAATTCCTTCTCTACAATCTTCGATATTTTTCTAAACATCTCTTTTTTAGAAATCGAAGAAGTCGAAATGATTACAGCACCAGGAGGGATACGTAAAGGCATAAAAGATCTTGTAACGTCAGCATAATTTCTTTGTTTAAGGGCAGATTCTACCTCTTCAAGCGTGATTTTTTTGTTGGATTTTCTATAATCTATATATCTTCTTTTTGCAGCAATTTTTAATGAGCATTTAAAAAAAAATTTTATATCCGCTTTTTTAAAGAGCATTCCTTGATCTCTGCCCTCACAAATTGCAAGTCTTTTTTTTGCAAATTTTTTCTGGTAGTTTCTTAGCATCAATCTAACTTTTTTTACTTTTGCAATTTTTGAGGTAAGTTCAGTTACATCAGGAGAGTATAATTTACGATTTTTTAAATGTCTTGAATTTATATTTTTTGTAATTTTTTTTAAAAATTTTTCGTTAGTTACTTTATTTTTTGAAATCATAAGTCTGTAGGCAACATAACGATATAAAAGACCACTTGTTAATAATGCAAGTCCAAATTTTTTACTTAAATATTTTGCTGCAGTTGTCTTTCCGGCACCAGCTGAAGAGTCACAGGTTATAAGTAAACGAACTTTATTATTTAATTTCATATTTAGCTCCAATTATTTTTTTTTGTAATTTTAAAAAGTTTGGAAAAGAACTTTTAACAGTTTCAAATCCTTTAATTAAAACATTCGAATCGGTAAGTTGTGCCAATATGAAAAAACTCATAGCGATCCTATGATCCATCAAAGAAGGAATTTCAATTTTTTTTCTGATTCTGATTTTTGGATTACCAGTAATTTCTAAAGAATCTTTAGTTGAATGAGTTTTAATGCCGAAAGCTTTTAAACCGGTTGAGATACTTTTTATCCGGTCACTTTCTTTTAATCTTAGCTCTGCTATACCTTTAAATTTACTTTTTCCTCTGGCCAAGGCGCATGCAATCCAAATTATAGGCAAATCATCAACGCAAGAAACTATTATGTCTTTTGGACAGTTTATACTTTTTAAATTACTGGACTTAACAAATATGTCAGCTACATTTTCTCCTAAAATCCTTTTTTTATTTATTATTCGAATCTTGCCAGACATTTTTTTGAGAATTTTTATAAATCCTATACGCGTTTCATTTACACATACATTTTTTATCAATAAAGAAGAATTTTTTGAAAGCAGCGTTTGAATCACAAAAAAGCAAGCACTACTAGGGTCAGAAGGTACATTTGTAGAAAAAGAATGCATTTCCTTTAATCCTCTTATTGCAATAATATTTTTATTTTTACTTATTTTTTTTACCTTTAGATCTGCTCCAATATTTTTAAGAATTATTTCAGTGTGATTTCTAGTAGGAGTTTCAATAATTTCTGTAATTCCTGGCGTTTGAAGTCCAGCATAAATTATAGCGGTTTTTATTTGGGCGCTTGGAACTTTTATGTAATGTGGTTGTGCTAACGGCCAATCTTTTGTGCCGTAAATTTTTATTGGCAATTTAAATTTTTTATTTTTTGGATGAACAATATTTGCTCCTATCTTTTCCAAATAATTTGTTAAACGTTTAAATGGTCTAACTTTTAGACTGGAATCGCCAGTAATAGTAACTGGATAAGGATAACAAGTTAATAAACCCAAAAAACTTCTTGCCGAAGTTCCACTATTTCCACAGTCAATTGTTCCACTAAATTTTTTGAAACCTGATATGCCGTTACCAAAAACATAATATGAATCTTTTTTTTTCAGTATTTTTATACCAAGCTGTCTAAGGCCATTTATGGTGACGTTTATATCTTCTGAAATCAAACCAGTAATTTTGCTCACACCCACACAATTAGCTGCGATAAACAAACATCTATGAGTAATGGATTTATCCGAATCAACCTTTAAATTTTTTATATTATATTTTTTAATTTTACTTTTAATTAATACAGAAAATTTTTTATTCATCTATTATTTAAATTTTATGATTATTCCCCAAAGTATACTTTACGCGCAGTTGCATCTTTAACTATGTCAGCAGGTTTTTGAGATCTTATAATTTCACCATCGCTAAGCACATGAACAATATCACTTAAATCTAAAATATGCTGGTATATATGATCGCTAATTAATATGCTTAAAGACTTTCTTGAAGTTTGCAGATTAACTATAAGATTTTTTATTGTATCAATAATTTTTGGACTAAGTGCTGCAAAGATTTCATCTAGTAGTATTATATTAGGGTTACTTATCAAAGCTCTTGCGATCGATAATTTTTTTTTTTGTCCACCGCTAAGACTGTGAGCTTTAACTCTAGCAACATCTAAAAGTGAAAATTCAGTTAATAGCCTATCACAAGTTTCATCAATTTTTCTTTCATCATTCATGATAAGTTGTGCTATTCCCTTAATATTGTCTTCGCAGCTGAGACCAAGCATAAGAGAAGTTTTTTGAGGAACATAACTAATAGAAAATTTTTTGCACCTTTCATGAATTGGCATTGTCGAAATTAAGTTCGAACCCTTTGCGTATATTTCGCCACTATCTGGTTTTAAGACACCAAGTATAACATTAAATAAAGTAGTTTTTCCGCTCCCATTTTCACCCAATAAACCATTAATAGATCCAGGCAATATGTTCAGGTTAAGATTTTGTAATACAGGTACACCATTAAATGATTTTGAAATATTTTTTATTTTTAGAGCAGGTTTTATATTTTCCTTATATTTTATAATTCTAAATTTTTTTACTTTAGTGTTCATTGAGTTAGTTTTACCTCAACTTTTTTATTTATAGAAAACATAGAAATATTGTAATACTTTCTATTAAAATCATAGTCCACTTTATCTGCTCTTAACGATCCTCTCTCATCGGTCAGATATACCTCATTATAAATTGTTGCAGCATCTTGGCTCGCTAACAAGTCTAGATTTTTTGAAAGTATTATAGTTTCGCCATCAGTTGCTTTTACGTTATCAACAAAATAACAATCATATGTTACTTTATTATATTTTCCTTTATCGCTTGTAATAATAACTATTCTATTATCTTTTAAGTGAAGAGTAACATGCATATTTGACATATAAACAATGTCAGGCTCTTCTGAATCAAAATACGCATCAGTAGCCTTAACAGTAAAAGGATTATTCAAGTCATAAAATCCTTCATACTCGACATTCTTAAAAGTGTTATTTTCATCCCCATCTGTTGCTTCCATTCTTTTTCCTTTATTTAAGGATGTTTTCATCTGGTCTAATTGCGACAAGGTTTCATTTAAATCTTCTTTTAAGTTTTTTAGGGCATCTTTTTTTAGTTCTTTACCTAATGACAAAAGATTCTTTGTTTCTTCAATTTTTTTAAGAAGATTTTTTTCTTTCACTTCAAGCTTGTCAATTTCTTCCTGTAAATTTAATTTTTCTTCTAAAGTTTCTACATTCATAAACTTTTCTTTATTAACAGTTGGATAGAAAAAGTAAGTAAACAGAACAAGAAGAACGCCAATAGATAAAAGACTTATTTGGGTTATTTTTCTTTTTTGCATTATTTGATTCCCCAACGAAGACAATGATGCAAATGTATAACACCTATAAGTTTCTTAATTTTTGCATTTGCGTTTTGTTTTTTTGCTACAAGCAGTGAAGTTATTCTCATATTGTTCATTTTTCCAAGAGCTGACAAGGCTGAATCAGTATCAAAGATCCAAGCGGGTTTTTTGTTACATATATCTAATATTTTTTTTTTATATAAATTATTACTATAGCGTCTTACATCTCCATCAGTTATTAAATTTATTTTACCATTTTTTTCTTTAACACACACAATACCTAATTTTTTTTTTGACATTTCGGTAATTGCTGCTCGCATATTTTTATTGGATGAAATTAATGGAATTTCTTTTCCTTTTGCCATTATATTTTTAACTTGTATTAAAGCGGTAGCTAAAGTGCCCGACGGGTGCGTTGTAACAAATTTTTTATTTGTCCATTTTTTTCTTTTCATGCAAGCAATAGCCAAAGAATCTCCCCAAGAAAGAAAATTAAGAGACGAAGATGTAGGAGCAAGACTGTGACCGGCTTCAACAACTTTAGGTAGCAAAATTTTAATAGTCGAGTATCGAAGCAACATTGAAGAAGATTTACAACTTACACCGATAACAGATATGTTATATCTGTTAGCATACCTTAATATACTATTTAGTTCAGCAGATTCTCCTGAAACACTGAAAACCAATAATATATCATAATTTTTTTGTATTGCTCCAAGGCCACCGTGTTGTAAATCTGAAGCTGAGAAAGCTACACTAGCAGTTCCCAAGCTAGATAATGTTGCTGCTACTTTAAGACCAACAAGATAACTTTTTCCAACCCCAACAACTAAACACTTTCCTTTAATTTTAGAAACTAGATTAACAGCCTTTGAAAATTGTGACGAATGATTAAAACTGGATGATAATTTTTTTAAAGCCTGAATTTCAGTTTGAACTGTTTTTTTAGCTATTTGTAAATCTTTATTCATTAATGTTGAAATATATCCTCAGTAAATCCACTTTGATCTAATTTAATTCTGGTTTTCAAAAAATCAATCGAACTTTCATATAGTTTTAATCTATCTTCTCTAATTAACATTTTTTTAAGAGCATCTTTTATTTTATGTAAATATATAACATCATTGCTGCAATATTGTAGTTGAGCATCAGTGAGTTCATCTAATTTTTTATTCCAATCACTGCTACCAAGTTTTTTATCTAATTTTTTTCCACAAAACTCCTGAACTAAATCTTTCAAACCATGGTTTTGTGAATATGTTCTACATAATTTGCTAGCTATTTTTGTATCAAAAATATTTTTTACATCACATTTTAAAAAATATTCCAAACCAGAGATATCATATCTTAAATAGTGGCCAATTTTTGTAATTTTTGAATTTTCTAGAATTTTTATAATATTTGGTGCCTTATAATTATTCCTATTTGGTTGAATAATGTATGCATCGTTCTGACCTGTGCTAAATTGAACAAGACTTAATTTATCTCGATGTGGGATCTGCAATCCCGATCCTTCTGTATCTATTGCAAGGCTTGAATGTTTTTCTAATTCCTTTAGTACTTCGGTCGATATATCATCTTGAAACTTATAAATTTTAGTCATACCTAAATTCATATATAATGTTAATGTTGTCAAAATGCAAAATAATCAGAAAATAATAGGAATTTTCGGAGCTGGAGGATTCATAGGTAGACATTTAATGCGGCAACTTACTAAGCTTGATTATCGAGTTAAGGTAGCTACTAGAAATCCTTATTTAAAAGGATATCTAAAAACCCTAGGCAGCCCCGGACAAATAGAATTATTCAAGAGTGATATTTTTAATCCTGAAGATATTAAGCAAATTTTAAACAATTGTGATTTAGCAATTAACCTTGTGGGAATTTTATATGAAACAAGAAAACAAAAATTTGATTATATTCATTCTCAGTTCCCGTATTTACTAAGCAATTTATGCAATGAAGTTGGAATAAAAAATTTAGTCCATGTAAGCGCACTTGGAGTAAAGGAAAATCATATTTCAAAATATGCTCAATCAAAACTGCAGGGAGAAAAAAATATTTTAGATACTTTTAAGTCATCAGTTATATTAAGACCCTCAATAGTTTTTGGACCTGAAGATAAATTTTTTAATACTTTTGCATCAATAGCTCAATTTTCTCCAATTCTACCTTTAATTGGAGGTGGTAAAACAAAATTCGCACCTATTTATGTTGGAGATGTTGCTAAAGCTATTGTTAAAACTTTAGAATTAAATAATTCAAAACCTAAAATATATGAACTTGGAGGACCTGAAAATTATTCTTTTAGAGAATTGATGGAAATTTTATTAACAGAAATTAAAAAGAAAAGGTTTTTAATTTCTATCCCTTTTGGTGCCGCAAAGTTTCAATCGTATTTTTTACAGATGATGCCAAATCCACTGTTAACTCCTGATCAGGTAGAATTGTTAAAGCATAATAATATTGTCTCTGGTGATCATCCAACATTAAAAGATCTTGGTATTAGTGGAACACAAATTCAAAGTATTTTACCTAAATACATTTATAGATTTAGAGCTGGTGGACAATTTGGTTAATTCCGATTTATTGTAAACCAAATCCGGTAGGAATAATTATATAGTGAATAGCTAATACAATTCCAACTGAAATACTTAATCCAAAGACCATTTTAATAAAGTCTTTACCAATTAGTGGAAACACGTATTTGAATTTATATTCTTTATTCATCGTAGAAATAGCTAACTCTCTTCCACATAACAGACCAACAAAAACCCATGTTGTCGACATAGGAAGATCGTTTAGTTCTTTGAAGTAATAAAGGACCGCAGCATAAATCGTATTAATAATAGTTGCTGATCGCGCGTATCTTGTTCCAGTTTTATCCAAAACAACTTTTTGTATGACGCCACCTTGTATGTAGAAAATATAAAAAAGAAGAATTGTAAAATAAGTAACAACAATTAATAATAATGTAACATCAAGTTGTCTTGGTAAATAAACAGCAATATTTGCTACGTCATGAGAAAGCCAAGCTGCCCATAAATAGGCTGAACTTACCCAAACAGCGTTTCGCCAAAAAGAAATTTTCCATTGAGTGGTAATTTCATCAAATTTTTCATTAATAAATTTAGAAATGACAATCCAACAAACATAAGCGGCAACTGCAGCAAGACCATAACCCACAACACTTTTTAAAAGCATCTTCTCTAAAACAACAGTTGAAGCAAATGCTGATAACACTAAGAAAGTCGTTGAAACTGGAATTCCAATTCTTGTAAGTAATAATAATATTCCAGGTGCTACGGCGTGATACCATTGAATTTCTTGGTAAGGAATTCTTGTTAATCTTCCAAACGAAATATCTCCATCATAAGCCCACCAGCCATAAATCAATACAACAGCCATCATAAAAGATGCAGAGCCCGCTAGGGTATACCACTTAAACCATTTTGATTTTGAAGCTATAAAGGTACCTAAGGTTTGGATAGAGTCGTTAGCAATTACAGACCATCCCGCTAAACCGAAGCCTACAATTGTGTACAATAATGTTAGTTCCATTTTTTTAATATTTGTATATTTTTTGATTACTATTACAATTTAAATATTAGTAATTTATGCTACCTAAGGTTTAACTTAATATGAGCAATTTGTCAGAAATACAGATACAGGAAATAAAATTTCTTGATGAGCTTTTAGATCAAGTAATTATTTTAGATAAATCCAAAAATATATGCTGTGCTAATAAAAGTGCTTATAATCGATTTGGATCGAAGTTAGAAGGAAAAAATATATCTAGCATTTTAAGAGATGCAAAATTATTAGATAGCATTGAAACTTCTATCAATCAAAAAAAAACTCAAATAGTAGATGTTGAGGTAAAAAAACCAAATTTTCAATTCTATAAAGCTAGTATTATTCCCGGACCATCAAAGCTTTGCAATCAAGAGCAATCTGTAATTATTTTTTTAAAGGATTTAACGGAAGTATTCAAAACACAAAAATTTAAATCAGACTTTGTTGCTAATGTATCCCATGAACTAAGAACCCCTCTGCAATCTATTAAATTGGGTTTAGAAACTATTAACCAAGGACACGCAACTAATGATTTTGAAAGTCAAAAGAAATTTTTACCAATCTTACTTCAACAAACTTCAAGAATGGAAACCTTAGTTAGTGATTTACTATCTTTGTCTAAAATTGAATTAGAAGAGCATATAAGACCCACTGACAAACTTGATCTAAAAGAAATTATTTTACACGTAGTAGAAATACATAAGCAAATAATTAAGAAAAATGACATCTCTGTAGATATAAAAGGAGAAGAATCAAAATATATAATACTCGGTCACAGAGATAGATTAGTCGAAGTTTTTACAAATTTAATTGATAATGCAATTAAATATAGTCCAAAAGGTAAAAAAATTTATATTTCTTTAGTTAATAATAATGAAAGTATAACAGTATCTATAAGAGACGAGGGCATTGGAATACCCAAAAAATACATACCTAGAATTACAGAAAGATTTTTTAGAGTAGATCCTGCTAAAAGCAAAGAGGTGGGTGGAACTGGTTTGGGTTTAGCTATTGTAAAACATATAGCAAATCAACATAGAGCAGAAACAGATATTAAAAGTGAAGAGGGAAAAGGAACGGAGTTTATATTAACATTTCCAAATAGCTAATTTTAATACAACCAAAAAGTTATATCTTTAACAAAACTTTAACATTCTTGTAATAATTCTTAAACTTAGATCACATATTTAACAGACAGTTAAACAAAAAAAGGAAATAAAAATGAAAAAGTTAAATATTATATTATCAGTCTTGGTACTTTTGGTGTTTGCATCATCAGTTCAAGCTAGAGACCAAATAAAAATAGTAGGATCTTCTACAGTTTATCCATATGCGACAGTTGTAGCTGAAACATTTGGAAAAGGTGGAAAATTTAAAACACCTGTTATTGAAAGCACTGGTACGGGTGGTGGAATGAAATTATTCTGTGCAGGAGTAGGTACACAACATCCGGATATTACTAATGCATCTAGAGCAATTAAATCTAAAGAAAAAGCATTATGTGAAAAAAATGGAGTAACTGAAATTATTGAAATCGTAGTAGGTAATGATGGTATAGCTTTTGCTCACTCTGTTAATGCACCAGACGCTGATTTTACTAAAGAACAACTTTGGAGAGCTTTAGCTCATGAAGTGGATGTAGATGGAAAATTAGTTGCTAATCCATATAAAAAATGGAGTGATATTGATTCAAGTCTTCCCTCTAAAAAAATTGAAATACTAGTTGCGCCACCAACATCTGGAACAAGAGATGCATGGAATTCATTAGTTATGGGTAAAGGATGTTCAAAAGCAGCAAAATCTCTTTACGAAGCTGATGGAAAAAAAGCTAAAAAAGAATGTGCAAAAATGAGAGAAGATGGATACGCGGTTGAAGCAGGGGAAAATGATACTTTAATAGTACAAAAACTAGCTTCTAATCCTGATGCTTTCGGTTTCTTTGGTTACAGCTATTTAGTTGCAAATAAAGATAAAATTAAAGCTTCTGCAATAAATGGCGTCGAGCCAAGCCTTGAAGGAATTCAAGATTATTCTTATCCAATTGCTAGACCATTATTTTTCTATGTAAAAAAAGCACATATTGGAGTAGTGCCTGGTATAAAAGAATTTATCAAAGCATTTACTTCTAAAAAAGCGATGGGATCAAATGGTTATCTGACTGATATTGGTCTCGTTCCATTAGCAAAAGATAAATACAAAATAGTTAGAACTGCAGCTACTGAGTTGCAAGTTATTAACATTAAATAATTTTAATAAACCCTCTTAATAAAAGGCCAGGATAAATTCCTGGCTTTTTTTCTTTATTTTTACTCAATTATAGGTTTAGGTTTGTAATAAAACTGTAACACTATTGTAATAATGTTTGGTCAAAATGAATTTGGCCATAATTGTATTAATAGTTCTTTTTAGCATTTCTTCTTTTTTCTTTGCCAGAACAAAAGTAAAAAAAATTGCAATTTCAAATCAAACAAAATTAAATGCATTACCAGATTATTATGGGTTCTATCTTTCTTTGTGGTGTGCGCTGCCAGCTTTGCTGATACTTATTGTTTGGACAATTTTTGAACCATCAATTATTAAAGCATTTATTTTTCAAGGAATAAGCGGAGAAAATGCTCAAACATATAATAATTCTGAATTAAATTTAATATACCAACAAATTAAGTCTTTTCATTTTGGTTATTTTACTGGAACTATAACTGAAGAAATAATAAGGGGGGCAGAAAGCTATAAATCTTTCTTATCTATAGCTCAAGGGTCGAAGATAGTTTTACTAGCAACAATAATAATATTTACAACTCTTTATGCCCTTAAAAAAATATTAAATAATAATAAAGCACGAGAGGATGTAGAAAAAATTTTTAAGGGACTCCTTTTTGTATGTTCTCTAGTAGCAATTTTGACTACGATTGGTATTATATTTGCTCTATTATTTGAAAGTATTAAATTTTTTTCAGTAATTAATATCTTTGATTTTTTATTTGGCACCTCGTGGAGCCCACAACGAGCATTTGTTAGAGATGCTTCTACCATTACAGCAGAAGAATATGCAGATTTAAAAAATGCATTTGGTACGGTGCCATTATTTGCTGGTACAGCTTTTATTGCGTTGATTGCGATGATAGTTGCAGTCCCTATTGGTTTATTTTCTGGAATTTACATGGCTGAATATGCAAATACAAAAGTTAGAAAATATTCAAAACCAATCATTGAAATTCTTGCTGGTATTCCTACTGTTGTTTATGGTTTTTTTGCAGCTTTAACCGTTGGACCTTTTTTTAGAGAAATAGGGGAAAAATTTGGTTTAGAAGTATCTTCCGAAAGCGCCTTAGCGGCGGGTTTAGTAATGGGAGTTATGATTATACCTTATATTAGTTCATTGTCGGACGATGTAATTAATGCTGTACCTCAGTCATTACGAGATGGTTCTTATGCGATTGGTGCCACAAAATCTGAAACTATTAAAAGAGTTGTCTTTCCAGCAGCCCTTCCTGGAATTGTAGGATCTGTACTTCTTGCTGTTTCAAGGGCGATAGGAGAAACAATGATCGTTGTTATGGCTGCTGGCTTAGCAGCTAATTTAACTTTAAATCCATTAGAATCGACAACAACTATCACAACACAAATTGTAATGATTTTAGTTGGAGATCAAGAATTTGATAGTCCTAAAACTCAATCTGCCTTTGCGTTAGGTCTTACATTATTCTTTGCTACTTTAGTTTTAAACTACATAGCTCTAAGAGTTGTTAAAAAATATAGAGAGAAATATGAATAAAGATCAGTTACTTAAAAAAAGATACCGCGCTGAAAAAAGATTTAAGTTTTATGGGTTAGTATCAATTACATTAGCAATTTTATTTGTAATTTTTTTAGTAAATGTAATTTTTTCTAAAGGAAGAGCAGCTTTCCAGAGAACAACCATTGCTGTTGAAGTAAATTTCAATACAGAAGAACTGGAGTTAAGTTCAAACGCTTCTATAGAAGAAATCCAGGATGCTGATTTTTATGATTTATCGATTAATAGTTTACTTAAGCTTTATAAAACTGAAGGAGCGAAACAAGAAAAAGAATTATTAAGAGTTTTTAGCCCCGATCATGATATCGAGATTAAAAATTTTTTAATTAAAAATTTAGATAATTTAAACAAAAATGTCATAGTTAATTTAACTACCTCAGATGATATTGATCAGCTCCATAAAGGAAATTATCCAAGACATTTGCCAGAAGAAAGAAGAAGAATATCAGATTTTCAACTTTTAATTTACGATCAATTAGTAAAGGAAAATAAAGTTAATAAAGTATTTAATACTTTCTTTTTTACTAATGGAGACTCAAGAAATCCTGAAGTAGCTGGTATAGGTGGTTCTTTATTTGGATCATTTTTTACTATAATTATTACATTAATACTTTCTTTTCCAATTGCTATTTTTGCATCAATATATTTAGAAGAGTTTGCTCCAAAAAATCGTATTACAGATTTTATTGAAATAAATATTAATAATTTGGCAGCTGTACCATCAATTGTTTTTGGTTTATTGGGTTTAGGAATTCTTTTAGGAACATTTGATTTGCCCAGATCAACCCCATTAGTTGCGGGAATTACATTATCTTTAATGACTTTACCAAGAATTATTATTCCATGTAGAGCTTCATTAAAAGCTGTCCCACCATCTATTAGAGAGGGTGCGCTTGCAGTTGGAGCATCGAAAGTTCAATCAGTTATGCATCATGTTGTTCCTTTAAGTATTCCTGGAACATTATCCGGAACTATTATTGGTCTTGCTCAGGCTTTAGGAGAAACTGCTCCTTTAATACTTATTGGTATGGTTGCGTTTGTTGTAGATATACCAGCAACTCCTATTGATCCATCTGCATCATTACCTGTTCAAGTCTATCTTTGGTCAGAACAAGCTGAACGAGGATTTGTTGAAAAAACTTCAGCTACTATTATGGTTTTGCTGAGCTTTTTAATTGTAATGAATTTCATAGCAGTTTATTTAAGGCAAAAATTTGAGAAAAAATGGTCATGATAAATAATAAAGTTAAAATAAAAACTACAAACCTTAATGTTTATTATGGAGATAAACAGGCACTTAATGATGTGAATTTAGAAATTCACAGTAAAGAAGTTACAGCACTAATCGGGCCATCTGGATGTGGAAAATCTACATATATAAGATGTATTAATCGTATGAATGATGTAATCGATATTTGTAGAGTTACTGGTTCCATCGAAATTGATGGTAATGAAATAAATAAAAAAGAAATTGATGTTGTAAGCTTAAGAGAGAAAATAGGAATGGTTTTTCAAAAACCTAATCCATTTCCAAAAAGTATCTATGACAATGTTTCTTACGGACCAAATATTCATGGTTTAGCAGAAAACAAAGTTAAGATGGACGAAATTGTTGAAACTAGTTTAAAAAAAGCAGCACTATGGAATGAGGTTAAAGATCGATTAAACGAGCCGGGTACAAGTTTATCTGGTGGCCAACAACAAAGATTATGTATAGCAAGAGCAATATCGGTAAATCCTGAAGTTATTTTAATGGACGAACCCTGTTCAGCGCTTGATCCTATCGCTACTGCTAAAATAGAAGAATTAATGGACGAATTAAAAAAGAGTTATACAATAGTAATAGTTACGCATTCTATGTCCCAAGCCGTTAGGGTTTCGCAAAGAACAGGATTTTTCCATCTCGGTAAGCTCATAGAAGTTGATACAACAGAAAAAATATTTAAAAATCCCAACAATAAAATGACACAAGATTATATTACAGGGAGGTTCGGATAATTATGTCAGATGAAGCACATATAGTTAAGTCTTATGAAGAAGAGCTACAAAACTTAAACGATAGTTTGATTAAGATGGGAAGTCTAACTGAAAGTCAATTAGCTGATTCAATGGAAGCTATAATAAAAGTAGATAAAGAATCAGCAGATAAAATTATTGCAAATGATGCGAAGATTAATGAATTAAGAGCAAAAATTGATAATCAAATAATGACTGTTTTAGTCAAAAGAGCTCCTATGGCAATTGATTTAAGAATAACAATATCAACCTTAAAAATTTCACACGATTTAGAAAGAATAGGAGATTTAGCCAAAAGTGTTGCAAAAAAAATTAAACCTTTACCCCATGATTTACCCAAAGAACTTATTGGCAGCCTAAGAAGATTGGGAGATTTAGTTCAAAAACAATTAAGAAATGTATTAGATGCTTATCTTAACAAATCAAAAGAAAGTGCTATAACCATTTGGAAAAATGATGAACAAGTAGATGATCTTACTAATACTGCAATGAACGAGGTAGCTGATTTTTTAGGAAAAAGTAAAAAAAATTTAGAATTAGCTACTCATTTATTATTTGTTACTAAAAATATTGAAAGAGCAGGGGATCACATTACTAATATCGCTGAGTCCTTATACTATTTAATTGAAGGTGAGTATTTAGAAGGAGCTAGACCTAAGGGTAAAGATATAGAGAAAAATTAATGAATGCTAAAATATTTATAGTAGAAGATGAAAAGTCTATTATAACTTTAATTAAATATAATTTAGAAAAAGAAGGTTACAAAGTTTCTTCTTCAGAAAACGGTGAAGAGGCACTTAAAGAGATAAAGGAAAGCGCTCCAGATCTTGTTTTATTAGATTGGATGTTACCTAATTTGTCAGGAATAGAGATTTGTAAACAACTTAAAAAAAGTGCTCAATATAAAAGTATACCAATCATTATGCTGACGGCTAAAGGAGAAGAAGAGGATAAAGTTAGAGGATTAAATGTTGGCGCAGATGATTATGTAACTAAACCATTTAGCTATCCTGAATTGCTCGCAAGAATAGAAGCTTTGCTTAGAAGATCTAAACCTTCAGTGGCACAAGATGTTATTTCTTTTGAAGATTTAAAAATTGATAGAATTACAAGGAGAGTTTACAGAGGAAAAAAAGAGATTTCTTTAGGTCCTACCGAATATAATTTGTTAGACTTTTTTATAAAAAATCCAAAGAGAGTTTATTCTAGAGAGCAATTACTTGAAAATGTTTGGGGAAACGATATTAACGTAGAATCCAGAACCGTTGATGTTCATATACGCAGGTTAAGACAAGCAATTAATATAGCAGGCAGTAAAGAACTGATAAGAACAGTAAGATCTGCTGGTTATTCCTTAGACTAAAATTTATGAAATTAATTTTATTTGTTTTTGCACTTTTTGCACAAACCAAAGAATTCTAAGTTGTATTTGCTATATTTCATTCCAGAGTTGTCTTCAAAATTACTTAGATATTTAGAAAGTTTTGAATTGTTTATTTCAGTGACTTTTTCACAACTTTCGCAAATTGAAAAAGCTGTTGCATTAGAAACTACGCAATTTGAATTTTTACACGCTACAAAAGTGTTTCTACTTTCAATTTTATGAATTTTACCTATTTCAACCAATTTATCTAAAGCTCTATATACTTGTAGAGGTGCTTTTAATCCTTTTTTTTGAACATTAAATAATATCGAATAAGCCTTAAGAGGTTGATTGGCTTTTTCAACGTGGTCTAAAACTATTTTTTGATTTTTTGATAAGTATTCTTGTTTTTGTACCATAAGTTCTTTTATCAATCGTTTATTAATTATTCAATTGAGACAACCTCTTTATTTTAATTAAAGATAATATAAATAATATTAATCCAGCAGTTATTATTGATGGACCTGAAGGCGTATTAATTTCTAGCGATCCAAACAAACCCATTACCACAGATAGCAAACCACCTATGATTGAAAATAAAACCATTTGTTTTGGATTATTTGAAATATTTCTAGCCATTGCTGCCGGGATTATCAGCATTCCCGTTATTAGCAATAAACCAACCATTTTAATTGAAATTGCAATTATAGCTGCCATTAAAATTGTAAATATTGCATTAACTCTTTCTGGTTTCATTCCCTCAGCTTCTGCTAATTCATAATTAACAGTTGATGCAAATAAAGGTTTCCAAATTAATTTAAGTACAAATAAAATTAATGCACCACCAACCCATATAATAATTAAATCATTCTCGGTAACTGCTAATATATCTCCAAATAATAAGCCCATAATATCAAACCTTATAAATGACAAAAATCCTATAACCACTAATCCCACAGCAAGAGAAGAGTGGGCTAAGAGACCAAGTAAAGCATCACCAGGTAAATTTGTTGTTTTTTGCAATTTTAATAAAATTAATGCAATTGCAGACGAGATAATAAAAACTGAAAAGGCTATATTTATATCAAAAGAAAAAGCTAAGGTTACACCTAATAAAGCAGAATGAGCTAATGTATCACCAAAGAAAGATAGTCGTCTCCAAATTATAAAACATCCAAGTGGACCTGTTACAAGTGCAACGCCAAGACCTGCTACTAACGCTCTTATAAAAAAATCATCAAACATTTATTGTTTCCTTTTAATTGTTCCATCAGGTGAATGAGTATGATCGTGGCGATGTTCGTATACTGACAAAATTGTCGATGCACGATCTCCAAACAATTCTTTATATTTATTATTATTTGCAACAGCTTGTGGTGTTCCTGAACAACAAACATGTCCGTTTAGGCATACAACATAATCAGTTGCTGACATAACTACATGCAAATCATGGGAAATTAATAATATTCCACAGTTTAATTTATCAGATATTGTTTTGATTAATTCATACAAAGCAATTTCTCCTTTAAAATCTACGCCTTGCACAGGTTCATCTAATACTAAAAGATCTGGTTTTTTTGCTATAGCTCTTGCAATTAAAACTCTTTGAAATTCACCGCCTGATAAATTTCTTAAATTATTATTTTTTAAATGCTCTACCCCAGTTAAATTTAAAGCATCAGTTATTTCATCATCAGTTAGATTTTGGGTTAACAACATAAAATCTAACACTCGAATAGGTAAGGTCCAATCTATTGAAATTTTTTGAGGAACGTATCCAATTTTTTTTGTAAATTTATCAACTTTACCTTGTATATTTTTGTACAGTCCAAGTGCAATTTTTGCTGTCGTTGTTTTTCCAGATCCATTAGGACCAATCAAAGTAACTATTTTTCCTTTTTCAACTTCAAGCGAAACACCTTTAACCAACCATTTGTTGTTTTGAAACACACCGGTATTTTCTAATTTTACTAGAAATTTGTTATTTTCTAAGCCCATTTTAATTCTTGTTTTCTTTCAATTGTTACATTATAACGCATTGTTATATTATAACATTATTATTACACAATAAAAACATGGCAAATTTAAAAAAATTACCCCTTGTTATCTCTATAATTGCTTTATTTAGTTTTATTGCAACAGCTAAAGCTGAAATTAAAGTTGTAACATCTATTAAACCAATTCATTCATTGGCCAGTTATATTATGGATGGAGTAGGATCTCCTGACGTAATCGTTGATGGCTATAGTTCTCCACATGGTTTCCAACTTAAGCCTTCTCATGCAAAAATGCTTGAAAATGCAGATATAATTTTTTGGATTGGAGAAGGGTTAGAAAATTTTTTAGAAAAACCTCTAGATACAATATCTAAAAAGGCAAAAAAAATAGAGTTTTTAGATGTTAAAGGGATAAAGAAATTAAAATTTAGAGAAAAAAACATTTTTGATGAACACGACCACGATGAACATAAACACGAAGAAGATGAACATAAACACGAAGAAGATGAACATAAACACGAAGAAGATGAACATGATGAACATGATGGACATGATGATCATGGACATGGTGAGTATGATCCCCACATATGGCTTGATCCAGAAAATGCAAAATTAATGGTAAAAGTAATTACAAAAGAATTATCTGAGTTAGACTCAAAAAATGCATCAATTTATGAAAAAAATTCTAAAAAAGCTTTATCAGATCTTGATAAATTAATTAAAAAAGTAAAAAAAGACACAAATAAAGATCTTAGATTTGTAGCTTTTCATGATGCTTATCATTATTACGAAGATAGATTTGGTATAAATCTTTTAGGTGCATTGACAGTTAATCCCGATGTACTGCCTGGAGCTGAACAATTAGCTGAAATAAGAGAAGTTATAGAGCATGAAAAAGTAAATTGTATATTTTCAGAACCACAATTTAATCCTGATATAATTAAATCAATTGCTAAAGACACAGGTGTTAAAACTGGTGTTTTAGATCCTTTAGGAGCTAACTTAGATAAAGGCAAAAACTTATATTTTGATTTAATTAAAAATATTTCATCATCATTCAAAGGCTGCTAAAAGCAGATATCATACAGTTGTGGGTGACCATGACGATCTTAAAAAAGACTTAAAGAAGAAACACCGTTAAGCTGATTTAATTTTCTTTTCTATAAATTGAGGAATATCTTCGTCGCTAATTATATCTTCTTCCTTGGCATTTTTGGGTTGGAATGCGTACAAAACATGTAATTTGCAATAAGGAAATTTTTCCATAGGCTTTCTCCCGCAGAAATGAAACTCTTCTTCATAAGGGTGACCTATAGGCCATCTACACGTATCATCCGTTAATTCTTCGAGTTTTTTTGGATTTTCTGGTTCAAAATTTTTATCTAATAATAATGATTTAAATCTAGCTTTACGGCTAAGTTTTTCAGTTTTAACTTCTGTATTAGTTTCTGTTTTTACTTTAGTTGTTCTTGAATTTTTTTTTGAAGTTGCTCTTGCTTCCAGATTTAGCCTGTGTGCTTTTCCAATTACGGCATTACGTGTTGTCCCACCAATTAGACCAGCTATTTGACTGGCGGTATGACCTTTTTTCCAAAGTTCCTTTAACTTACTTTCTCTTTCTGGCGTCCAACTCATTTTTTTTTCATGTGAATTAAAGCTACTATATATTGTATTTGCAACAAAAAAACATACTGGATGTGGATAAAACTGTCAGTAAGTAAGAAAATTTAAGTTTTTTTTAAGTTTTGCACAATTTATTAAGTAAACCTTTAATGTATAAGCATCCCAATGGTTGAAATTGAAGAAAAGTACAAAATATACGAAAAAAAATTCGGATATGTAAACTGGATTGGAATTTGGACTCTATACAGAAAAGAAGTTCTCAGATTTCTTATAGTTGCTGTCCAAACAGTTATATCACCTCTAGTTACCTCATTATTGTTTTTGTTTGTTCTTTCGCTGGCCATAGGTAATGAAAGAGGTGAAGTCTTGGGCTTTCCATTTATCAGTTTTCTCGCGCCAGGTCTTATTGCTATGCAAGTAATACAACAAGGTTTTTCACATTCTTCTTCTTCAATTATGATTGGAAAAATCCAAGGAAATATAGTTGATATTTTATATGCTCCAATGAGTCCAGGTGAAATTACCCTGGCAATAAATTTAGCATCATGTACTAGAAGTCTTATGATAGCAGTTGTTTCAATAATCGTCTTTTATTTAATTATGGACTTAAACTTTTATAACTTTTTTTACATTTTTATTTTTACAATTTTGGGCTCTTTTATTTTGAGTTCAATTGGTATTGTAATCGGCTTATGGGCAGAAAAGTTTGATCATATGGCGTCAGCAACAAACTTCATTATAGTACCACTTTCCTTTTTGTCAGGCACATTTTATTCAATAGATAAATTACCAAATATTTTACAAAGCGTCAGTAAAATAAACCCATTTTTTTATATTATAGATGGTTTTAGATATGGTTTTCTAGGCGCATCTGATGGCTCAATAAAATTTGGCCTTTTATATTTAGTTATATTAAGTTTTGTAACTTGGTTTGTAGCATATATTCTATTTAAAAAAGGCTATAAAATAAAATCTTAATTTAATTATGAGCTCTATTCTTAATACATACGCAAGAAAACCTATATCTTTTAAAGAAGGAAAAGGTAGTTATCTTTTTGCAGAAAACGGAGATAAATATCTTGATTTTGTTCAAGGTATAGCCACCAACATTTTAGGTCACTGCCATAAACATTTAGTAAAATCAGTTAAAGATCAATCAGAAAAATTATGGCATGTATCAAATGCTTTTGTAATACCTGGACAAGAAAAATTAGCTAAAAGATTAACAGAAAATACTTTTGCAGATTTTGTTTGTTTTCAGAATTCAGGAACTGAAGCAACGGAGGCAAGCATTAAAATTGCTAGAAAATATTTTCATAAAATTGGAAAACCTGAAAGAAATAGAATCATTACTTTCGAAGGTGCGTTTCATGGCAGAACTTTAGCTTCTTTATTTGCAGCCAATAACCCCAAACATATCGAAGGTTTCGGACCAAAAGTAGAAGGTTTCGATCAAGTTCCATTTGCGGATCACGAAGCGATAAAAAAAGTAATAAATAAAAATACGGCCGCAATAATGGTAGAGACGATAATGGGAGAAGGTGGCATTAAAGTTATACCCGATTTTTGTTTGAAAGGATTGAGAGAAATATGTGATGAGAACGGTATTCTGCTAATTTTGGATGAAGTTCAATCCGCTTATCGAACAGGAAATTTTTTTGCATTTGAAAAATCAGGTATAACGCCAGATATTGTACCCATAGCAAAAGGAATTGGAGGTGGGTTTCCACTTGGGGCCTGTTTGGTTACGAAAAAAGCTTCTGTAGGCATGACGCCCGGAACACACGGAAGTACTTTTGGAGGAAATCCTTTAGCTATGGCTGCAGGAAATGCAGTTTTAGATATTATTTTTGAAAAAGGTTTTTTAGAAAATGTAAAACAAAAAGGTGAGTATTTTGATCAAGGTCTAAATAAAATTAAACAAAAATATCCTAAAATAATTGGAGAGGTAAGGGGAATTGGTTTAATAAAAGGTTTAAAATTGTTAGTA
>CACIWQ010000011.1 GCA_902590395.1 uncultured Pelagibacteraceae bacterium
TAATAAATACTTAATATTTTTTTTAAACAATACTTAGAAATTAATAAATACCTCATATTTCTGGCATTTTTTTGAATGTTGCTTTTTGGAATCTTGCCGTTCCAATTAAGAATTGCACTTTGAATACCTTTTTGTTTCAAAATATTTTTTGCCAACAAAGCTTCTTTGTTAGATTCTTTTCTGAGTTTATGGTTAACAATAAGTATGTGTATTTTATTATTGAATTGATAAGAATAAATTTTACTAAAATAGGCTAAACACAAGCTATCAGCACCACCAGATACAGCTACTGCAAAATCTTTATTTCTTATTTTTTTAAAAATAAATGACTTAAATTTGGTATAGAATTTTTTAGTTTTATGATCTTTGATAATTAATTTTTTTTCAACTTTTCTTATCACATTCGAATTTTTTCTTTTCATACTCTGCTTTTTGAATAACAGATTGGTTAGCTTTTGGGTATTGATCTTTCACTCCTAAAATCATAGAGCAACCTTGGGTTTTCTCTCCTATCTGAACAAGCATAACTCCTAATTTAAGTAGATTTACTGGTGCCTTGCTACTTTTTGGATATTTTTGATAGCCGTCCAAATACGCGCTCGCAGCATCTTGATAAAGTTGTCTGACTCTAAAAGTTTCTCCATACCAATATTGCGCGTTACCTGCTAGTTCATGTTTGGAATTTGTGTCAACAAATTCCTTTAATGCAAACTCTGCTGTTTCGTAATCTCCTACTTTTAAAAAACTTATAGCAAACTTATATTGTTCTTCCGGAGAAGTTTCTGGAAGAATTTTTTCAGCCCTCTGTGCTGTTTCAGTAATCACTGTTCCTACGGATTCAACTGATTGTGTTTGTTGAGTTTTTTCTACACTTGCAATATCTGCATCAGAAATACTTCCCAAGTCTTGAGCCTCGTCACTGCCGGGTAATTTTTTTTGTTTTTTATTTGCTGTTGCTGATTCACTAATTCCAGATTTTTCCAAGTCTTGAAAACGCATTTGGTTATCTGTTTGAACTTTTGTTATTCTGCTAGATAATTTATCTAATTTAAAATTTATTTCCTCAAAGTTATTTGTTAACATTTTAAATTGTTCTTCAAGTTCTGAGAGTTTAAGTAAGTGTTTTGTTAAAACATCATTACTGTTACTAGATAACTCTCCACCTGTGCTAGTAGTATTAACACCTTGACTGTAAACAGCTTTTTCTAAAGTTTTAATATCTTCCTGCAGAACTTTTATTTGTTGCAAAATTGTTTCGTTTTCTTCTTCGCCGTAAACTTTATATGAAAAACAAATAGTTAATGTAAAAATTAACGTTAATCTTGATATAAAAATTAAAATTTTATTCATAGTGAGATTCGATACTTAAAGATAATTAAGGCAAAAAAAAGACCCCCGTATTAAATATAGGGGGTCTTTTTAGTTCTAATTATTAAAAAATAAATATTTTTATTTTATAGTTACTGATCTTCTGTTCTGAGACCAAGCTAGTGGCGTACTACCAGAATTTACTGGTCTTTCTTTTCCATAGCTTATTACTGATATTCTGTTTCCTGAAATACCGTAAGTCATTAAATAATCTTTCACTGCATTAGCTCGTCTTTCGCCAAGTGCTAAGTTGTACTCTCGAGTACCTCTTTCGTCGGCATGGCCTTCCACCGTTACTGAAAGATCTTTATTTTTTCTCATCCAAGCTGCTTGCTTACGTAAAGTGTCTCTTGATGCAGTAGTCAAAGTTGATTTGTTAGTTGCAAAGAAAACTCTATCTTTTACACCAGTTGCTAAATATTCGACAGTATCGTTTCCAGTGTAAACGTCACCCTGCATTTGGCCACTACCTGCTTTTTTACCTGTTGCACATGCAGACAGAGCAAAGCACGCAAATATAACCATTAAAATTCTTTTTAAACTTGTCGATCGGTCCATAACTTAATTCTCCCTAGTTGTTATTAATCTCTCAAATTTCATCATCAATCTCAATAGAATATTTCAAAATAACGTTCAAGTTGCAAGTTAAATTTCCACCAATAAATAGGCTACTTTGATAAAATTGAAGACCATGATGGGTCAGAACCATCTGTTTCTGTCTCTATCTGTCTTTCATTATAACCGGTCAGATCAATTGACCATAATTTTGCAGAAAAACCCTTACCTTGAGAATCTGATTTAGTCTCTCTATAAAAAATCAAAACTCTTCCATTTGGTGACCAAGAAGGAGCTTCTTGATAAAAGTTTTCTGTTAAAAGCCTTTCTCCGGTTCCATCGGGTCTCATTACGCCAATATAAAATCTATTTTTGTGAACTTTTGTAAATGCAATAAGATCTCCTCTTGGAGACCAAACTGGAGTTCCGTATAAACCCTTTCCAAAAGTTATTCTTTTAATATTTGTGCCATCACTTCTCATCACATAAATTTGCTGCAAACCACTTCTATCAGAATTAAAAGTAATATATTTTCCATCTGGCGAATATGAAGGTGATGTGTCTATAGAAGAATGGTCAGTAATTTTTTCAACTACTCTTGTTTCTAAATTCATCGTATAAATATCAGAATTTCCATCTTTAGCAAAACTCATTATAATTTTTTTTCCATCTGGAGAAAACCTTGGCGCAAAAGTCATTCCAGGAAAATCACCAACTACTTCCTGCATCCCGGTTTCAATATCAAGTAAATATACTCTTGGCATATTTCTGAAATAAGATAAATAAGTTACGAGCTGGTTTGTTGGACTGAATCTTGGTGTTAATACCAATTCATTTCCTAAAGTTAAATATTTTACATTTGCTCCATCTTGATCCATTATTGCAAGTCTTTTATATCTCTGAGTTTTTTCTCCAGTTTCAGCAACATAAATAATTCGAGTATCAAAATAACCGTCTTCACCAGTTAACCTGTTATAAATTTTATCAGAAATTATGTGAGCAACTCTTCTCCAATTATCTGGTGTAGTACTAAAAGCTAAAGCTACCATTTCTTTTGCCGCTACCACATCCCAGAGTCTAAATTCAGCTCTCAGTTTATCTTCTGAAACAGATATTTTTCCAGTTACAAGCGCTTGGGCTTTAATTAATCTCCAATCTTCAAATCTAGGTTTTGCATGAGCTATGTCAGGTTTTTGGACAAAAGAATCTTTTTTTAAGGGATTAAAAAGACCTGATCTTCTAAAATTTACTTCGATTACCTTAGCAATTTCCGCCCCTATATTTTTTATAGTTTTATCACTATGTTTTATCTCTACCGAACCAGATTCAACATGAAATGGAGAGACTGCTATTGGTAAAGGCTCAAGATTTCCTCTTGTAATATCAACTTGAATTAAAGCTAGTACGTTATTATTAAATATAAAAAAACAAAGAATAGTTAGAAATAATTTTCTCATTTTATCCTTTAAGCATTTCATTTGCATCAAAATTTAGTTGTAAATCTTTCCATTTTTCATAACCAGTAGGCGGTACCCTTAAAGGTTGACAAATTCTTACTGCTCTCAATGCGCTCTCAGCTAAGACTTTATAGAAACCTTGTCCGGGTTTATTCATTCTAGCATGATCCAATATTTCTGATCTCAAAACTGTTCCATCTGGTTTTAATCTTAGTTTAATTCTTACTAATAAATCTTGTTGGTAAGGTAAACCTAAAGGTAAACTCCAACAACCGAAAATCTGAGCTTTTAAAGCGTCTTCTTGGCTAAGTGTAAGCCCAGAAGCAAATGAAGTTTTAACACTGCTTTGTGTTAGTTTATTGTCCTTTTTTAATGTTTCAGCAGTTTCTTCCTTAGATTTGTCTATAAGTGCTGCTATTTGGTTAGGATCAAAAAGTTCTTTTTTTTCAAATTCAGATACTTGTCTGATTTGTTTTTTTATCTCTTCAGGATTTTGTTTTTTTTTTATCAATTTCTTTTTTTCTTTGTTTAAATCATCTGGTAAAGGAATTCTATCAGGTTTCTCTTTTTTTTTCTGCGCGGGTGGAGCTTGTTCGGAAACTAGTCTTTTTTCCTCTTCTTTTTTTTTAATTTTTTTCAAAGTTTCGGCAGCTTTAGCTGCGTAAGGAATGGCCGTCTTGTCAGTAATTTGTATTAAATCTACAGATAAAATTGGAGGTAAGTCTATTGGATCTCTCATCATAAAAGGTAAACTTAAAGCTGTAATAACAATCATCGCTGTATGAAAAACTACAGACAAAAAAATACTTCTTGTCATATCAATTCTTATAGGGTTCTGAAATTAAAGCAACTTTTGAAAATCCAGCTCCTGACAACATGCCCATAACCTCGAGAACTCTACCGTAATTAATTGTTCTATCGCCTCTTACATAAATTCTAGTGTCAGTTCTATTGTTTGAAATAGCCAATATCTTAGGTATAATTTTTTCAAACGCAACTTGGTGTTCTTGAATATAAACCTCTCCTTTAGAATTAATTGATAGTGTCAAAGGTTCTTGATCGTCTGGAAGTGAATCGGCTGCCGATTCTGGTAAATCAACCTGAACACCAACTGTTAAAAGTGGAGCTGTAACCATAAAAATTATTAATAATACCAACATAACATCAACGAAAGGTGTAACGTTAATTTCGCTCATTGGTTCTTTAGATGAACGATTTAATTGGAAGCTCATAAATTAATTTAAATAATTGATATAAATCTTTTTGAAAAATTTTCAATTCGTGCGCTATATTTTTTGGAATCACTATTAAATTTATTATATGCGACTACAGCTGGAATTGCTGCAAGCAAACCTAAGGCTGTAGCAAAAAGTGCTTCGGCAATTCCTGGTGCCACAATAGCTAAACTGGTATTTCTTGAAATCGCAATTGATTGAAATGAATTCATTATTCCCCACACAGTTCCAAACAAACCAATAAATGGTGCTGTTGAACCTACGGTAGCTAAAAAAGTAAAATGCTTTTCAATTAATTTAATTTCCTTGTCAGCAGAAATTTCGATTACTCTACTTACTCTATTTGTTTGTATAGCTGTTGATTTAGATTTTGTTTTAATAAGTTCTGACATGGCTGATTGAAAAATATTTGCTATAGGATCTTTGTCTCTATTCGTAAGTGAATTATAAAAACTTTCAGCAGATCTTGATTTCCAAAATTTTTCTTCAAAACTATCCGTGCTTTTTTCTATTCTTTTAAATAATTTATATTTTTCAAAAATTAATGCCCACGAATAAACTGAAGCCGCAATCAAAATTATAATGACGCTTTTAACTATAAAATCCGCTCTTACGAAGAGTTGTATCAAAGAAAAATCTGTTGATCCGCCTAAACCGACTACTTGTGTTGCTACTTCTTGTTCCATTAAGGTTAATGTGCATCTAAATGTGTCATGAATTTGGCACTGACACTAAGTTTTATATGAATTTAAAGTTGAGTATCGTTGAAATATCTAGCAATTAAAATTGCGTCTGCTTTATTGGAGTCTTTTTTTCTGGAAAGTTTGCTTGATATTTCTGGATATACCTCAATAACCTTGGTTCTGCTGGCATCTTTATGTGTCTTGATTAAATTAAAATGTTTTTTCCATTTGGTTGGTCTAACGAAATATATTGGTAGACCCAGAGCCGCACAAACACCTTTAATTACTCCAAATGATTGACCAAAATTAAACATACTTGTTACTCCCTGTCCAGGCATTGCATTAACATGTTCAACAACAACGACTGTTTCTTTTTCTTTATTAAATATTTCCTTAATAATATTTGCTACCTGAGAACCATTTACCTGTCTTTTATTTTTCTTTCCGTCTATCATGGTCGGCATATCAAAAACTTCGATTACTTTTTTGTTTTCCAAAATACTAATTGCTCCACTTACACCAGGATCTATACCAAAAATTATCATACTTAATTATTTTCCATTAAATAATTATCAATTTCTAAATTGGCATACACATGTTGAACGTCATCATTGTTTTCTAAAGTTTCTAAAAAATTTAATACAGTTTTAGTTTTCTCTTCATCTAAAGAAATTTTGTTTATTGGTTTCCATTCAATACCAGAAGAAATAAAATCTTGAACCTTTTTTTCTACCTCTAATTTCACTTTATAAAACTTATCTTTTTTTGTAA
This sequence comes from uncultured Pelagibacteraceae bacterium, assembly GCA_902590395.1. GTDB lineage: Bacteria > Pseudomonadota > Alphaproteobacteria > Pelagibacterales > Pelagibacteraceae > AG-414-E02. Next base: position 6,070 of record CACIWQ010000011.1, read on the forward strand.
TTATCTCATGATATAAACCGTTCGACAAACAATCTTCGGCACCCCCATTTATTGCTAATTCCAATATATCGTTGCTAGAAATTTTTTTTTTATCAATTTTTATAATACCTACATGATTAAACTGATGCGAAGCCACTCCTGACTCTCCTAAATTTCCACCAAATTTTTGAAAAATAGTTCTTACATTTGAGGCAGTTCTGTTTTTATTATCCGTCAAAGCTTCAATGATGATTGCTATTTTCTCGGGACCAAATCCTTCATATACAATGTTATTATAGTTTAAATTTTTATTTGCTTCAGATTTGTTTATTGCTCTTTCTATATTGTCTTTAGGCATATTCGCTTCTTTTGCTGCTTGTATTGCAGATCTTAGTCTGTGATTTGTATTTGCGTCTTTCGAACCTAGCTTAGCTGCCACCGTAATCTCTTTTGATAATTTTGAAAAAATTTTTGAGCGCAAGTTATCAGCGCGTCCTTTTCTGTGTTTTATCCCTGCCCAATGTGAATGACCTGCCATAATCTAAATAGTACTTTGTAAACAACCGCCTGAAATAATTGGCTCTATTTTTTTAGCTAAACCAGTTTCATTATCGGCGTTAACTATAACTCCAGAAATAGTAGCCTCACCTAATGAAGGATAATGTTTAACTGTGTAAGGTTCTTTTAAAAATTTTTTTAATGAATTATCTTTATTCATTCCAATAACTGAATTGTAATCGCCACACATGCCGATGTCAGTTTGATACGCTGTTCCTTTATCCATAATTCTGCAATCAGATGTTGGAACATGTGTATGAGTACCAACAACTATTGTAACCTTTCCATCAAAAAAATATCCCATTGCCATTTTTTCGCTCGTAATTTCACCGTGCATATCAACTACAATAAAATCTGCATCTTGTTTTAATTTGATTGTTTTTTTTAAATCTGTTGCCGATTTGAAAACATCATCACATTTTTTCATAAAAATGTTTCCCATTAAGTTTATTACAGCAACTTTTTTATTATTTTTAGAAACAAAAATACCTGAACCTTCTCCGGGTGATCCTTTTATTAAATTAGCCGGTCTTAATAATCTTTTTTCCGACGTAATAAATTCCATTGCTTCTTTTTCATCCCAAACATGATTGCCAGTAGTAATAACATCGGCTCCTGCTTTAAAAAACTCTTCGGCATTTTTTTTAGTTATACCCACTCCTTGATCAGCAGCATTTTCGCCATTTACAACAACGAAATCTATTTTTTTTTGTTTTATAAGGCTGGGCAGTTTTTCGGTCACGACTTTTCTTCCTGATGGACCCATAATATCGCCAAGTATTAAAATATTCATATTTATTATTTTGAACTTATAATGCCTCGTTCAGTGAAAATATAGTCCAATTTAAAATCATGTTTATCAACTGGTATTCTATTAGCTCTTTGAAATGAGTAAGCTATTCCAACAGATAATGCATTTTTATTAATATTTTTAATTTTTTTCAGACTACGGTCGTAATATCCTTTTCCATATCCAATTCTATTTAACTTGTTATCAAATGCTACAAGAGGCACCAAAATTAAATTGGGATAACCTATTTTTTTTGAATTTGCAGGTTCTAATATTCCAAAATTATTTATATGGAGTGGATCTTTGTAAACCCATTTTTTAAAAATCATGCTTTTAGATGATTTGATAACTGGTAAAACAATTCTAAAATTTTTTTTAGAAGCTTCTTCAAGAAATTTTAAAATATTAACCTCGTAACTAGAAGGATAATATCCTGCAATTATGATTTTTTTTTTGTTAAAATGTTTTTTAATAAGTGTAAACAATAAATTAAAATTAAACTTTTTAACTAATTTTTGCCTATTTTTTCTTTTTAAAATATACCTGTTTCTCAAAAAAGACTTACTGCGATTCATTAGCTATAAATTTTTTTCTAAATCGTTTTCAGTATTTTTAATAAACTTTTCTATTGATTTTGTTGTTTTGTCTAATGTTTCTTCATATAAATCCCTGCTTTTTTCAACTTCTATTTTGAATTGACTTACTTCCTCTGTTAATTTTTTAATTTCTAATTCCTTTTCGTCTTTGTAATTAATAGCTAGAGCTTTAAGTTCTTTAAATTTTTGAGATAAATCTTTAAAATCTTTTTTGGTACTTTCAACTTTTTTTAATAAATCAAAGTAGTCGTCTACCATTTTTATAGCTGCTATCAAAAGAAGTTTGTTTTCTCCAATATTGCCTAAATTTTTTTTTAAATCTTGGTATTTGAAATCTAAAAAACTTGTCAATTCTACAAGGTTGTCTTCTTGACCATCATCACAAGATAGCAAGTATTCTTTGTTGTTAAACTTTACATTTACGTTTGCCATTTTTCTATCTCATCTATAAGAGTTTCTGTTTCTTGATTAAGCTCATCTACTTTTTGAGTAAAACCAGTTTTGCTACCAAATTTATTTTTTACATTTTTGCTGATGTTTTCTAGCACTAATTTTAATTCTTCATGTTTTTGTGAAAGTTTTTTAAAATTTCTTTCAGATTCTTCTTTTTCCCTTAATAATTGATTCTTCTCAGAATTCAGCGAATTCATGCTATTATTCATTTTTGTGACTTTATTAGACATTGTGCTTAATCTTTTGAGAACAATATCTAATTTTTTTTCTTTTTCTTCGTAATTTTTCATTTGATTTATCTAAAAATCATATTATTGATTTGGTACGTTCAAGTCTATATAGGTTTTAGAGTGAATCCAGTCTTTAAAGATTTAACAAATGCGATAAGATTTCTTTCGATTGATGCTGTTCAAAAAGCTAAATCTGGTCATCCAGGTTTGCCGATGGGTATGGCGGATGTTGCAACTGTTCTTTTTAAATACTACCTAAGGTTTAATCCAAAAAATCCTAGCTGGATAAATAGAGATCGTTTTGTTCTTTCTGCAGGACATGGTTCAATGCTTTTATATTCTCTTCTATATTTAACTGGATATAAAAGCGTTACGATAAAAGATATTCAAAATTTTAGACAATTAAATTCTATTTGTGCAGGTCATCCGGAATATGAAAAAAATTCTGGAATAGAAACTACAACTGGGCCGCTTGGACAAGGTTTATCAAATGCTGTTGGTATGGCTATTGCCGAAGAAATAATGAAAAAAAGATTTGGAAAAAATCTTATAAATCATAAAACTTATGTAATCGCAAGTGACGGGGATCTTATGGAGGGTATTAGTCACGAAGCTATGAGCTTAGCTGGACATTTAAAATTAAAAAATCTTATTGTTTTATTTGATAATAATAAAATATCTATTGATGGGTCGACCAGTTTAACTGTATCGGATAACTATAGAAAGAGATTTGAAAGCTATGGTTGGTCATTTCAAGAAGTAAATGGTCATAATGAAAAGCAAATATATTCTGCCATTAAGAAAAGTTTAAATTCAAAAAAACCAAATTTAATCTCGTGTAAAACTGTAATTGGATATGGCTCTCCAAATAAAGCTGGCAAAGCATCTTCTCACGGATCCCCTTTAGGCGAAGAAGAAGTTGAGCTCGTTAGAAAGAAATTAAAATGGAGTCATTTACCTTTTCAAATTCCAAAAGAAATTTTGAATGAATGGAGAAAAATTGGTGAAAAAGGAAATATTCAAGAGAAAAAATGGAACAATATTTATAGAAAGAAAAGTAAAAAAATACAAAATGAACTTACAAGAACTATAAATAATAAATTACCTAAAGAGTTTGATATTCAAATAACAAAACAAAAGAAAGAGTTTTTTGACGCAAAAGCTAATATAGCTTCGAGACAAAGCTCAGCTGATGTCCTTGAAGAAATCATTAAACAATTACCAGAATTAATTGGTGGATCGGCAGATTTAAGTGGCTCTAATAATACTAAAACAAAAAACTCGTTAGTAATATCTCCCTCTAAATTTAATGGCAATTACATTCATTACGGGGTGAGAGAACACGGAATGGCTGGAATTATGAATGGCATGGCTTTGCATGGTGGAATAATTCCCTATGGGGGAACCTTCTTAATATTTTTAGATTATTGTAAACCTTCTTTAAGGCTATCAGCTTTAATGGGTTTAAAAGTAATTTATGTATTCTCTCATGACTCTATAGGATTGGGCGAGGATGGACCTACACACCAACCTGTAGAACACTTAGCCCATTTAAGAGCTATACCTAACCTAAATGTATTTAGGCCAGCTGACACAATTGAGACACTTGAATGTTGGGAAATTGCCTTAAAAAGTAGTACTAATCCCAGCGTGATAGCCTTATCAAGACAAAAAATTCCATTTGTTACTGAGACGCTCACAAATAAAAACATGAGTAGTTTGGGGGCTTACGAAATAAAAAAAAATAATTCTAATCCAGAAATTACTTTAATAGCATCCGGCTCTGAGGTTCAAGTTGCTATTGATGCATCAAATAAATTAAAAGAAAATAATATAAGTTCAAAAGTAGTTTCTATGCCTTGCCAAGAGTTATTTGATAATCAATCAAAAGAATATAAAGAAAAAATTATTGAAAAAAATTCAAAAAAAATTTCAATAGAAGCAAGTAGTATACAAGGTTGGGAAAAATATGTGGGTTTTGATGGAATATCTTTAGGAATGAAAACTTTTGGTAAAAGCGCTCCAGCTAAAGCTCTTTATGAAGATTTTAATTTAACTAGTGACAACGTTGTAAAAATGGCAAAAAAAATGTTAGGAAAATAATTATGACCATAAAGATTGGTATAAACGGATTTGGTAGAATTGGAAGAATGGTTTTAAGGTCCATTATTGAAAATAATAGAAAAGATGTTGATGTAGTTGCTATTAATAATAGAGCTAAATCTGAAGTTGGTAATTTTCTATTAAAACATGACACTGTACACGGAAAGCTTGAAGCTAAATTAAATTATTCAGATAAGTCGCTTAATATCAATGGAAAAAAAATTGCTATGATGAATGAAACAGAAATTTCAAAAATTGAATGGAAAAAACATAAAGTTGATATTGTTTTAGAATGCACAGGCAAGTTCAATACTATAGAAAAATCTTCTGAACATATAAATGCTGGTGCAAATAAAGTATTAGTTTCAGCTCCTTGCAAGGGTGCAAAAAATATTGTTTTTGGAGTAAATGAAAAGGATTTAAAATCCAAAGATAAAGTAATTTCCGCAGCCTCTTGCACTACAAACTGCCTCGCTCCAGTCGCTCTTGTGTTGAATGAGGATTTTGGAATAGAAAGAGGCTTTATGACAACAATACATTCATATACAACTGATCAAAGATTGTTAGACAATTCTCACAAAGATTTAAGAAGAGCTAGAAGCGCTCCAAATTCAATGGTTCCTACAACAACAGGAGCCACAAAATCTCTCGGTGATGTGATACCTGGTTTAAAAGATAAAATTGAAGGTATTTCAATAAGAGTTCCGACTCCAAATGTTTCTTTAATTGAATTTGTATTTTCTTCACCAAAAAATTTAACTGTAGAAAAAATAAATAATTCTTTTATTAAAGCTTCTAAATCAAATTTAAAAAATATTTTAACAATAAGTAATGAACCGCTCGTATCTTCTGATTTTAATCATAACCCAAACTCAGCAATAGTTGATGTCGCATTAACAAAAGTAATAGATAACAAAATGGCAAAAGTATCTGCTTGGTATGATAATGAATGGGGTTTTGCCTGTAGAATGTGTGATTTAGCTAATTATTTCGGCAAGATTTAATTGAGTAATGCTCAAATTAAAACAACTAGACAATAATCAAAACATACAAGGAAAAAGAGTTTTATTGAGAGTAGATTTCAATGTTCCTTTAAAAGATGGCTCTATTACGGAAACTTCTAGAATTGAGAAAGTTCTACCTACTATAAATTTTTTAGTAAAGAAAAAAGCAAAAATAATAATTATTTCACATTTAGGAAGACCTAAAGGTAAAATGGTTCCTAAATTAACATTAAGACCAATTTCAAAAAAATTGTCTAAATATCTTAATCAAAATGTATATTTTTTGGATAAAAATATTGGCAAAGATGTAGTTAAAAAATCTAATGAAATATCTGATGGTGAAGTTTTGTTATTAGAAAATCTAAGATTTTGTAACGAAGAAGAGTTGAATTCTGAATCTTTTGCTAAAGAACTTGCAAAAAATGGCGATATTTACATTAATGAAGCTTTTTCGTGTTCTCATAGAGCGCATGCTTCTGTTAGTGAAATAACAAAACATATAGATTCATATTCGGGTAAAATGTTGCTCGAAGAGATAAATTTTATACAAATGCTCACTTCCAATGCCAAAAAACCAGTTACTTGTATAATTGGAGGATCAAAAATTTCTACAAAAATTGGTATTTTGTCCAATCTTTTAAAAAAAATGGAAACTATCGTTATTGTAGGTGCAATGGCAAACAATTTTATTAAATACAAGGGATATAATATTGGAAAATCATTATTTGAAAAAAATCAAGAAAACTTACTAAAAGATATTACTGAAAAATGTAAAACAAATAACTGCAATCTTGTTTTGCCAGAAGATGTAATTGTTGCAAAAAATTATGAATCTAAAGGGCTGCTAAAAACTCTAGATAAAATTGATGATAATGATTTAATTCTAGATATTGGTGAAAAGACTGTGAAGAAAATTTCTGAAATAATTGAAACATCAAAGACAATTTTATGGAATGGTCCAGCAGGTTATTTTGAAATTGAAGAATTTTCTTCCGGAAGTAACAAAATTGCAAAAAAGATAACAGAAAATACTAAAAATAAATCTCTTATATCAATTGCAGGTGGTGGTGATACCGTTGCTGCAATAAATAAATTTGGTTGTGCCCATGGTTTCACTTATATATCAACTGCTGGTGGAGCTTTTTTAGAACTTCTTGAAGGAAAAATTTTACCTGGTATAAAAGCCTTAGAAATAAATGAGTGAAATAGAAAATATTGCAAAACAAATGGTGGCTAAGGGCAAAGGAATACTAGCTGCTGATGAAAGCACTGGAACAATGACAAAAAGATTATCTAGTGTACATGTTGAATCCACGCCTGAAAATAGGTTGAAATTTAGAGAAACTTTATTTTCATCTGAAGGAATGAAAAATTATATTGGAGGAGTAATACTCTACGATGAAACTATAAAACAAAAAACTTCTTCTGGAAAAACTATACCTGAATTAATTAAAAATTCTGGCTCAATACCTGGTATTAAAGTTGATTCTGGTGTTAAAAAATTAGCAGGTTCCCCTGATGAAAAAATTACTGAAGGGCTGGATGGGCTTCGAGAAAGACTAGCTGAATATTATAAATTAGGTGCAAGATTTACAAAATGGAGAGCGGTATATAATATTTCGGACAAATATCCCTCTGAACTATCAATTAAATCAAATGCGCACGCTCTGGCTAGATATGCTGCCTTAGTACAGGAAACAAAAATGGTACCAATTATTGAACCTGAAGTTTTAATGGATGGTAATCATAATATTAACAAGTGTTACGAAGTAACTGCTAAAGTTTTGAAAGAGTGCTACAGAGAATTAAAATTACACAATATAAATCTCAAAGGTACAATATTAAAACCAAATATGATTTTGCCGGGTAAAGACTCGAAGGATAAAAGCAAAACTTCAGAAATAGCAAAAATGACCCTGAAATGTTTAAAGGAATATGTGCCGAATGAAGTTCCTGGAATAGCCTTTTTATCAGGCGGACAAACCGAAATTGAAGCAACACAAAATCTAAACGAGATAAACAAGATTAATGACACTAGTTTTCTAATAAGCTTTTCTTATGGAAGGGCACTTCAACAAAGCGCTCTAAAAAATTGGTCAAAAAATATTAAAGATAAAACTATTACCCAAAAAATTTTTAATCATAGATCCAAGATGAATGGATTATCTACATCAGCAAAATGGACTATGGATCTAGAAAAACAAATTAGCGCTTAAAAAATTGAGAAGATATATTTATTTGATATCACCATCAAAAATAGATGGTAAAATTTTTTACAAAAATTTAGATAGAGTCTTTAAAACTAAAAAGGTTAAATTTTTTCAACTGAGACTAAAAAAAATATCCGATAAAAAAGTTATTCAAATATCTAAAAAGATTAAAAAAATAACTAAAAAAAACAATGTAAAGTTTTTGATTAATGATAAACCTTTAATTGCAAAAAAAATCAACGCAGATGGATGTCATATAGGTCAAAAAGATCTTGATATAAAAAAAAGTAGAGAAATTTTAGGGAAAAATAAAATTATTGGAATAACTTGTCACAATTCAAAAAAATTGGCGTTAAAAGCAAAAAGATGTGGCGCAGATTACGTTGCCTTTGGATCTTTTTTTAAATCTTCAACAAAAATAACTACTTTTAAAGCCAACTTAGCTATATTGCGTTGGGCCATAAAAAAAATTAATATGCCCAGCGTTGCAATAGGTGGAATAAATAGTTCTAATTATAAAAAGATTTTAGCAAATGGAGCAAAGTTTATAGCCTGTTCCAGTTTTGTTTGGAATAACAAAAAACTGGATCCTGTTTCAGCAATTAAAAAATTTAAATAAAAAAAATGAAAATATTAGGAAATGAAATTAAACCAGGGATGGTAATTGAACATAATAATGATTTGTGGACTGTATTAAAAACTCAACACGTTAAACCGGGTAAGGGCGGGGCTTTTAATCAAGTCGAATTAAAAAGTGTAAAAAAAGGAACAAAATTAAATGAAAGATTTAGATCAAGTGATAGTGTCGAAAGAGCAGTTTTAGACGAAAAAAAATTTAGTTTTTTATACGAAGATGAAAATAATTGTCATTTTATGGACCAAAAAAATTTTGAACAAATTGTAATTAACAAGTCTCTATTAGGAGAGAAAAGCAAATTATTAAAAGAAAATATGGAAGTAAATGTTCAATTCTATGAAGAGTTAGCTTTGTCTGTCGATTTGCCAACTTCTGTTGAGTTAGTAATTGAAAGTACTGATGCGGCTATCAAAGGTCAAACCGCTTCTTCTTCTTACAAACCTGCTACGCTAGAAAATGGAATTAAAATTATGGTACCTCCTTTTATAAATTCTGGAGATAAAATTATTTTAGATACTAGAACGTTAGAATATGTAAAAAAAATTAAGTAAATGAAACTTAACTCAGCCAATATAAACGTAATTGTAAAAGCTTGCAGAAAAGCTTCTAAAGTTTTGATTAGAGATTTTGGAGAAATAGAAAATCTTCAGGTCTCTATAAAAGGGCCTGGAGATTTTGTGACGGCAGCAGATAAGAAAGTTGAAAAAATTTTGATCGATGAGCTAGGAAAGGCCCGTCCTAATTATTCTATCTTAAGTGAAGAAATAGGAGAAATTAAAAATGAAACAGAATTCAAATGGATAATAGATCCTATAGATGGTACAGCAAATTTTCTTCATGGAATACCTCATTTTGGAATATCAATAGGATTAGAAAAAAATAACGAAATTATTTGTGGAGTTATTTTTGACCCAATAAAAAATGAAATTTTTGCTGCAGAAAAAGGAAACGGCTCATATTTAAATAATAAACGAATACGGGTTTCTGCTAGATCAAAATTAAAAGATTCTATTATTTTCACAGGAGGGCCTAAACATGACGCAAAAAATAGAGAATTAGTTATAGGTGAATACAAAAAATTTTCTGAAAAAGTTCTTTTACCTATAAGGAAATTGGGAAGTGCTGCTTTGGACATGGCTTACGTTGCTGCTGGAAGATGTGATGGTTTTTGGCAAAGAAATTTAAATTATTGGGACATAGCTGCAGGAATAATTTTAGTTAAAGAAGCTGGTGGATTTGTAACTGACTTTGAAGGAAATAACGATTATATTGAAAATAAAACTATTTTAGCTAATAACTCTAGAATAAGTGACGAAATGATTGAAGTTTTAAAATAGTGAATTCTTATTGTTAATTATTTTATTTTGTTATATTAAATTATCCCAATATGAAAAAAAATATACATCCTGATTATCACAAAATAAAAGTTGTTATGACTGATGGAAGTCAATTTGAAACAATGTCAACTTGGGGAAAAGAAGGAGAAACGCTAAAGCTGGACATTGATTCTAAATCTCATTCTGCATGGATAGGCGGCTCACAGAAAATTCTGGATAAAGGTAGAGTAAGTAAATTTATAAAAAAATTTAAGAATTTAAGATCAAAAAGCGATAAAAAATAATGAGTGAAAAACCATTAATGCCAAAAGCTACTGCTGTTTGGTTAGTAGAAAATACAAAAATAAGTTTTAAGCAAATAGCTGATTTTTGTAATCTTCATGAACTTGAAGTTAAAGGAATAGCCGATGGAGATGTAGCGAAAGGAATAAAAGCATACAACCCCATACTTGCTGGACAATTAACGAGAGAAGAAATAGAAGCTTCCTCAAAAGATAATAATAGACCTCTTGTGTTAAACAAAAAAACTTTAGATATAAAATCTGAAAAAAAAAGCCCAAGGTATGTCCCGTTATCAAAGAGACAGGACAGACCGGAGGCTGTGCTTTGGTTGATAAAAAACTATCCACAATTATCTGAAGGGCAAATAGGAAAGTTGGTTGGTAGCACAAAAAATACAGTTACATTAATTAAGAACAAAAAATACTGGAATTCCTCAAACTTACACTCGAAAGATCCTGTAGTTTCTAATCTTTGCACAATGGTGGATATACAAAATGCGGTGGATAAAGCTAATAGAAGAATTGCTAGAAAGAAAAAAGAATTAGAAAAAGCAAATCGAAAAGCTGAAGTTGAAAATATTTCTTAAGATTTGATGAAAAAAAAATCTAATAATTTAATCGGCATTATAATGGGAAGTAAATCTGATTGGTTGGGTACCATGGAACATTGCAGCCATACTTTAAAAGAATTTGGAATTAAACATGATGTAAGAGTAATATCTGCTCATAGGACTCCAAAAAGACTACACAAGTTTTTAAAAGAAGCAGAAAAAAATAAAGTCCAAATAATAATTGCCGCAGCGGGCATGTCTGCTCATCTAGCGGGGGTAACAGCTTCTTTAACAACCCTGCCAGTTTTAGGAGTTCCAACGGAAAGTAAACTGAAAGGTTTGGATAGCTTGCTTTCAACTGTCCAGATGCCGAGCGGAATACCAGTCGGAACTTTAGCAATTGGAAAAGCTGGAGCTATAAACGCAGCATTATTAGCTGTTTCAATTCTATCTGTTGGAGACAAAAAAATTAAAAACAAACTTATGGCATATAGAAGCAAATTTGAAAAAAAAGTGCCAAAAAAACCTTTTTAATCTAGGTAGACAATCTTTTTATTTAATGCTAGTTAATGCTTCTTTAAATTAGGAGGTAGTTATTAAAATAGAAGTTAAGGATAACAATGTTGATCAAGCTTTAAGAATTCTTAAAAGAAAGCTTCAAAGAGAGGGTTTCTTTAGGATTTTAAAAATAAAAAGCAATTATGAAAAACCTTCTGAAAGAAAAAAGAGAGAAAGACAAGAAAATATAAAAAGATCAAAAAAAATCCAAAGAATGCGAAATAATATCTAATTTTGTTTGCTTAAAAAAAACATAAATTATAATATAAATCGACCAATCAAATGTAAGTTTTATCGCGGGGTGGAGCAGTCTGGTAGCTCGTCAGGCTCATAACCTGAAGGTCGTAGGTTCAAATCCTACCCCCGCAACCAATCACACCAACGCTTTTTTAATTTAAGTTAGTTGCAGAAGTTTTTCTGAACACATCCTGAACACAATAGTTCAAACTTTAACAGGTCTATAAAAAATTCTGTTAATAATAGATGCAACTAAAGAAGTTAAGCTTAATACCACAAAAGTAAAAATTGTTCCGAACATCGTTAAAAATTCTATAGAAGGTTTGTTGCCTTTATTACTTTCTTCAATTTGCATACGAAGTTCTTCGCTTTCTTTCTCTAAAATTTGATTTTTTAACATCTCTTTCTCTAATTTGATTTTCTCATTTGTTTTAATCAAATCTACAATTAATGCCTTGCTTGTTTTATTTTCTTCTATAACTTTTTCTGCCATCAATTTCAGTTTTTCGTTTTGAACTTTTAATGCTTCATTTTTAGCTTTTACTTCTTCTACTGCTTTTCTTAATTCTTCGATTTCTTTTATATCTTTATTCTGATCTTGAGTAATAGAACTTAAATCAATTTTTGAAGGGTTAGATTTTGTCTCAAGCTCTGCAGTTTTAGCTTTACCGAATGTTTTGGTTAATGAAACAGCCGCAATTTGATTAATTAATCCATCTTCATTTCCATACATTAAGTCCAAATCGAAATTAAAACCTTTAGCTTTTTTATTTAGGGTAAGGCCTACATAATAACCTACTGTAGATGAATCTGCTGGCGAAGCGGGCAAGCTATCGTCATCTTTTACCATATCAATATTATTATTTAAGTTATGGTTTAAGCTTACACCAACATAAGGTCTGATAATGAAACCTTTACCAAGTTCCTCGTTGTATTTAACCTCAAACCCTCCACTTAGTACTTGCTCAATAGCTTCATCCACTGACAAATCTCCATCGCTAAAACTAGATAAATAATCTGGGAATCTTTGTAGTCCTAAAGTCGATTGAACACTTAAGTTAAGTGAAGCATCATCGCTTGTTTGTATCTCTTTGTCTATTTTGCCATTAAGTGCCAAAAACTCGCTTAGTAAATTGGTTTTTACTTTAGCGGTAGAATCTGAGTCATAATCTGTAACATCTAAGTCATTAAGCCCTATCATAGGTGAGAAAGATACTTTCAGTCCGTTCTTAGTAAAAACGTTCTTTAATCCTAACGCATAATTTCCTCCACCCAAAAATTCTCCGTTATCAAAATCGCCATGGTGTTTGCTGTAACCTAAAAATATATTGCTCGTTATATTTCCCCAGTTAATTGGACTCAATTGTCCCACAACACCCGTCATGCTTCCCTTATACATATTTTCTCTTTTTACATTGCTGTAAAATGCTCTAAAGAACTTATCTTCTGGTTCGACTCCATCAATATAGTTTGCGGCGCTGAATAAACCTTTCAACTTTGTTGCAACATTTTCACTTCTATATTTTGCATTATTGCTTACAACTTCAAGACCTTCGTCGATTACTAGATATCCATTTGTTTCAGAATTGTCTGCATCAGCTACTTGAGAACTGTCTTGTATTGTATAAGTGTCATTTCCACAAAGATTATTAGTAATGTTTAGGCTAGGTTTGTTATGAATTTCTATAGTTGTGTCTTGTGTCATGCTACATCCCAAATACATTGTGGTATTTGCAGCTGCGTTATTAAAATCAACTTCTCCTGTAAATGTTGGAGCGCCATCAACATAAATTTTTGTGCCTGTTACGCCATTTTTAACTTCGATTGAGTGTTGTGTACCAGATGCAGTTATGGTTCCTTTGTTAGTGATTGTTGTATCATCAGCATCAATCTGTATCGCAGCTGTTGAGCCAGTGGTGTTGGTAGCTAGAATACTTCCCCCACTATAATTAGTAATAGTTGTTCCTGATGAGGTGTTAGCCACTTTTACAGAAGCTTTAGCTGCAGATATAGTTCCATAGTTATATACCTCTGTATTTTCCCCATCATCAGAGTCTGAACCCCATATTAATATTCCGTTAGCGCCATCAGTTTTAATTGTACCTCCAGACCGATTGGTGATTTTATTATTATCTCCCGACTTAATATTAATTGCCTTCGCGTCTTCGCCGTAAATAGTTCCGTAGTTATCTACTGTCCAATTATCTCCTGAACTTATAAATATCCCCTGGTCCACACCTTGAATAGTACCAGTGCTGTTATTAGTGACTGTAACTGTGTCAGAGGTTGCTCCTAAAATAGCACCACTATTATCGACATCTCTGTAAATTGTTCCTGAATTAGTGATCGTAACATTTTCTGCACTGTTAGTTTGTAAATTAATACGAATAGTACTTTCTGTAGTATGCACACCTTCATCAAGAACAAATACATCATTATCTTCACACACATATGTTGTGGTGTCAGGACTGGCTTCAGTTCCAGTAATATCTCCTGATGCTTGATTACAATCAGCGGCATAAGCTTTTCCACTGAAAAGTAAACCCAGAACTACAAGTGCCAAAATTTTTTTCATGAACACAATATTTACAGTTTTTTTTTGCATTGTCTACGAACACATCCTGAACGCATTACGCGGGTTTTTTGAAATATTTATCTAGCTTTTTTGATATGTTGTGTTAATTATACGGGCAGAAAGGTACGGGCGTCAGGCTCATAACCTGAAGGTCGTAGGTTCAAATCCTACCCCCGCAACCAAATAAAATTTTAATTTTTTGAACTTAATTTGATAAAAATTTATGAAAATAAATATTGTTAAGTCTACTTTAATAATTTTTTTCACAGTTATATTTTTATTAGTATTATCTGTATTATTTGATCTAGCTAAGTACGATTCTTCATATATCAACAGAAGTCCACTTACATTTAGTGTTAATAATTTGAATAGCAAAACAACAGAAAATTTTTTCGAAGATTACAGTGAATGGTATCGAAAAATAGCAGCAAAATTTTTTAAAAAACATAAGGAATATTGGAAAGTTGAAGACCCATCAATAAGGGAAAATTTACCAAAAATTAAACATGTCTCAAAGAAAAAAGATAATTTTTTACCGGGAAGAAGCTTAGATCAGATAGAAAAAAATTTTTCTAATTGGACAAGGAGTCATGGTGGATTTTCTTCAATGAGATTTTCTAACCTTGACGCGATAAACAAAACTAATGTTAAAAAATTAAAGTTAGCTTGGATATATAATTCCAAAGATGGCAAAAAAGGCATGCAAGCAAATCCAATTGTATACGACGGCAAAATTTTTGTTCCTACTCCTGGAAATCATATAGTTTGTTTAGATGGAAGCAATGGCAAGGAAATTTGGAGATACAAAGTTGAAAGAGGTTACCATGCAGCTAAAAGAGGATTGCTTATCTGGAATGACAAAAAAAATAATATTCTTAAGTTGTTTTTTACTAATGATGACCAACTAATATCATTAAATGCAAAAACTGGAAAACCAATAAAAAGTTTTGGAAAAAATGGAATTATAAAAATTGGATCTAGCCCAACAACACCAGCTATTATAGATAATCAGTTAGTTGTTGGAACTATTAGGCCAGCAATAGAAGTATACAATATTTATACTGGAAAATTAAAATGGAAATATTATTTAAGAAAAATAGATAAAGAAATTTTTAATGCAAGAGACTTTAGAGGTGGTAATCCCTGGGGAGGAACTTCTGCCGATATTAAAAATGGATTGTTGTTTTTAACAACAGGAAACCCTAATCCTCCTATACATGTAGGAACAATGCGACCTGGTAAAAATCTATATGGAAACAGCGTGATTGCTTTTGACGTTAGAAACAAAAAAATGTTATGGCATTTTCAAGAAACTTGTCATGATATATGGAATTTAGATATATCGGCTCCACCAGTCTTAACAACTATTAATAAATATAATAAAAGAATTGACGTAGTCGTTGCTGCTACAAAAC
This sequence comes from uncultured Pelagibacteraceae bacterium, assembly GCA_902590395.1. Lineage (GTDB taxonomy): Bacteria > Pseudomonadota > Alphaproteobacteria > Pelagibacterales > Pelagibacteraceae > AG-414-E02. The sequence continues at coordinate 21,584 of CACIWQ010000011.1, forward strand.
GTGGCAATACTTTAGTTTTGGATAGATATACTGGCAAATCTCTTTTTGATTATGAATTAAGATTAGCGCCTAGATCGCTGATACCTGGAGAAAAAACTTGTAAATATCAGCCTACATTTAAATTGCCTGAACCTTTTGCACGGACTGAATTCAAAAAAGAGGATGCGACTACTTTAAATGAAGCTAGTAGGAATTATATTTTATCAATAATAGAAAATTCAAATTATGGCTTTTTTGAACCTTACGAACCGGGTAAAGCAACGATTCATTACAATATGGGTGGTGGTGCTCAATGGACTGGAGTTTCGATAGATCCCTATAAAGATGTAATGTTTGTAACTGCAAATAATACTCCTTCAATAATAGAATTAAAAAAAATAGGAAAATTTAGATTTGCTCAAAAAAGTGTAAAAATACTAAAAGATCTAGATGGTTATCCAGGAATAAAACCTCCTTGGGGAACTCTTTCGGCAGTTAATTTATCTTCCGGAAAAATATTATGGCAAGTCCCTTTAGGTTATTTTGAAAGTCTGAAAAAAAAAGGAATAATAACTGGAACTGAAAACTACGGAGGAGCAACCGCAACTGCTGGAGGTTTAGTTTTTGTGGCTGGCACTTTAGACAAACTTTTTAGAGCTTTTGATGCTGAAACAGGTAAAGAGTTATGGTCTCACGAATTACCTTATATTGGATCAGCTCCACCAACATCTTATGAAATTGACGGTAAGCAGCATATTGTATTGCCTGCAACTGGTGGCATTACCTTAAAAATGGATTATGGAAATATGGTTGAGCTTGGAGACGCTATTGTGGCTTTTAAATTACAAGATTAAAATATGTTTGGGAAAATAGAAATTCTTTTAATCATACTCTCGTTGCTTGCTGTTTTTTACCTGGTAATTTCTATGGGAGCAGGCAGAAGAAACAAAAAAACACAATCACCAGAAATAAAAAAATACCTTTTTGGAGTTCGTATTTTAATAATTATAATTGGCTTGGTATCTATTATTTTGTGGTTATTTGCTTATTAAAATTTTCCCATACTTCCCAAAGCATACTACTAAAATTTTTAGCAAAACGTGGAGCGTCACATATAGGCGATTTTAATATATTATGACGCAAATTTTTTCTCATATAGGAAAGATTTTCTATATTAGATGAAAATTTTATTGCTTTGGATATATAATCTTCCTTATTTTCTGCAATCCATTCTCTCATATTTAAATTATAATTTATACTTTCACCAAAGCGAGATAAATATCTGTTGCCTTTCAAAGTAAGAACTGGGACACCCATATAAGATGACTCGATTGAACTTGTGTGACCTTGGTAGGGAAAGGGGTCTAAAGAAATATCAATTTTATTATATATTTTAAATACTTCTTCTCTTGAACTTAATTTACCATACAAAATTAAATTTTCTTTTTTAACTTTATGTTTTTTGAATTTATATAAGGTGCCTTCATAAATTTCTTTGTTATCAAATTCTTTGCATTTTAAAATAATTTTAGAATTTGGTACTGAATTTAATATTTTGGACCAAAGTTCAATGACATCTTCATTTATTTTTGAAAATTTGTTTATACATCCAAAAGTAATAAAATTATTTTTTAGTGCCGGCAAATTATTTATTTTTACATCAAAATTAGGTGGTGTAAAACATTGAGAAATTTCGGGTAATCTAAATATTTTTTCAACATAATATTTTTCTTCACTATTTGGTATTAGATGAGAACTTCCTATAAAATAATCTATTTTTGAAATTCCACTCGAGCCTTGGCCTAACCAACTTATCTGGATAGGAGCTGGTTTATAAATAAATATGGGCAACTTATTGTTTGCTGAATGTCCTTGTGCATCTATAAGAATATGAATTCCATCATTTACAATTTGGTCAACGATATCTTCTTCATCTTTCATTTCAATCGAATGCCATTTTAAAAATGAATTTTTGAAAAATTTAGCAAGTTCATCTTTACGATCTTTTGTAGAATAGGCTATTAAGTCAAAATTCTTCTTTGACATTTCCCTTAAAGTACTAAGTGTAAAATATCCTCCTGGATGATTTCCAAAATCAGAAGATACAAATCCTATTTTTAGTCTTTTAGGATTTTTTACATAATTATAGTTAAATAGTTTTTCTTTTTTTGGCTTACAGTTAAAATTAAAATTTTTTGCTTCTTGTAAGTATTTATTTGGATCAAAATTTTTCATGTAATTTAAATTTAATAGCAGATTACTATAAGCTTTAGCGTAGTTTGGTTTAATTTTTAAAGCTTTATAATAAACCTTGGTTGCCTCATTATGTTTCCCTAGTTCATGAAATAAATTTCCAAGGTTGTTATAGGCTTTTTCAAAATTGGGTTTTAGCTCTATTGCTTTATTGTAATTTATTAAAGCCTCGTCAAACTTAGATATATCACTCAGTATCATGCCAATGTTGTTGTATGGTTCTGCATAATCTGGTTTGATTTCGGTCACTTTTTTAAAATTATCTAAAGCATCCTTTTTTAAGCCAAGATCTTGGTAAGCATTAGCCAAATTATTAAGTGCTTCCACAAAATTATTTTTAAGCCTAATAGCTTTTTCATAGTTATAAATTGCTTCATCTATTTTATTTAATTTATGTAAAGCTACTCCCAAATTGTTATACGCCTCGGCATAGCTAGGGTTAATTTTTAATGATTTTTTATAATTTTCAATAGCTTTATTATAGTGATTTTGATCTGCTAAAATTGCTCCTAGTATATTGAATAAAATTGGAGAATTTGGAAACTTTAATATTTGTTTATCAATTTCCTTTTTTGCATGAATAAATTTATTTGAATTGAATAAGCCCAAAATAAATTCTAAGTCTTTCTTATCTGGGTCCCTTAGTTTTTTTTGTCTATCGAGGCTCATATTTTTAAAAATCTTGCCTTAAAAAAGTCTAATGTATATATTACCAATCATACTCTTGTATATGAAATTTAGAAATGAATATGATAGTTTAGGAAGTATAAAAGTTCCTCATGATAAGTACTGGGGAGCATCTACACAAAGATCAAATAAGCATTTTGACATCGGCGATTTCCTGGTTAGACCCATTGTAATTAAATCAATAGCAATGATAAAAAAAGCGGCCGCAATAGTGAATGCTAAAAATAAAACTCTAGATAAAAAAATAAGCAAAGCAATTATAAAAGCAGCTAATGAGGTTATATCTGGCAAATTGAACAATAATTTTCCTCTAAAAGTATGGCAAACTGGTTCGGGAACTCAAACAAATATGAATGTTAATGAAGTAATAGCTAATAGAGCTATCGAAATTCTTGGTGGAAAACTGGGTAGCAAAAAACCAGTTCATCCAAATGACCATGTAAATAAATCACAATCAACCAACGACGTTTTTCCAACTGCTATGCATATGGCAATAGCTATAAGAGCAAACAATAAACTATTGCCTTGCCTTAAACTGCTTAATAATGAATTAAAAAAAAAATCTAATCAATTTAAAAAAATTATAAAGGTCGGAAGAACTCATCTACAAGATGCTACCCCGATTACATTGGGGCAAGAATTTTCAGGATATCATGCCCAATTAAATAAATGTATTAAAAGAATAGAAATAGCTCTTAAAGAAATATATTTTTTAGCACAAGGAGGAACTGCTGTTGGTACAGGGCTAAATACTAAAAAAGGCTTTGATAAAAAAATAGTAGCTGAATTGAAAAAAATTGCAAAACTCCCTTTTAAACCAGCGCCAAATAAGTTTGCTGCATTAGCTGCCCACGATGCAATAGTAAATTTTTCTGGGACAATGAATACAACAGCTGTTTGTTTAATGAAGATCGCGAACGATATTAGATTTTTAGGTTCGGGACCACGAGCAGGATTAGCTGAGCTTATACTGCCTGAAAATGAACCAGGATCCTCTATTATGCCAGGAAAAATTAATCCTACACAATGCGAAGCTGTTACTATGGTTTGTGTGAAAGTAATTGGAAACCATAATGGTATAACGATGGCGGGTTCTCACGGTCATTTTGAATTAAATGTATTTAAGCCTTTAATTATTCATAATATATTACAGTCTATTCATATAATGTCTGATTCTTCTAAAAGTTTTGCCAATTATTGCATAAAAGGTTTAAAGGCTGACAAAAGAAAAATTAAAAGTTTTCTGGACAATTCATTAATGCTCGTTACTGCTTTGTCTCCAAAGGTGGGATATGATAATGCAGCAAAGATTGCTAAAAAGGCTCATAAAAATGGAACGACTTTGAAAGAAGAAGCTATTAAATCTGGTTTAATAACAAAAAAAGAGTACGATAAAATAGTTAATCCTAAAAAAATGATCAGCCCACATTAAATCAGTTTGTTTCTGAAAGAATCAATTTAATATATTCTTTGAATGTAGGAAAGTTAAACAAAGTTTCATATCCTTTTTCCAAAGCCAAATTATTAAATTCTCTCTCGATATAAGCAACCTCTTCCTCATTTAGTTTTTCATCATCAGATATTTCATTTAAACGTAATTGCAAATTAACTAAATCAAAATTTCCAGAAATAAAAACACTGTTAGAAATATTTTCTTTATTATATATTCCGAATTTACTATAAAATTTCTTTAAATTATCCAAAAATATATTGCCTTCAAATTTTAAATTAGAATATTTTTCATCGTTTTTTATAACGCCAGTAGCATCAGCTGCACCTAATTTTCCTAGACTAAGTAGCAACTGATCAATCAAAATACTTCCGTTAACAAATCTTAATCGAGATTCAAATGAATCAACTAGCGTGCGCTTTGAAAAAATTTTATTCGCTGCAAGGGATATTTGTCCATTTATTTTTTTGTTAATTCTAAACAATTTTGCTTTTTGATCATCACTTAAATTTACAAGATTATTGTACAATCTATTAAAGTTTAAACCGTTTAAATCTACAACTAAATCAAAATCAAAATAAGGTAAAAATTTTAATTTTCCAGCAAGTTTTCCATCTAAAAAATCATTTCTTATATTTGCTTGTTTAAAATTTATTTGGTCATCATTATATTCAAAGTTTGAAGTAAGTCTGTTTTTATTTTTTTTAAATGAAATATTTCCACTTTTCGTTTTTTTTTTTGAATTTGTATCAATTAAATTTACTTTTGTGCTAGAACCTAAAAAATTTAAAACAATATCTGAAGTTATATTTTTTTTTTGCTCTTTTTTTAAAGAGAAATACAAA
>CACIWQ010000012.1 GCA_902590395.1 uncultured Pelagibacteraceae bacterium
TAACTAAAAATAAATCTGCATGATAAATATGATGTTATATTTCATTATAGAAGCTAAATTAATTAAAGAAGATTTTATTTTAAGTAGAACAGAGGGTTTTGAAAATTTCCTTAAGGGAATTAAAAAATTAGATATCGATCAATTAGCTAAAGTTGCAGGGGTTGATAAGCAACAAGTAAAAGAAGCTGCTATTGCTTACGCAACTGAAAAAAATTCAATGGAATTTCATGGTTTGGGAGTTACTGAACAGGAACAGGGTTCAAAAACAGTAATGTTAATTGCCGATCTTGCAATGATAACTGGAAATATTGGAAGAAAAGGTGTTGGTGTTAATCCTCTGAGAGGTCAAAATAATGTTCAAGGTGCAGCTGATATGGGATGTCAACCTCATCAAGGTGCAGGATATTTTCCTGTTGCTGATAAAAAAATTCAAAATTTTTATACTGAAAAATATGGAGTTGTTCATCCAACAAAAGCTGGATTAAAAATTCCACAAATTTTTGACGCAGCAATAAATAAAGAAGTAAAAGCTGTATGGATTATTGGTGAAGATGTTGTTCAAACAGATCCTAACAGTGCTCACGTAGCGAAAGCAATGAATGCGTTGGATTTATTAGTGGTTCAGGAAATATTCTTAAGTGAAACTGCTAAACATGCGGATGTCGTTTTACCTGGAACAACTTTCCTAGAAAAAGAAGGCACCTTCACAAACACAGAAAGAAGAGTTCAAAGAGTTAATAGAGCAGCAAAACCGCTTCCAGGAACAAAACCTGATGGAGTTATAGTTACAGATATGATGCAAAAACTCGGGTCTAATCAACCAACATATGATGCTGACGAAGTCTTAGCTGAAATTGCTGATGTAGTTCCTTTCTTCAAAGGTATAACTCGAGAAAGACTTGGAAAAATGGGACTGCAGTGGCCCGTAAAAGAAGATGGTACAGATACAAAAATTCTACATGAAAAAGAATTTAAATTAGGAAAAGGTAGAATTAAGTTTTTTGACTTTAAAGAAAGTAATGAAATAGAGAAAAATAAAAAAGATTATCCTTTAATATTAACTACAAGTAGAGTTTTACAACATTACAATGCAGCAACAATGACGAGAAGAACTAAAAATATTAAAATTGTGGACGAAGATATTTTGTTAGTTCATCCAAAAGATGCAAAACATAGAGAGTTAAACACGGGTGATGTTGCAAGGCTTTATTCAGGAAGAGGTGAAGTTTCCTTAAAAGTTGAAGTTACCGAAAAAGTTAAAGAAGGTATAGTCTTTACTACTTTCCATTTCCCAGAACATATGGTCAATATGGTAACAGGTCATGGAAAAGATGAAGAAACAATGTGCGCTGAATACAAAGTATCAGCTGTAGAAGTTCAAAAAATATCAAATCAATTTAAAACAGAAGTTGTAGCTGAAAAAGATCAAGCAGAAGTATTAAAAGCTTAATTATAAAACGTAAGGTTCTGTTCTTTTTTGTTTAGCAAAAATTCTATCTAATCCAAAGCAAGATAAATCTATAGTTTGATATTTTCCTGTAGTAATTAGCTCTGTTAAACCTCTGCCAATTCCTGGTGATTGCATTAAACCTCTGCCCGTAAATCCAGTTGCCAAAAATACATTTTCATATTTAGGATGTTTTCCTACAATGGCATTATTGTCCAATACATTGCAATCATAATACCCTGCCCAGCCGCCAGTTAATTTTAATTGCTCAAATTCTGGAACTCTGTTTGCTAACGCAGGCCATACAAGACTTTCAAAATCATTCCACTCTGGTTCTAAATCTGGACAATCAAATTTAGAATTTGGAGATCCAGCTAAATATTCTTTTCCCTCAGGTCTCCAATAGACTCCTGATGGCAAGTCTCCAGTTAATGGCATTTCAGGATAATGTTTGGGGCATTTGACTCTAAAAACTGTATGCTTTTGAGGTTCAACAGGAATGTCATCAAGCAACTCTTTAGTCCAGCATCCGGCGGCAGATACAATAGTTTTTGCTTTAATATCACTGATTTTTTTAACATCTCCTTTTTCAAATTTTGCTCCTAGTTCAATAGCTTTGTTTTTTAAAGCATTGTGAAACATATGAGGATCAATCCAACCTTCTATTTTACTATCGGTATAAGTTGCTGTTTCTAAACCAGATGGATTTATCCAGCTAAAAACTTCTTTTAATTTGCTTGCAGGAATATTTTTTGTACCAGCATCACATGCTTTATGATTTTTTAAAGCTTCATACTGTTCCTTTGCATGCTCAGGCCCAAACAATAATAGATAACCATTCGGCACCATGCTAGCTGTTGGGTTAGGATTATTTTTTGTTTTTAGTGTATTGGAAATGTCAGAAATAAACTCTAGAGCGAATTTACCTAGGTTGATATTTTCTTTTTGAAAAAATTGCCTTCTAAAACCACCTAAAGATAAAGGGAAAGATGCTTTTTTGTATGCTGGATCTCTTTCAATAACTCTTACTTTTCTTCCTTCTTTTGATAAAAAATATGCTGTAGCAGCTCCAATAATTCCGCCACCAACAACAACTACATCGTCCATGAGTCCTTTTTTCGGAAAAATATACCACAACTTAATTAAGTATAAAAATGTAGAAATTTAAAACGAATGCATAACTTAGCCACATTAGATAAGGAACCATTAGAAATGAACTAAGTTTATTAATTGGATAATATAATTTAATTAACCAAATTACGAAAAAAATGATAATTGCAATTATTATTAGAGATACAAGTATTAAGTGAAGTCCGAAAAAAAATATGCTCCAGCTACCATTAATAAGCAAATGAATAAAGTATATGTATATAATTTTTTCAACTCTGTTTGGGTTTATCCAAATCAACCAGATAGCAATGGACATTGCTATGTACAATGCTATCCATACTGGAGCAAAAATCCAGTCTGGCGGATTAAAGGAGGGTTTTATTATCCCAGAATACCACGGTTCTTTGTATAAATTTGTTACATAGCTTCCCCATGCGGAAGCTCCAAAAGCGAGAATATTAAAAACTAATAAAGAAATAATTTTTTTAGCTAATGACATTAATAATATCCTCCTCCTAAAGCTTTATATTTTTTTGCTAATAACTGAGCTTTTCTTGCTGACCATTGACCTGCTTTGGTTCCGTGAGTATTAGCAGCTTTAATGTCTATAAACAATTTTCTTCTCAAATTTGGTTTTGTGTAATTTCCATGTTTAATTTTATTGTCTATTTTCCACTCATTTCTAAATTTTCTTACTTTATTTGCAATATATTTAGGTTGTTTAGAAAATTGTTTTCCTATTTTCATAACTTTGCGTTTTGCTTTTGTTGTAAGCCTATATTCAAAAGATGAAAGGGCTTTAATAGCTTTTTCGGGTAAGTAACGTTCTCCAGTTATCGAAGATTTTTTTCCTGATTTGGTTCTCCATTTTTGTTTAATCCAAGCTTTTAAGCTAATTTGTTTTTTAGAATACATAAATATTTACGCTATTGTTGATCTGCCCCCATCAACACCAATTATCTGCCCGGTTATCCATGAACTGTTTTGTGATAGTAGAAATTTAGCTAAACTTGCTGAGTCAAAACCTTCTCCAATTCTTTTTAAAGGATGTTGCTTAGATATAGAATCTATACTTTTTATATTTTTTAACAATAATGCTGACATTTTTGATTTTGTTAAACTGGGAGCAATACAATTTACTCTAGTGTGCGGGGCTAGCTCAGCAGCAAGAGCTATTGTCAAACCTTCGACGGCAGCTTTTGCAGGAGATATTATGCTATGATTTGGAAATCCTTTTTTTGCTGCTACAGTAGAAAACATTACTATTGATCCATTGTTTCTTTTTAAATTATCCTGAAATGTTCTAATAATGTCAGTGGCGGCTACTAAATTTAGAACATAACTAGAAATGAAATCATTTGATCTTGTTATTCTAAGAGGTTTTAAATCAATTGAGCCTACACAATAGGCTATTCCAAGAATTTCGGTTTCAAGCAGATCTTTAAATAATTTATCTACAAAATTTATTTTCATTACATCGCATACCGAATAAGAATAATTAAGCTTTTTTGCAATTTTTTCTAATTCATCTTTATTTCGTCCTATTAGATGACAATCTAGTTTTTCTTCATACATTTTGTCAGCTAAGCTGGAACCAATAGAACCGGTAGCACCAAATATAAGATACTTTTTACTCATTAAAATAATATATATAAATTCAACCTTTTTTAATTCTACATACATCTTGTCGCACATTTTCTATTACATTTTTATCAAAAGTGTTTAAATTAAGATCATGTCAAAAAATGTATGGATTACTGGAGCAAGCAGTGGAATTGGAAAAGCGCTTGCAATAAAATTTGCAAATGAAGGTTGGCAAGTTGCCGCATCTGCCAGAAGAGAAAATTTACTTAAAGATTTAAATAGTCAAAATCCTAATATTCATTCTTTTCCTCTAGATGTAAAAAATGAAAATGTAACTAAAAATATTTTTCAAAATATAATAGAAAAATTTAAAACTATAGATATTTCTGTATTTTGTACTGGAATGCATGATCCAGATGCAGAAAAAAAACTTAGTTCAGAAAAAATTAGAGAAATCATGGAAACAAATTTTTTTGGAACTTTAAATTGTATTATGGCTGTTAATACCTATTTTAGGGAAAAGCAAAGTGGTCAGATTTCCATAGTTTCTTCAGTTGCAGGTTATAGGGGTTTACCAGCAGCTTCGGGTTACTGCGCATCAAAAGCGGCTTTAACAAGTCTGGCTGAAAGTCTTTATTTCGATTTTAAGAGGTACAACGTAAGAGTTTCCCTGGTAAGTCCTGGTTTTATTAAAACGCCCATGACAGATCAAAATAAATTTCCAATGCCAATGATTAAATCTGCTGAATTTGCTGCAGAAAAAATGTTTATTGGATTAACAAAAAAAAATGCGTTTGAAATACATTTTCCCATAGCTTTTACAATGATAATGAAATTATTAAAAATTATGCCAAATTGGTTATATTTTTTGTTAGTAAAAAAAGGGATGAAAACTATTAAGTACTAATCTTTTACAAAAAAGACGGTTAATTCAGCGATTTTAATCCCAAACTTGGTCATCTTAGCTTTATTTATTGCAACTTTATCGTCTTGTTTAAATATCCAATCATCAAAAGTAATTTTGATTTGTTTTCCTTTCACAGGAACTAGTAAAACATATTCAAATTTAAATGCTGGCCCATAAGAATATCCTTTGGCCTTTCCTACTACATCACCCGCTGTACCTTCATAATTGTGTTCGTCTATTTTGTTTATTTTCCATTGTCTTGTTTGAATTTCGCCATCAGACCAATTAAACTTTTCATCTAAAACTAATTGTGTACCATCCCATTTACCGCTTAAATCGGCTGAAAACTGTCTTATTACTTTACCTGATCTATTTTGCAAAATCCCCCAAGCTTTAACGCTCCCAGTAAAATAATTTTCTATAATTAATCTTGGTTTTTGATCTTTAAAATCTATTGGTTTCATACCTGAACATCCATTTAATAATATAATTAAAGTAAATAATGTAAAAAATCTCATTTGCTAAAGAGTGAAAATTGAACTAAATCAATATTTTTTGATTTAAATCCAGCATCACAATAAGAGAAATAAAAATCCCACATTTTTTTAAAACTTAAATCAAATCCTTGTCTAGAAATTAAATCCCAAGAATCTAGGAAGCTTTCCCTCCATTTTTGTAACGTATTAGAATAATGAGTGCCATATAATTGATATGTATCAATTTTTAAACCTGATCTGTTTGATAAATTGTTTAAAGATTTTAAAGATGGTAAAAATCCACCTGGAAAAATATATTTCTGTATAAAATCTTCTTTTGCTCTATATCTATTGTATAATTCATCTTTAATAATAATAGCTTGAATAGCGGCTCTTCCTCCTTGAGACAAATTATTTTTAATAACACTAAAATATTTATTTAAATATTTTTCACCGACTGCTTCGATCATTTCAATTGAAATAATTATGTCATATTTTTTATTGATATCTCTATAATCCATCATCTGTACATTTACTTTATCATTTAGTCCTTTTCGTCTCATTCTTTCCTTTGCGAATAAAAATTGTTTTTGTGATATTGTTATACAATCTAATTTTACATCATAATTTTCTGCAAGATGTTCCGCAAAACCTCCCCAACCACAACCTATTTCTAAAACTTTATCTCCTTTTTTTGGATTAACCATATTTATTAATTTGTTATATTTATTAATTTGAGCTTGTTCCAAGGTTTCGTTTGATGAATTAAATATTCCGCACGAATAAGTTAGCGTCTTATCTAACCAAGTAGAAAAAAATTGATTTCCTAAATCATAATGCTTAGATATGTTTTTTTTACTTCTTTCTTTTGTGTTATTGAAGATGTTGCTTTTTAAAATATTTTTTATTAAAGAAAACTCAAAAAATCCAACAAACTTATGAGTTCTGTTTATATTCTGTGCACTTAATTCTATTAAAGTAGTTAAATCTTTAGTTTCAAAATCACCCTTCATGTAACTTTCAGCAAGCCCCGAACTACCTTTTCTAAGAATTTTGTAACAGAAACTTGGATCGTTGATCTTTATGTTCGCTCTAAGTAAACTTTTGTTGTTACCAAAAAAATGTTCTTTATCTCTTGAATCAATCAGTTGCAAATACCCAAAGGAAATCTTTTTTAAATTCCAAAAAACAAAATGGTCAAAACAATAGTTCAAAAAATTTTTCATTAATTTTCTATAGATAAATTATTTTTAATTTTTATTTTTCTTTTGACGTATTTAACGCCTTTAATCCATAATCTAAATGCTTCAAAATGTATCGCCGCTATAATTTTAAATGACATCAAAGGATGTTTAAAAAATTGAATAAACAAGTTCTTGCTACTCATTTCTACTCTTTTTCCTATCTGGCATGCTGTAAATATAATGCCTTCACTGTCCCTTTGCTTAATAAAAACATTTAAAATTTTTCCAGGATTTAACAATCTAAAGTTGTATGATGTTTCCATTTCCATAAACGGTGAAACATAAAATTTTTTATCACATTTATGTAAAATTAATTTAGAAGATGATGATACGGAAAATACATAGGTATGTTGTTCATTGAATGTATTTTTTACTTCATACAGAATTGCTTTGAGTTGTAATTTTTCATCATAGCAATAAAAAATGCTTAAAGGATTGAAGACATACCCAAAAAAACGTGGATAACAAAGTAATTTAATAGTTCCTGTTCCAATATTAATTTTTGCATCGGCTAGTGTATTTTTTACCCAACCAACTAAAGAGCTACCATCTCTTGACCCGTGGTCAACATCGTAGAAACTTAAAATATTAAATTTGTTATAAGAAAAAAATTTTATTTTTTTTCCCAAATTTTCTATCTCATGTAAATCTATGAATAAGGAAAAAGTTTTGTAAGTAAAAAAATGCCTTTTAGGTTTAAATCTTCTATGAGTTACAAACCCCGAATATATACATGAATTAAATAAGTTCATAATTTATTAGATACTTCTATTGCTGAATTTAAACCATCTTCATGAAATCCGTAGCCAAAATAACTTCCACAAAAATAACTATTATTCACTCCCTGGAGTCTTGCGAGGTATTTTTGAGCATTGATTGTTTTCGCATCATAAAAAGGATGAGTAAATTCAACTTTTTTTATAATTTTATTATCTTCTATAGATATAAATGGATTTAACGTTAAAAAATAATTTTTTTTTGTTTTCAGATTTTGCAATTTATTTAACCAATATGTAACACAATTTTTTTTTGCATCATTTTTATCTAATATTGAATTCCAGCTGGACCAGGCATTTTTTCTTTTGGGCATCAAACGATCATCATAATGAAGGTACGCAATATTTTTTGTATATTTAAAATTATTTAATATTTTTTTTTCATTTTCTGTGGGGTCTTTTATCAATTCTAATGCTTCATTTGCATGCACAGCAAATATTACTTTGTCATATTCGAAATATTCATTTAATGAACCATAATATAATCTAACACCATTTTTATTTCTTAAAACATTTTTAATCTTATAATTTTTAAAGTATTCTCCGCTTATAGTTTCTAAAATTTTTTTTACATAAGTTTTGCTTCTTCCGGTCACTGTGTACCATTGTGGTCTATTCGCGATCCTAAAAAGGCCATGGTTTTGAAAAAAATTTATAAATAGCGACATCGGCATCTCATGCGCAAGATGAGTGGGTGTAGACCATATAGCAGATACCATAGGTATAATATGAAATTTAATAAAATAATTTGATATTTTTTTTGATTCTAAAAAGCTACCTAGAGTTTGATTTGTAAAATCTTCTTTTTTGATATTGTCTGCTATTTTATAAAAATTAAATATATCTTTAATCATTTTTATAAAATGAAAATTTAATAAATTATATTTATTAGCAAACAATCCTTTAAAACCACTACCAGAATATTCTATGTTCGAATTTTTTACTGAAACTGAAAATGACATATTGCTTTTTTCATAGTCAATCTGAAGTTTTTCAAATAAACTCACAAGATTTGGATAATTAATTTTGTTAAACACAATAAATCCTAAATCAATTGAAACTTTTTCATCAGGATTCTTTGATAAAACTTCTACAGTATATGAGTGACCGCCAAAATGATCATTTTTTTCAAACAAGTCTGTTTTATGTTTTTTAGATAAAAAATGGCCAACTCCCAGCCCAGAAATTCCTGAACCTATAACAGCAATTTTCATATACTTTTTTTATGCTGCAGACTCTTTATATTTATCCATTGATGGACAAGAGCAAAAAAGATTTTTATCTCCATAAACGTTGTCTACTCTAGCAACTGGTGGCCAGTACTTATAAGATTTTAAAGTCGCAGAAGGATATGCTGCACTTTCTCTATCATATTTATGCTGCCATTCATTAGCAGTAAGTTCAACGTGAGTGTGTGGAGCATTTTTTAAAGGATTATCATCTTTGTCAAATTTTCCATTTTTAACTTTATCAATTTCTTCTTTTATCTTAATTAATGAAGCGCAGAATCTATTAATTTCGGAAAGACTTTCACTTTCGGTTGGTTCTATCATTATTGTACCTGGGACAGGCCAAGACATAGTAGGTGCATGAAAACCAAAATCGATTAATCTTTTAGCGATATCTTCCTCTGTAATTCCTGTTTCACTTTTAATTTTTCTAATATCTATAATACACTCGTGAGCTACGTTTCCGTTTTTTCCTTTATATAAGATTGGGAAATGATCTTTGAGTTTGTATGCTATATAATTAGCATTTAAAATTGCATTTTGCGTAGCCAATTTTAAACCTTCAGATCCCATCATTTTAATATACATCCAAGATATAGAGAGAATACTTGAACTTCCCCAGGGAGCCGCAGAAATTGCCCCTATTCCTGAAGAAGGACCGCAATCAATTACTGGATGACTTGGTAAATAAATTTCTAAATGTTTTTTACAGGCAATAGGGCCCATTCCTGGACCACCTCCACCATGAGGTATACAGAATGTTTTGTGTAAATTAATATGGCAAACATCAGGACCAAAATTTCCTGGTTTTGCAATACCAACCAATGCATTTAGATTTGCCCCATCCATATAAACTTGACCACCATGTTTATGAACTAAGTCACAAATATCTGTTATTTTTTCTTCAAAAACTCCGTGAGTTGACGGATAAGTTACCATTAGTGCGGACAAAGTATCTGAGTATTCTTCTGCCTTTTTCTTTAAATCTTCATAATCTACATTTCCAAATGCGTCACAATTAACAACAACAACTTTCATGCCGGCCATTTGAGCGCTTGCTGGATTAGTTCCATGCGCAGAGCTCGGTATTAAACAAACATTTCTTTTTTTTTGACCATTTTTTTCATGAAACTTTCTAATAACCATTAAGCCAGCAAATTCTCCCTGCGCTCCGGCATTTGGTTGCAAAGAAACACCAGAAAAACCTGTGATTGTTCTTAGCCAATTTTTTAAATCAGTGAATAATTCTCTGTAACCATCCATTTGTTCAATAGGGGAATATGGATGCGGATGTGAAAATTCTTTCCATGTTACAGGTATCATTTCAGAAACTGAATTTAATTTCATCGTGCATGAACCTAAAGCTATCATTGACCTATTCAACGCAATATCAGAGTCTTCTAATTTTTTTAAATATCTAAGCATTGCAGTTTCAGAATGGTAACTGTTAAAAACGGGATGATCTAAATAAGTTGAGGTTCTTAATAAAGTTTTTGGTAGATTAGATAAGCTTTTATTTGTCATTTCTTTAGTTGTTTCCTTAATTGTTTCTGAACAATTAAAAATTTTTAACACCTGATTAGCCCTATAAAGATTTTTTCTTTCATCAAATGAAACTGCTAACATCTCAGAGTTAACTTTTCTTATGTTTACTTTTTGATCAAGTGCGTTTTTATAAATTTTATCTGTTTTATCTAGTGTTTTGACAGTAACGGTATCAAAAAAATAATCTGAGTAAAGTTCAAAGCCAGATTGTTTTATTTTATCCGCAAAACTTTTAGCAAGTTGTGAAACAGTGTCTGCTATTTTTTTAATTCCTTTTGGACCATGATATACAGCATAGGCAGCTGAAACTATTGCAAGCAGAGCCTGAGCGGTGCAAATATTACTTGTAGCTTTATCTCTTCTTATATGTTGCTCTCTTGTTTGTAGAGCCAATCTGTAAGCTTTGTTACCATGCCTATCCACTGAAACACCAACTATTCTTCCTGGCATTGATCTTTTGTATTCGTCTTTAGTGGCAAAGAACGCGGCATGAGGACCTCCATAACCCATTGGAATTCCAAAACGTTGCGTGTTTCCCACGGCTATATCGGCTCCTAATTCGGCAGGTGTTTTAATTTTTGCAAGAGCTAATAAATCACAAACCAATACTGCTTTTCCATTTTGTTTATGTATTTTACTAATAGCTTCGCTGGGATCCTTTATATCTCCTAAAGTTCCTGGGTATTGTATAATTCCACAAACAATATTCTCATTAATATCTTTATCTTCATCCCCTACTATTATTTTTAAACCTAATGGTTCAGCTCTTGTTTTAATCACGTCAATGGTTTGAGGGTGACAGTTTTTCGAGACAAAGACTTTTTTGATATCTTTTTTGCAAATTCTATAACTTAAACCCATGGCTTCAGCTGCGGCTGTACCCTCATCTAAAAGAGATGCATTCGCAATATCCATTCCTGTAAAATCAATTACCATCTGCTGAAAATTTAAAAGCATCTCGAGTCTTCCTTGGGCCACTTCTGGTTGATACGGAGTATAAGAAGTATACCATCCTGGATTTTCTAAAATATTTCTTAGTATTACATATGGGGTATAATTTCCGTAATATCCCATTCCGATAAAATTTGAATAAATTTTATTCTTTTGAGAGATGTCTCTTAATTTTCTAAGTGCTTTGTACTCTGAATTGGGTTCACCAATACTTAGATTTTCTTTTAATAGAATTTTTTCTGGGACTGTTTTAGCAATCAACTCATCTAAGTTGTCATAACCCAATTCTTTAAGCATAACTTTCTGTTCCTCTTTAGAAGGTCCTATATGCCTTTGGATAAAATCTTTCTGAGCGTTTTTTAGCATTTAATTCGGATTCTCCTTTGCAAACTTATCATAATCAGCTTTACTCATTAATTGATCTAATTCTGATTTATTTTTTATTTTAATTTTAAAAAACCAAGCTGCCCCCTCTGGATCTTTGTTTACAGAACCGGGGTCGTCTACAATAGATTGATTTGTATCGGTAATTTCTCCAGTTATCGGAGTATAAACATCACTAGCTGCCTTTGTTGACTCTACTACTCCTGCCTGCCCTTCTTTCTCTACATTCTTTCCTTTTTCCGGTAATTCGACAAACACGACGTCTCCTAACATTTCAGCAGCGTGTGTTGTAATACCAATAGTCGCAACGTCTCCTTCGATAGTAACCCATTCATGTTGCTTTGAATATTTTTTTTCACTCATTTTTACCTCACATAACTTTTTTTATAAAAGGGAAGTTCGGATACTTTAGCTTCATGCTTTTTTCCCCTAACTTCCAAAGAGACCTTTGTACCAGGTTTTGAAAAATTTAATTTTACATAACCCATAGCAATTGGTCCATTAACACTTGGGCCAAAAGTACCACTTGTAATAGATCCAATTTCTTTACCGTCTTCAGAAAAAATCTTAACTCCTTCTCTAGCTATAATTTTTCCCTCGGGTTTAATGCCAACTCTTAGTCGATTTAAACTTCCATTTAAATCTGATTTGATTTTTTTGTAACCTACAAATCCTCCTTCTTCTCTCCTTCTCTTAGAAATTGCCCATTTAAGATTTGCTTCGATCGGACTTGTAGATTCGTTTATATCATGACCGTAAAGACACAATCCGGCTTCTAATCTTAAAGTATCTCTTGCTCCTAAACCAATTGGTTTTACACCTTGTGATATTAATTCTTTCGCGAGATCTTCTACAAATTCATTTGATATAGAAATTTCGAATCCGTCTTCCCCTGTATAACCCGATCTAGTTATATAAACATCTTTACCTTTATAGTAAAATTTATTTCCATTCATAAATTTAAGAGAAGAAATTCCATTAATTATTTTTTCTAATATTTGTGATGATTTTGGTCCTTGCAAAGCAATAAGAGACAAATTCTTATGTAGGGTTATTTTAAATTTATTCTTAAGTGAGCTGCTAATTATTTTAAAATCGTTATTTTTGCATGCTGCATTAAGAATAATATTAAAACCTTTTTCAACTTTAGTTACAATTAAATCATCGTAGATTCCACCTTCTTCATTAGTAAGGAAAGAATATTTTGATTGATTAAGTTGTATTTTCTTTAGATCTATAGGAATAATTTTTTCCAATTCTGTTGCTAAACTTTCATTTCCTTGAATTAACAATTGTCCCATATGCGAAACATCAAACATGCCCGCACCATTTCTGGTTATTTTATGTTCGTCTACAATTCCTGAAGAATATTGCACAGGCATTTCATAACCAGCAAAAGGAACAAACTTGGCTCCAAGACTTTTGTGATAATCGTATAATGCTGTCTTTTCTATTTCCATAATAACTCTTACCTAATCCCCTCTGTCTTGTTACCTGAGAGATTTACTCCTTCGGTGAGGCCGAGCCTTCTTTCCAGAGTTATTATGTACGGTCCTTTTGCCTGAGAGTTTCCGGGTCGTTGCTCCTTCGGCGCCAATTAAATTGGTCTCTCCCGTATTAACTAGATTTTCGGATAGATATGAAGAAATGTCAAATGAATAAAAGCTATTCTTTTTTCTTGGGACTGAAAAAAAACTCAAATAAAATTGCTGAAATAATGATTCCTCCCCCAATAATTACACTAATGGGTGGTACTTCATTTATAAACAACCAAGCCCACAATGGTCCAAAAACTGCTTCGGTTAACATTAGAATGCCTACTACTGCGGCGGGAGTAGTTCGAGATCCAATGGTAATCATTATAAATCCAAAACCAATTTGAAAAGTTCCCGCTAAAAATCCTAAAAATAAATCGTAAGATGAAATAGATAATTTGCCAGCAACAAAATATCCAATTAAAGCAGCAAAAATTCCTGCAATGAATTGTGATGGAACCATATCCACTTTTGGATATTTTCTGACTATTACAATTAGTACTGCAAATGAAATAGGCATTATAAATGCAATAATATTTCCAAAAAATTGACTGCTGGATTGAATCGATAAAGAACTTCCAATTATAAGAAGTACTCCGGACATACCCATAATAATTGAAATTAAAGTTACTAAATTAATTTTTTCTTTTAAAAAAATATAACCAAATAAGGCTAAAAAAATTGTCTCTGTTGAAATTATAAAAAGAGTATTGGCAACAGTAGTGTGGTACATGGCAAATACATAAGCTGAAAAACCAATTCCTAAAAATATTCCAGCTACGAGTCCGGGTAATCCTGATGCATGAAAAGACTTAAAGAATTTTTTTTTGAAAGTAATCAATAGATATAGAGCTACAATAATCGAAAAAAAAGTCTGTCTCCAAAAAAGAATTTGCCATAGATTGGCGCCTTCAAAAGATTTTACTATTATACCACCAAAACTTAAACATAGCGCTCCTAATAAAACTAGAACGGTGCCTGGAATTTTATTTAATATTGTCAATTTATCTCTTTAATATTTTTTATGATTTCTGAAATACTATTGAGGTGTTCTTTATACAATTGCTCAGCCTCGCGCAACTTAATAAGTTCAAAAGATATTTTTTCCCCGGGAGTTTTTTGGATCAACAAATTATAATCTGCTGATATTATGTTTGCTATTTTGGGATAGCCTCCTATCGTTGGATAATCAGTTAATAGTATAATTGGTTGACCATCGGCTGGGACTTGTATGGCACCTTTAGTAATACCTTCCGATCGAATATTTGTATTAACAATATTTTTCATAACAACCCCCTCCAGTCTCATTCCCATACGGTCGGTTAGATTAGAAATTTTATATTC
>CACIWQ010000013.1 GCA_902590395.1 uncultured Pelagibacteraceae bacterium
CCGGTACTTCTATAAACATCTATTCTTAAATCTTTTTCCTGTATTTTTATATCAACTTCCTCGGCTTCAGGTAGTACGGCTACAGTCGCTGCGGAAGTATGCACACGACCTTGTGTTTCAGTTTTAGGTACTCTCTGCACGCGGTGTACTCCACTTTCATATTTCAAAAAAGAATAGATATTGTTTCCTTTAATTAATAAAATTACTTCTTTAAATCCTCCCGCGGTACTTTTTGACGTGCTTATTATTTCAAATGACCATTTGTTGTTTAAACAAACCTTTTCATACATTTTGTAAAGATCTGCTACAAATAAACCAGCCTCATCACCTCCTGTGCCGGCCCTAATCTCTAAGATGGCGTTTTTTGTATCTGCTTCATCTTTTGGTAGAAGAAATAATTTTAGTTTTTTCTCATATTCTTCATTTTTTGATAATAATTGAGTTAGTTCATTTTTAGCAAGTTGAACCATTTCTTTATCTGAATTTTTGTCTTTTACAATTTTATCTAGCTCATTTTTCTCCTTTTCAAAATTTATATATCCTTTTGCCTCTTTAATTACCTCACTAATGCTTGAGTATTCCTTTGATTTTTTTACAAAATCTTTTTTATCAATTTTACCTGAAGCAAGCTCTTTTTCTAAAGTTTCGTATGAATCTATAATTTTTTTTATATTTTCCAGGGGTATCATTTTAGGTAATTTAATTATTTGTTAGTTCTTTAGATTTTTTTTCAACTAAATCTACAACTTCGTCTATTATTCTTTTGCTTGCAATTTTTCGATGGGGCAAGCCAGAAAGATACATCATATGATTTTCTTTGCCTCCGCCTGTTAGTCCAATTTGAGTTTGAGCAGCTTCTCCAGGACCGTTAACCACGCATCCTATAATAGAAAGAGTTATTGGCTCTTTAATATGGGAAAGTTTTTCTTCTAAAATTTTTACAGTATCAATCACAGGAAACGCCTGTCTTGCACAAGAAGGACATGAAATAATATTTACACCTCTATGTCTTAAATTTAAAGATTTTAAAATTTCATATCCAACTTTAACTTCCTCAACTGGATTAGCGGATAGTGAAACTCTTATAGTGTCTCCAATACCTTCCATCAATAACATGCCTATTCCAAGTGAGGATTTGATACTTCCTGTTGTTAAACTCCCAGCTTCAGTAATACCTAGATGTAATGGATATTCGCAAAGAGATGCGAGGGATCTGTAGGCTTTGGTAGTTAAAAAAACATCAGAGGATTTTACGCTAATTTTAAAATTAAAAAAATCTTCATCCTCTAATAGTTTAATATTGTTCAAAGCACTTTCGACTAGTGCTTCAGGACATGGTTCTTTGTACTTTTCTAATAAATTTTTTTCTAAAGATCCTGCATTAACTCCAATTCTAATTGAAGTATTAAAATCTTTGGCTGCTTTTAACACTTCTTTAACTTTTTCTTTTGAACCAATATTTCCTGGATTAATTCTTAAACAATGAGCTCCGGAAGTTGCAGCTTCTATGGCTCTTTTATAATGGAAATGAATATCTGCTACTATGGGTACATCGACTTGTTTAATAATCTCTTTCAATGATAAAGATGAATCCTTATCAGGGCATGACACCCTTACAATATCTGCACCGGCGTCAGACAACTCATTAATCTGCTTCACTGTTTCTTTAATATTTGTTGTTAAAGTATTTGTCATAGATTGAACTGAAATATGCGCATTACCTCCCACTTCCACCTTCCCGACTCTAATTTTTTTGCTTTTTCTTCTTTTAATATCTCTAAATGGTCTAATGCTCATTGGTTATTTAATTAAGCCCAAAAGTTTCATGTAATATTTTTACCGCCTTTTGAGTTAACTCCTCTCGAATTAATACAGAGATTTTTATCTCAGATGTAGAAATTGCCAATATATTTATTTTCTCATCAGCTAAAGATCTGAACATTTTATGTGTTACTCCTGGATTTGCTATCATGCCAGCACCAATAATAGATACCTTGGCTAACTTATCATCATGCACAACTTTATTATAATTTATTTTTTGTTTATTTTTTTCAATTAAATTCAATGTTTTCTCTAAATCTTCTCTTTTAATAGTAAATGTTATATTAGCTTTTTTTCCATCAAATGAAGTATTTTGAATAACCATATCAATATTAATATTATTTTTTCCAATAGGCTCAAAAATATCAGCAGCTACTCCAGGTTTATCAATGACACCCACTATGGAGACTTTGGCGTTATTTTTTGAATAAGCTACGCCTGTAACCACTTTTTTATAATCAATTTCGCTTTCAGGGATTATTTTCGTTCCAGAATTTTCTGAAAAAGTAGATCTTACATTAACAGGAATATCATCTGTCATTGCTGCTTGAACTGCATTTGGTTGCATAACTTTTGCCCCTAGCGAGGCCATTTCCAACATTTCTTCATATGAAATCTTGTCTATTGTTTTTGCTTTTTTATTTATCGAAGGGTCTGTTGTAAGAACTCCCTCTACATCAGTATAAATTTCGCATGAATCTGCCCCAAAAAATTTAGCGATAGCAACAGCTGATAGGTCAGATCCTCCACGACCAAGTGTCGTGATTCTATTGCTTGATGAAATTCCTTGAAAACCAGCGACCACAGCTATGCCTCCATGTGAAATGAAATTCAAAATTTCATCAGTTTTTATTTTAGTAATTTGAGAAGACGTATGGTTATCGTTTGTAATTATTGGAATTTGCCAACCTAACCAAGACCGAGCTTTAAGTCCCAAATCTATAATTGCACCTGATAAGAGAGAGCTTGAAACTTGTTCTCCTGAAGAGAGCAAAACATCCAATTCACTATTATCAAAATTTTTACTAATAGAATTTGATTTTTTTATAAGTTCATCAGTAGTTCCCGACATTGCAGAAACAACTACGATAATCTCGTTGCCTTCGCTATGTCTTTTTTTAACAATATTGGCAACATTCTTTATTTTTTCTACTGTTCCAACGGATGTACCGCCAAACTTAAGTGCTAATCTTTTCATGATAAAATATCTTATTTACTTTATATATTTCTTTATAATAGATACTCTTAATTATAAAAATGCACAAGTATAGATAAATTATTATTATTTTGACTACAATAAATAAAATAGAAATAGAAAAATTTTCAAGATTGGCCAAGGATTGGTGGAATCCAAATGGAAAATTTAAGCCAATTCACCTTTTTAATCCGGTTAGAATTAAATTCATTAAAGAAAAATTAATCTCTCATTTTAACCTCGATTCCAATAAAGATAAGCCTCTTGAAAATTTAAAAATATTAGATATTGGATGCGGAGGGGGGTTGCTGTGTGAACCTTTAAATAGATTAGGGGCTTCGGTTACAGGTATAGATGCTTCGCAAAATAACATTGAAGTTGCAAAGTTGCACTCTAAAGAAATGAATTTAAAGATAAACTATTTACATTGTTCACCTGAAAAATTGAATTTGAATAATGAGTTTGATGTAATTTTAAATATGGAAGTAGTCGAACACGTTTCAGATGTAGACTTGTTTATTAAAAATTGTTCTGAATTAATTAAAAAAAAAGGAATTATGTTCGTGGCCACAATAAATAAAAATTTAAAATCTTATTTTTTTGCAATATTGGGTGCTGAATATATTTTAAGATGGTTGCCTATTGGTACTCATGATTGGGATAAATTTATAGATCCACAAGACTTGGAAAAGATGACGAGCAGAAACAACTTTATAAGAGATGAATTGGTAGGTGTAAAATATAATTTACTTTCACAGAAATGGTATCAAAGTAAGGACACTTCTGTAAATTATATTTCTACTTTTTTAAAAAATTAATTTTCTGATTTATCAATCCAGGGTATGGTTGCAACTTCAATACCTTCCTCAATAAGTTCATCAGTTTCTTCTGGTGTTGCTTTACCATAAATACCTTTGGATGTTTTTTTGTCGTAATGGATACTTCTTGCTTCTTTAGTAAAATTATCACCCACATTTTTAAAATTTTTCTCTACATATTTTCTAAAATCAACAAGTTGCTTCATTGCTTTTTTTTCCAACTTGCTTTTTTTAGGAATTTTATTTGATTTGCTTGACAAATTTGGTGCCATAATTGATTTTTTTACTGATTTAGAATTGCAGTAAATACAATTAATTAGATGTTTTTTTCTTAGTTGATCATACTCGTTTGAACTTGAAAACCAACTTTCAAATGTTTTTCCACATCTACATATCAAATTATATTTTATCATCGATAATCATATTATTTAATTTTATTGAAAAAAGACAAGCATTAATTTCGGTAGTCGGTATTTATGTCAATATAATCATGTGTCATGTCGCATGTATAAACTGTATGAGATGAACTACCTAAATTTAAATTAACCTCTATAGTAATAGAATCCCATTGCATGTAGCTCTTAACTTCTTTCTCGTTGTAATCTTTAGCGGCTTTACTTTGTTCGACAACTAAAAAATCTCCTATTTTAATTTGTATTTTATTTGGAATAATATTTTCACCAGATTTACCAATAGCCATGACTATTCTGCCCCAGTTTGGATCGCCGCCTGCTATTGCTGTTTTGAATAAAGGTGAATTTGCAATCGAGAAACCGATATTTTTTGCCATAGAATTTGATCTAGCTCCAATAACATTAATTGTAATAAATTTTTTTGCACCCTCTCCATCTACTACTATTTGTTTAGCAAGATTTAATGACAATCTGTGCAAAGCTTTTTCAAAATCTTGGAGTTTAGGATCTAAAACATTATATATTTTTGAATTCTTTACTTTGTTAGTGGCAAAAATTGCTACCATATCGTTCGTTGAGGTATCCCCATCTACGGTAATAGAATTAAAAGTTGTTGCTGTAACCTTTTTTAAAATAGCTTTTAAAAATACCGAAGGTATATTTGCATCTGTAAATATAAAAGCTAACATTGTTGCCATATTAGGGGCTATCATCCCTGAGCCTTTTGCGATGCCAGAAATTTTAACTAGTTTACTTCCTATTTTGCATTCCTCGTAAGCAAGTTTTGGCCTCGTGTCTGTTGTCATTATAGCACTTGCCGTTTTAAACCATACAAACTTGGTTTGTTCTGTTCTTAATTTTTTTACTAATTCTGAAATCCTATTTTTTATTTTTAAATATGGAAATTCTTCACCGATCACGCCTGTCGAAGCAAATATAAGATCGGTAATTTTTACAACATCGCTTACTCCTTTGGGAGATTGCGAAGATTTAATAGTTAAAGCTTTTGAGAGTGAGTGTGCAATTTCTTTCAATCCTTGTGCACCTTTAATACCTGTAAAAGTGTTTGCATTTTGAGTATTTACCAAAAGTCCTTTTACAAAATGTCTTTTGATTTTTAAATTCCAATTTATGCTTGCTGAAGTAACTTTTGACTCTGTATAAATCGATGCAAAATTAGCTCCATCTTTAAAATAAAATAGTGAAAGATCGTCCCTGCCGTCCTTATATAAGTCAGCAGATATAGAGGACATTTCTAGACCATCAATGGGTTGTAATTCTTGAAATTCGCCCATTTTTGACATTTTAATTTTTGGATTTAAGAAATTTTTTAAATTTACAGTCATTAGTATTTAAAATTTCATATTATTGATTATATAACTCTTAAGTAAGACTTATATATTTTATACTAATTTACAAATAAAAAAATAGATATTTATGCTTAACGTGACCAATATATTCGGCAAATTTTTTAAAAAATCAAGCCAAAGAGAACTTGAAAGACTTAAATCTACTGTTGAAAAAATTAATATTAATGAGGCAAAAGTAAAGCAAATACACAGTGAAGATTTCCCAAAAAAAACATTGGAATTAAAAACAAAGGTCAAAGATGGCATGCAGTTAAATGATTTAATTCCTGAAGCTTTTGCTTTTGTAAGAGAGGCAGCTAAGAGAACTTTGGGTGAGCGACATTTTGACGTTCAGTTAATGGGGGGGATTATTTTGCACGAGGGTAAAATTGCTGAAATGAAAACTGGAGAAGGTAAAACTTTAGTTTCCACTCTTCCTGTTTATTTGAACTCATTAAAAAATAAGGGAGTTCACGTAGTAACTGTTAATGATTATTTAGCAAAAAGAGATTCAGAATGGATGGGTAAAGTTTATAATTTATTAGGTATGTCTGTTGGATGTATTACAAATGAAATGGAAAATAATGTTAGAAAAAAAAATTATAATTGTGATGTAACCTATGGAACTAATAATGAATTTGGTTTTGACTATTTAAGAGATAATATGAAGTACGATATTCGCCAAATGGTCCAGAGAGATCATTTTTTTTGTATTGTTGATGAAGTAGATAGTATTCTTATAGACGAAGCACGAACGCCACTTGTTATTTCTGGACCAACTGCTGATAAATCTGATCAATATTTTGTTTGTAACAAATTTACAAAAAATCTTGATAAAGGTGATTACGAATTGGATGAAAAAGATAAAAATGTAATGCTCTCAGAAAAAGGAATTGATAAAATAGAAAAGTTATCAAAAACGTATGGAATTTTAAAAAATAATAATTTTTATGATCCACAAAATATTAATTTAGTTCATCATATTAACCAAGCCCTGAGAGCAAATTTATTATTTTCTAAAGATACCGACTACATTGTGAGAGATAATAAAGTTCAAATTATAGATGAATTTACCGGGCGAGTTTTAGAAGGCAGAAGATTTTCTGATGGATTACATCAAGCTTTAGAAGCAAAAGAAAATGTTGAAATTCAAAGTGAAAACCAAACTTTGGCTTCAATTACTTATCAAAATTATTTTAGATTATATGAGAAGCTATCTGGAATGACGGGTACCGCAATTACCGAAGCTGAAGAATTTTTTGATATTTATAGATTAAAAACTGTTTCGATACCTACCAATAAAAAAATGATAAGGGGCGATTTAAATGATCAAATTTATAGAACTGAAAAAGAAAAATACAATGCTATAATCAACAAAATTGAAGAATGTAGCAAAAATAATCAACCTGTTCTGGTTGGAACAACTAGTATTGAAAAATCTGAAAAAATTTCTAATTTATTAAAATCAAAAAAAATTAATCACAATGTTTTAAATGCGAAACACCATGAAATGGAGGCTGAAATAATTGCTGAAGCTGGTAAACTCGGAGCTGTAACGATAGCTACTAATATGGCTGGTAGAGGTACAGATATTCAGCTAGGAGGGAATCAAAGTATTCTGATCTCAAAAAATAAAGATAAAAATAAAGATTTAATCCTGCAAGAAAAAAAAGAAGTTATCAAAAAAAATGGTTTGTTTGTTATAGGTACAGAACGGCATGAAAGTAGAAGAATTGATAATCAATTGCGAGGAAGATCGGGAAGACAAGGCGATCCGGGAAAATCAATATTTTACATTAGCTTAGAAGATGATTTGATGAGAATTTTTGGATCTGAATCCATAGATGGAATCATGAAAAAATTTGGCCTAAAAGAAGGAGAAAGTATAGATCACCCTTGGATAAACAAAGCTCTGGAAAAAGCCCAACAAAGAGTAGAAACTAGAAATTTTGACATAAGAAAAACTTTATTAAAATTTGATGATGTTATGAATGATCAAAGAAAAGTTATTTTTGATCAAAGAAGAAAAATACTGGAACTAAAAGATGTTGATGAAATAAAAAATTCATTTACAGAAGATTTGATAGAAAATTTTTCGAATGAGAAAACAATTTATACAAGAGAAAATCAACTTGATACCTTTAAGGCCAAAATCAAACCTATAATGGGCCGAGCATTTAATAACGAAGATTTTCAAAATATCATAAATTTAAATAACAATGAGTTTAAAAATGTAATTAAAAAAAAATTTGATGATTTTAGAAAAAAAAGAACTGATGTATTAACTGTTGAAGCCAACTCTGAGCTTGAAAAAAGAATATTTTTACAAACTGTAGATTTTTTATGGAGATCACACTTACAGTACTTAGAACATTTGAGACAAGTTGTTGGCCTAAGAGGATATGCTCAAAAAGACCCTTTACAAGAATTTAAAAAGGAAGCTTTTAAATTATTTGAGGACTTGTTAAATAAAATAAAAATTGATTTTATTACTTTTTTAAACAATCTTGAAATAGTTCCTAGTCAAGAAAATAACAAAGAAAGTTTAGATAGTGAAAATAAATTAAAAGCTCCCGAAAGAAAAATGAAAAGAAACGAGCCCTGTTTTTGTGGTTCAGGAAAAAAGTATAAACACTGCCACGGATCTTTATAGTATTTTAAAATAAAACAGACTGATAGCCAAAAGTAACACAAAAAGAATAAAAAATATTTTTTTGTTTATTAAATATTTTTCTTTAATCAGAGCAAATAAGTCAACTTTTTTTGCTAAATTACCCCAATCCGTTGAAAATGTAGTAAAACTTTTTTGTTTTCCAATATTTGTAAATTTTTTTTTTCTTTCCTCAAAAACTTCTTCCCTTGTATGGTTTTTAAATTCATTTAAAACTTTTTGTAACATTTCTTTAGTTGATAAAATTGCCTGCTGTTTGTTTCGGTGTGCCCCACCAATTGGCTCTTCAACAATTTCGTCAACGATTCCCATTTTTAATAAATCGTTAGCACTTAATTTCATGGCTTTTGCAGCTTCGAGAGATTTGTTGGGGTCTCTCCATAATATTGATGCACATCCTTCTGGAGAAATTACTGAATAGATTGCGTTTTCAAACATTAATACTTTATTAGCTGAAGCCAATGCTATTGCACCACCAGATCCACCTTCTCCTATGATAAATGAAATAATTGGTACTCTTAAAGACATGCAGCATTCAATGGAACTTGCAATTGCTTCTGCTTGACCTCTTTGTTCGGCTCCTATTCCAGGATATGCGCCTGGAGTATCAATAAAAGATATTACCGGAATGTTAAACTTATCTGCAAGCTTCATTAATCTTATGCATTTTCTATAGCCCTCGGGTTTCATCATTCCAAAATTTCTTTTTAGACGGCTATCTAGATCATCACCTTTTTCCTGACCTATAACTAAAACAGACTGCCCTTCAAAAAGAGCGAATCCCGTAAGTACAGATTCATCTTCAGAATAAAATCTATCTCCAGAAAGGTTAATAAAATCTGAAAACAAGTTTTCAATAAAAAATTTTGCTTTAGGTCTTTCTTCGTGCCTTGCAACTTGCGTTTTTTGCCACTCATTTAAATTTGAATAAGTAGCACTTAACCTTTTATTAATTTCGCTTTGAAGGCTTGATATTTTTTCTGTATTGACCTCGGAAATACCTTCTTTATTACTAAATGGGTCTTTTAATTTTTCAACTTCCTCTTCTAAGGCTTTAACTTCGCGTTCAAATTCCAAATAACTTTTCATTTGATTAGTTTAATAATACTTGATTAAAAATATATATAAATATAAAAATTAATGGCAAAATTTTGTTGATATATGAATTATATTTCACAGGGCAAATTATCAGTAGCCAAAAACCTACTTAATTTTGTTAATAAAGAGCTTCTACCAGGAACTAATATTGATCCAAAAAAATTTTGGAATGAATTCGATAAAGCTGTACACGAACTAGCACCAAAAAATAAAAAGCTTCTAGCTATCAGAGACGAAATGCAAAAAAAGATAGATGGGTGGCATCTTGAAAATAAAGGCAAAGAATTTGATTCAAAAGCTTATGAAAATTTTTTAATCAAAATTGGATACTTGGTTAAAGAAGGGACAAATTTTTCTATAGAAACAAAAAATGTAGATTCTGAAATTTCTAATATTGCTGGACCACAATTAGTTGTTCCGGTAATGAACGCTAGGTACTCTTTGAATGCGGCTAACGCCAGATGGGGAAGTTTGTATAACGCCTTGTATGGAACAGATGTAATTTCAGAATCTGATGGAGCGGAAAGAGGAAAAAAATATAATTATATAAGAGGAGAAAAAGTGATTGAGTATGCTCGTGGTTTCTTAGATTCTTATATTCCTCTACAAAATTATAGCTGGAAAGAAATGCAACAAATTCCAAAAATTGAAAATAATCAATTAAGCTTAAAACTTAAAAATCCTAATCAATTTGTGGGCTATTCTAAAAAATCAAATAATCTATCTTCGCTTCTATTTAAAAATAATAATCTTCACATAGACGTTTTGTTTGATCAAAATCAAACGCGTGGAGGCCTCAAAGATAAAGCTGGAATATATGATATAATTTTAGAGTCAGCTATAACTTCAATTATGGATCACGAGGATTCCGTTGCTGCTGTTGACGCAACAGACAAAGTGCACGGATATAGAAATTGGTTAGGATTAATGAAAGGCGATTTAATATATGAAGGGAAAAAAAATACAGGAAATAAACCTGTAACTTTCACAAGAAAACTAAATTCTGACAGAGAGTATATTTCACCTAATGGAAATAAAATTAAATTACATGGAAGAGCTTTAATGCTTAATCGAAATGTGGGACATTTAATGACTAACTCTTCTATTTTATTAAATGATAAGTCAGAAATTCCAGAAGGCATAATGGATGCGTTTATGACAACAGCTGCCGCTATGCATGATTTTAAAAATAAAAAAAACTCAAGAAAAAATTCTTTTTATATTGTAAAACCAAAAATGCATGGGCCAGATGAGGTTGCCTTTACTAATTTAATATTTGAAAAGGTAGAAGAGGTTTTGAATTTAAAAAAATACACAATTAAAATTGGAATAATGGATGAGGAAAGAAGAACAACATTAAATTTAAAAGAATGTATTAGAAATGTTAAAAATAGAGTTGTTTTTATAAATACTGGATTTTTAGATCGTACTGGTGATGAAATGCACACCTCAATGGAAGCAGGACCTATGATTAAAAAAGGAGATATGAAATCTTCCAAATGGATCGCGGCATATGAAAATAATAATGTTGATGTGGGGTTGGCTTGTGGTTTTTCAGGAATAGCACAGATTGGAAAAGGAATGTGGGCTGCGCCAGACAAAATGGCAGATATGATGTCTCAAAAAATTAATCATCCTAAATCTGGAGCTAATTGTGCTTGGGTTCCATCACCAACTGCTGCTACGCTTCACGCTTTGCACTATCATAAAGTAGATGTTTTTTCTAAACAGGCAGAATTAAAAAATAGAATTCCTGCAAAAATATCTGATATCCTTACAATTCCAATAGCAGACAGACCAAATTGGTCCATGGAAGAAATTACTAAAGAATTAGAAAATAATGCACAAGGTATTTTAGGTTATGTTGTTAGATGGATAGATCAAGGAGTAGGTTGTTCAAAAGTGCCTGATATTAGCAACGTAGGTTTGATGGAAGACAGGGCAACTTTACGAATTTCATCTCAACATATTGCTAATTGGCTTCATCATAGAATTTGTAGCAAAGAACAAGTATTAGAAACTATGAAAAAAATGGCAAATATTGTAGACAAACAAAATATAAAAGATCCAGATTTAAAAGGTTACGATTCTTATAAACGTATGTCTGACGATTTCGATAAATCTGTAGCTTTTAAAGCTGCATGTGATTTAGTTTTTAAAGGAAGAGAACAACCGTCTGGATATACAGAACCAATCCTACATCAAAAACGTCTAGAGAAAAAATCTAGTCAGTAGAAACGGGGCCTCTATTTTTAAAAGCTGAAAATAAAGTTCCATCATCTAAAAATTCTATTTCACCTCCTACTGGCAACCCCTGCGCAAGTTTTGAAATTTTTACCTTTGAATCTTTTAAACTATCTTGAATATAATGTGCTGTGGTTTGTCCTTCAATTGTAGCACTTGTTGCTAAAATAACTTCTTTTACGGAATTTTTTTTAACTCTATTTATTAATGATGAAAGTAGTAAACCGTCATTTTTTTTACTTTCTAGAGCAGGTAAAGTTCCTCCTAAAATATGATAATGTCCTTTATAAACACCTGAGCTTTCAATTACCCACATATCCGCAATATTTTCTACTACGCAAATTTGTTCATACTTCTTACTTGCGCAAATGCAGTTAGAATTTGTAGATTTTAAATTTCCACAATTTTTACAACGAACCACATTTTTGTAAACTTCTGCAAGAGTATTGGTTAAATTTTTTAATAATTCTTCTCTATTATTTATAAGTTTTAATACAATTCTCTTGGCAGATTTTGGACCCAAACCAGGCAACTTAGATATAATTTTAACTAAATCATCTACAGCTTTAACATTATTACTTGTCATTATTTATATTTATTTTAAAAAGGTAATTTAAATCCTGGAGGTAAATCAATACCACCAGTGATCTTAGAAATTTCCTCAGATGTTTTTTTTTTAAGTTTGGATTTTGCATCATTATGAGCAGCTACAATTAAATCTTCTACCATTTCTTTTGATTCCTTTAAAAGAGATTGGTCAAAATCAATTTTTTTTAACTCTCCATCACCATTCATAATTATCTTTACTGCATTGCCACCGGATATACCCTCCACCTCAATATTTTTTAACATTTCTTGAGTTTCTTTCATTTTTTCTTGCATTTTTTTTGCTTGATTTATTAAATTCGAAAAATCTGCCATAAGTTACTCCTTTTTTAAAACCTCCATTAACTCTACATCAGAAAAAGTATCTTTGAATTTTTTGTACACTTCACCTTTTTTTTCTTTTTCTAAAAACTCTTCTTTTTTTCTAAGTTGAGTTTCAGAGAATGTTTTTTGTCCTAAACCTTTTGTCAATGTAATTACCCATCTTTTTCCAGTCCATTTTAATAACTTTTCTGATAAATCTCTTACAAAATTTTTTGAAAGATTTTCATTAAAACTAATATCTATTTTACCTTCTGAAAATTTTATTAAATTTACATTTTTTTCTAGGTCATATTTTAATGCTATTTCTTTCTTTTGTGATGACATTTTAATTAGTTGTTCGAATGAAGAGATTGTTTCTAAGTTTTGATTCTCGTTTAATTCTTTCGTGTTTAGAGTGGCCAATTCCGGTTTGGTTTGTGTTGTATTTTTGATTTGATCCTTCGATTTTTGAACTAATTCGTTTTCTTCTCTTAAAACTTTTTTAGAGTAAGTTTCAATCTTTACATTTTCATTCGCTTGATTTGAGCTATCTTTATTATTGTTTAATGAATTTAAAATTTCTTCGTATGGAGGCATATTTTTTATATGAATTAGTCTTATAACTAACATTTCGAGAGATAAAATTTGATTAGCTACTATGGTCAATTCATCCAATCCTCTCAAAATAAATTGCCAAAAAATCATCAGTGTAGATGGTTCAACGTCTTTTGATATTGAATTTATCATTTTTAATTGAGACTCCGGCATAAATAAATCAGAATCTAAATCTCCAAGATTTTTATGCTGCAATATAAAATATATTATTTCCAAAAGATCGTTTAAAAAGTTTTTTGGCTCTATACCTTCATC
>CACIWQ010000014.1 GCA_902590395.1 uncultured Pelagibacteraceae bacterium
TGCATATTCTTTGCTGACCGTATTACGTTTAATATACCTGCTGCTGTACCCATAAAAAAAAATAAAATAGTTAACCACGGTCTAGTATCAAACCAGTTGTCCAAAATAAACCCTAATGTTGTGCCCACCATTACTGCAGCAACCAATTCAGTGCTGATTTTCATAGCTTTACCAAAAGATGTGACATTTGAACCCTTATCGATTGTTTGTTTTTTTTTAATTTTTTTTTTTGCAATTTCTAAGCGAGTTGATATTTCGTGAAGATTTTTCATCATTTCAATATATTATTATGCAACCAATTCTTCAGCTTTTTGTAAATTAACTGAAACCAACTGGCTAACTCCTCTTTCAGGCATAGTAACACCGTAAAGTCTATCTACCCTCGACATTGTAAGCGCATGATGCGTTATTATAATAAATTTTGTTTTCGTAATTTTTGTTAATTCCTCCAGCAAAGCACAAAATCTTGTTACATTTGCATCATCTAAAGGAGCGTCTACTTCGTCCATAACACAAATTGGAGAAGGGCTAGTTAAAAAAACGGCAAAAATTAGAGACAAGGCAGTCAAAGCCTGTTCGCCTCCAGACAAAAGTGTAATTGATTGTAGTCTTTTACCTGGGGGACTTACCAATAGTTCTAAACCCGCTTCAAGAGGGTCATCAGAGTCAATAAATTCAAGCTTTGCATTACCACCACTAAAAAGTTTGGTATAAACTTCATTAAATTTTCTATTTACTTTTTCAAATGCTTCTAAAAGCCTTTCCCTGCCTTTTTGATTTAATTCAGTTATGCTTGCTCTTAATTTCGTTATCGCTGATACAAGGTCTTCTCTATCTTTTTCCATTTTTTTGATAGTTGTTTTGTATTCTTTAGTTTCTTCATCAGCGCGCAAATTTACTGAACCTAATTTTTCTCTTTCGTTTTTTTTGGCGTCTAATTTATCTTCTTGCTCTACGGCACTTGGGTAGTTATCAAGATTTTTTAAATCTGAATTTTCTAGCAGGTTTTTTTCATTAATATCTAAATCGCTTTTTATTCTACTCATTAAGTCTTTTTTTCTGCTCTCAAGCCCTTCAAATGTAGCACTAGATCTAGCTTTATTTTCTCGGGCCACCATCATTTTTTCTTCAATTATTTTTAATTGTTTATTTATTTCTTGATATTTAACTTCTGCTTGAGAAAGTTCTTCGGATAATTTCTGCTTTTCACCTTCTGTAGTTGAAGTGCTCTGCATTAACTGTCCTTTTTTTATTGCAATTGTTTCAGGTAACTTGGCAACGTTTTCTATTTCTACTTCTATTTTTTCAATTCTCCCTAATAAATCTTTCAACATTTTTTCAGAATTGAATTTTAAATTTTTCCAATTTTGAATTTCAATGTCAATATTTTTAATTCTTTCCTGTCTTCTAATAGTTTCTGTTTGTATAGACTGATTTTTACTTAGTGCTGTAGCATATTTTTCCTGAGTTAATTTAATTTTGCTTGTTAATTCTGTTATCTCATTTACTGAATTTTGCCCTACATTTGCCTCTAATTTTTGACCTTCACTTTTGATTGACAATATAATTTTATCAATTGCCTCTACTGCTTTTTTTCTTTCTTCGTTTTCAACCAAACTCTTAATATTTTCTAAATCATGATTAATATTATTTAAATAATTTACAAATTCTTTATCTTGGCTGTTCAGGGATAAATTTTTTGATATTGTTTCGAGTTTGTCCTGTTCTCTTTTCAAATTTTCTGTAGCGTTTTCTAAATCTATTTGAGACTGTTTTTCTAGATCGTAGTATTTTTTTTCTGTATCAATTAATAAATTTTTTTCTTCATTTAATCTTTTTTCATTTGACTGTGCATCAGAAACTATATTTTTTTCTCTTTCGATGTCTACGGCAACAGTTTCTTTTGATTTTGCGAGTCTACCCTTTTCAGTTTTTGTTCTTTTTTCTTCATCTTCTAAACTTTGAAATTCTAGATTAAGTCTTTGTAGCCTAGACAAAATTTCTATGTTTTGATCTCTTAATGGTTTCAATCTTACATTTTCTTGTTCAAGCAATTTGTTGTTGTGGTTTATTTCAATAGTAAGTCCGCTTATTTCGTCATCAGATTCACTGGAAATTTCTTTAGTAGCGCTTATTTCTTTTTCAATTTCCATTAATTTTATATAATACAATCCCGCTTCAATTTTTTTAATTTCTTCAGAAATTAATTTATATTTGGAAGCCTCTTGAGCCTGTTTTTTTAAATTTTCTAATTGTTTTTCTTGCTGTCTTCTTAGTTCATCGGCTCTTTTCAAATTATTTTCTGCTGAATTAAGTCTTAACTCAGATTCGTGTCTCCTCGCATGTATCCCGGAAATTCCAGCCGCTTCCTCTAGTATAGCTCTTCTATCCGTAGGCTTTGCTGTTACAAGCGCTCCAATTCTACCCTGGCTTATCATTGATGGCGAATGAGCTCCGGTAGATAAATCTGCAAAAAAAGTTTGAGCATCTCTTGCTCTTACTTCTTTGTTATTAATAAAATATTTTGATCCCTTGTCTTTTTCGATTCTTCTTTTTACATTAATTATGTCTAAGTCTTTAAATTGAATAGGACCATCTTTTTCCGAATTGTCCAAAGTTAACGAAACTTCGGCGATATTTTTCGAACTTTTATTTGCAGTTCCTGAGAAAATTACATCTTCCATACCTGATCCTCTCATACTTTTTGCAGAAGTTTCTCCCATGCACCATCTTATAGCTTCTACAATATTGGATTTACCACAACCGTTAGGGCCCACGATGCCCGTTAAACCTTTTTCAATAAAAAACGGAGTCTTTTCAACAAACGATTTAAAGCCAGTTAATTCAAGTTTTTTAAATTCCATTTACTAAATTATTTGTTCTATTTCCTTTTTAATATTTTCAAAATTAGCTACACCCTCAAATTTTTTTTCATTTATTATAATTGTTGGAGTAGATTTTATTGAGTACTTTTTATTTCCATCAATTCTTCCATTCAATATCTTATCTGCTATAACCTCATCATTTAAGCACTTATCGAATTTTGTTGCACTTATCCCCAAACTTTTAACGATTTTTCTTAAATTATTATTAATTTCTTCAATTTCAGATCCCTCAGTCCATTTAGCTTGATCTTTATAAATGGTATTTAAAAAATCTATTTGTTTTTTTTTATCTACGCAATGCAATAATTTTGATGCGTTAAATGCAGCCAAATCCAAAGGAAAGTCTATAAATATTAATTGCACTTTACCCGATTTTACAAAATTGGTCTCAATTTCAGGAACTACATCTAAATGAAAGTTTGCGCAATGAGGGCATGTAAGCGATGAGAATATTTTAATTTTAACCATGGCGTTATCCGATCCAATGAAAATTGAATTATTATTTAAAGCAGAATTATCTGCGTAAGATTTTAAAAAAATAACGAAATAAATTAAAATGATTTTAAATAAAAAATTAAGATTTATGCAAAAATTTTTTCTAATCATTATTAATCTCTTTTAAAAGTTTAGAAAGTGAAATTTGTATATTTTTATTTTTTATTTCTTCTATTTTTTTTTCAAGACTTTCTGGGAATTTTTTTTTATTTTTTACATTTTTTGTACTAAAAGTTTGTAGTTTAATTTGATTTATTAACTGATATCCGAAATAGCTATTAATTTTATCCATAATATCTTTTTTTGAGTATTCAACATTTATTTCGTCTCCCCTTTTTACAGCTAGTATCAAAGTTCCATTTTTGTTAGAACTACTTATCTTAATTGATTTTGGGTAAGAACAATTAAAGATATCTTCTCCAACAAACGTTTTCCATTTACTTATTATTTCCGAATAATTATACCCGCTTTTTTTCAATATACCCTTAACACCACGCGGCAAAGTATTACCAAATGGCCTTAGTCCTTGAACGAAGGTTTTGCTTTCTTTATTATTTTGTTTGTAATGCATTTAAATAATAGGAATTTACCAAAAAAAATTCTTACATGGTATGATAATAACCAGCGCACACTTCCTTGGCGAATAGGTCAAAATACAAAAAAAAAGCAGTATTACAGAATATTAAGTGAATTTATGCTGCAACAAACACAGGTAAAAACAGTAATTCCATATTTTAATAATTTTGTAAAAAAAATTCCAAATTTAAAAGCTTTATCAAAAAGCAATGAAAAAAAAGTATTAAAACTTTGGGAAGGCTTAGGTTATTATGCGAGAGCAAAAAATTTACACAAAACATCAAAAATATTAATCAACAAATACAAAGGTCAAATTCCAGACAGTTTTGAAAAATTAAAAGAATTGCCAGGTATAGGAGATTACACAGCGAACATACTTTTAGCTTTAATTTATAACCATTCACGCATTGGACTAGATGGTAATGTTAAAAGACTCTTATTTAGGTTATTTAATATTAATACTATTAATGTATCAAATTTATTTAAAACTAGTAGAAACGATGATTTAGCGGAAGCCCTTATTGAATTTGGTGCTTTAATATGTAGACCAAAAAATCCAAAATGCCATCTTTGTCAAATAAAAAAAATTTGTTCATATTATTCATCGAGATCAAAAATTAAATTTAAAAGTCAAATAAAAACCAAATTAAAAAGCTATGATATTTTCTGTTATTTAAAAAAAAATAAAAGACAAATAGCATTAACCAAAAATAAAGATTTGACTTTTTTGAAAAAATTTTATTTACCAAAAATTAAAAGAGCCTCTAAGAAAAATAAAGATTGGAAATTTTTATGCAATTACAAAAATTCTATTTCTAATAAAAAATTAAATATAAATTTATATTATAAATTTTCCTCAAAGATACCCTCAGAATATAATTGGTATTCTTTAAAAAAAAATAAAGAGTTTATACCGACATTTACTAAAAAAATATTTGAACAAGTTTCAAATTTGTATCAATGAAAAAAAAAGTTGCTATTATCGGATCGGGCGTAGCAGGACTTGTCCTAGCAAATTTATTACGGACTAACTCTAATTTTGAATTTGTTGTATATGAAAAAGGGAAATTTATAAACCTAGACGAAGGTTTTGGTATTCAACTTTCAGTTAATAGTGTTTCTATTTTAAATAAAATTGGTTTTGATCAAATAAATAAAGACGAAAAATACCATCCATTAAAATTAGATTTTCATTCAATCGGATGTGATAAAATTTGTGATTTAGATCTAACAAAATTTAATTCTACAAATATAAGATACACAACATTAAAAAGATCAGTTCTAGTTAATTTTTTAAAAGAAAAATTATTATCCAATTCAATAATATTTGGTAAGAAAATTAGCGATGTAAAACAAATAGAAGGAAAATTAAATATTCATTTTTTTGATGGTTCTAGTGACAAAGTGGATTATTTAGTAATCTCAGATGGGATTTTTTCTAGCACAAAATCAATTATAGAAAAAAAATTTATTAAACCAAATTATTATGGTGCCATTGCTGTCAGGCGCCAGATTCAAAATAAAGAAATTTCCAAAATTAATACCAGCAATATATCTTTGATTATGGGTTCCGACGTTCATTTGGTTTTGTACCCAGTAAATCAACAAAAAGTAATAAATTTAGTTTGTTTAATTAGAACGAAATCAGAAAATAATGATTCTAATTCTATAAGAGAGATTTTGGAAAATTCTATTTTTAAACAAAATAAAAATTTAGTTAATTTGTTTCGGGGTGATTTAAAATCATGGCCTATTTATGTTACAAACAAATTTATTAAATCTGTTTATAAAAATGTTTTTTATGCTGGAGATGCTTTTTATACTTTTCCTCCAACCATGGCACAAGGGGCATCACAGGCGATTGAATCTGCAAACGAGATTTTTAATTTAATTAGCATTAATCACGCAGACATGCAAAATGAATACTTTAAAAATAGATTAGGAAGAATAAATTTAATAAACAAAAGATCAAAATTTAACTACTTTGGATTTCATATTTCCAATCCTTTTGTAAAATTTTTGAGAAATCAAATTTTAAAACTTCTTGTAAAAAACGAAAGTTTTATTAACAATTATTTAGGTAAAGTTTTTAAATAAAAGAATCAAATGTTCTTATTTAAAAACATTTGGCGCAGGCTATCGATTGGTTTAATAGATCCTTTAATATTACAATGCCAATAGGTCCAGCCATTACAACTTTCAGTACCAAGTATTTTTGCTGCAACTTTATGTATAGAGCCCTCAGTAGAACTGTGTTTGATGCTTCCATCAGCCATTATTTTTGCATTGTTTTTTTTCTTTTGATCAAAAATGCTTGTACCTGGTTTAATTATTCCTAATTCGACCAAGGATCCAAAAGGCACCCTGGGTTTGGACCTGTTATTTTCTAAAGTATCTAAGTAGCTTTCCTCAATAACATTAGTGTTATGAATTCTTTCTTCTGCGGCATTAAAATATTTCTTGTTTTCTTCTATTCCAAAATACTTTCTACCTAATTTTTTTGCTACAACCGCAGTTGTCCCAGTACCTAAAAAGGGGTCTAAAATAGCATCATTTTTATTTGTTGTTGCCAAAATAACCCTATGTAAAAGAGCTTCTGGTTTTTGAGTAGAATGAACTTTTTTTCCGTTCTTTTTGAGTCTTTCTTTTCCGTTGCATATAGGAAATGTCCAGTCCGACCTCATTTGCAAATCATCATTCAAGCATTTTAAAGATTGAT
This sequence comes from uncultured Pelagibacteraceae bacterium, assembly GCA_902590395.1. Classification (GTDB taxonomy): domain Bacteria; phylum Pseudomonadota; class Alphaproteobacteria; order Pelagibacterales; family Pelagibacteraceae; genus AG-414-E02. Next base: position 6,676 of record CACIWQ010000014.1, read on the forward strand.
AATTAAAGGTATATTTTGATTTTTTACTTTTAGATGCCCAAATCAAAGTTTCATGGGCGTTGGTGAATCTAGTTCCTTTAAAATTAGGCATAGGATTGTTTTTTTTCCAAATAACATCATTCAATATCCAGTACTCTAAATTTTGTAGGTGGTAGCCCAGGCGGAAAATATTATGGTAAGAACCAATAACCCAAATACTTCCATTGTCTTTTAAAATTCTTTTACATTCCTTTAACCAAGCTTTACAAAAATTATCGTAATGTTCGAAATTCTTAAACTGGTCCCATTTATCATTTACGCCACTAACCTTACTCTCATCAGGACGTTTTAATTCCCTACCTATTTGTAAATTGTATGGTGGATCAGCGAATACCAGGTCAAAGGTTTTGCTTGGAATTATTTTTAACATTTCCAAAGCGTCATCATTAACAATCTTGTTTAAAAATTTGGACATATCCCCACTCAACTTAACGTTGAATTAGACTCCAAATTAAGAGATCAGTCAAACAATTATAAGAAAAAATCAATCTTATTGTGTTTCACGTGTTTTATGTATCAATATGTTGTGTACAGGTTTAAATTTTTTTCTGTGGTGTTTTGTAATTCCATATTTTTTTAGACCCTTGAGGTGGCTAGACGTCCCATAACCAAAATTTTTATTCCAATTATATTTTTTATGTTTTTTCGATAATTTAATCATAAATGAATCTCTTGAAGTTTTCGCTAAAATCGAAGCTGCCGATATACATTTAATTTTTTCATCTCCCTTAATTACGGTTTTATATTTTACATTTAAATTTTTAGGAGCAAAGGGTCCATCTATATATACCAGCGATGGTTTTTTTTTAAGTTTTTTCAATGCTCTTTTCATGGATAAAAGGGATGCATTTAGTATATTTATTTTATTTATTTCCTCTACGCTTGCCTTTGCAATTGCGTAAATAGAGTTTTTTTTTATATATCTTGATAATAGAAGTCTTTTTCTAAAAGATATCTTTTTCGAATCTATTATATTTTTTGTGTTGATGTTTTTATGCAATATTACAGCAGCTGCAAAAACTGGTCCTGCTAGACATCCTCTGCCCACTTCATCAACTCCAGCAATTTTATTTATTTTATAGGGCAACTTTTATAAACCTAAACTAATAGACTTATCTCTTATCATTTTTAAATCTATCCAAGCCAATTTCTTTTGTTCTGGTTGTCGCATTAAAAATGCCGGATGGAATGAAGCAATTATCCAAGGTTTAATTGCACCAATTTCTTTTTGCATCCATTTCCCTCGCGCTTTTGAAATAACAACTTCATTTCCAATTAGCGCATTTAATGCAGTACTACCTAAAAGTAATAATATTTTAGGGTTAATGATTTCTATATGGCTTTTCAAATAAGGCAGATACCTTTCAATTTCATTTTCTAAAGGACGTCTATTTAAGGGAGGTCTATAATTTACAACATTTGAGATGTAAACTTTTGATCTTTCTAATTTAATTGCCATTAGCATTTTGTCTAACAATTTGCCTGCACGTCCAACAAAAGGTATTCCTTCAGCATCTTCTTGCGCACCCGGTCCCTCACCAATTATCATTATATTTGCATTAATATTACCAGCACCAAAAACTAAATTAGTTGCGTTTTTTTTGAGTTCGCAGTTTTTTATAAGCTGAATACTTTTTTTCAGTTTTGCCAATTTTTGTGATTTAGTACCACTAAAAATTGCAGTTTTTTTAACATCATTCCTTTTTAACGGAATATTACTTAACAAAAGATTAGCATTAATCAAATTGTAATATTCAATTAGATCAATTAACTTTTGATTTAAATTTTTTTTCATTTTATAAAGTATATATATGAAATACTCTATTAAAAAGGTCCATTTAATTTTAATTTTAACAACTTTTTTATTTTGTAATTCAATAGCTTTTAGCAAAGATATTACAGACAAATACTCTCAGAAAAGTATTTCAAGTTATCTATCTGGCATTATATCTGCAAACCAGGACTATACAGCAGATGCTTTTGAACATTTAAACCAAGTTCAATCTCTAAAAAATATTCATCACAATTTTAATATAGAGTTTATCCACACTCTTATTTTGCTTCAAAAGTTTAAAAAAGCATTTAATTTTTCCCAGGATCTTTGGAAAGAAGATGATTTTTTTTATGAAGTTGATTTACTGCTGGGATTAGAATCTTTTATTAATAAAGATTATACTAAAGCAAAAAAACATTTTAGAAGGCTCAACAAAACAATTAAATATAATTTACCCATAGAAGATTTTTTGGGTAATGCATTGATTTCATGGACTCACGCATCTGAAAATAATAAAGAATCAAGTTATAATTTTACTAATAAAATTCCAAATCGTTACGAAAATTTAAAAAAAATTCAAAAAAGTTTTTTAAATTGTCATTTTAATTCTCCAGGTACAAAAGATGCTTTCAATAAACTAATAGAAGACGAAGAATATAGTTTCTCTAGATACAATTTTTTTCTAGCAAATTACCTATTGTCTATAAATGATAAAAAAGAAGCAAAAAAAGTAATTTTAGAAGCCAGAAGCAAAGATAATTCAAATTTACTTATTCAGCAGACCGAAGATTTTATTTTGTCAAACAACTTAAAAAAAATAAAAAAGATTTTTGACTGTAAAAATCCAAAAGACGTAATTGCTGAGATTTTTTATATAGTAGCGAATCTTTACTCCAGTCAAAAAGATTATAAATTATCAAATTTCTATTTACAAATTTCACTTTTCTTAAATAGCAAATTCGCTCCAAACAAAACATTATTAGCTGAAAATTTTTTCTACTTAAAAAAGTACGATCTCTCAAAAAAAACATATAATTCTCTAAAATCCATTGGACCAGTTTATTCATGGTATTCTTCAAAGAATATGGATCTTATCCTTTCATACGATTCTAATAATAATGAAGAAAATTTTTATCCTTCAATTTTAGAAAAAGAATTTAAATCTTTAAGTAACCCAAATTTTATACACTATTATGAACTAGCCAACTTTTACAAAGATTATGAACATTACGAGGAGTCCATAAAATACTATTCCATAGCATTAGAAAAATTAAAAGAAGATCATTTTTTAGTTCCAAAAATTTTAGACAGAAGAGGTACTAGCTATGAAAGAATGGGAGACTGGAAAAACGCAGAAAAAGATTTATTAAAATCTCTTGAAATGATTCCTGACCAACCACATGTTTTAAATTATTTAGCTTATTCATGGATAGAAAAGAGAAAAAATATAGATAAAGCATTGAAAATGCTTCAAAAAGCAAATCAGCTAAGAGAAAACGATGGTTATATAATAGATTCGCTAGGCTGGGCGCATTACGTAAGCGAGAACTATGAAGACGCTGAAAAATTTTTGCAAAGGGCAGTGGAATTAATGCCTTTGGATCCAGTAATAAATGATCATTTTGGTGATACTTTGTGGATGTTAAATAAAAATATTCAAGCTAGGTATTTATGGAAATATGTTTTAAATTTAGATGAAACAGAACAACAACTTAAAGAAAAAGTAAAAAAAAAATTAATTTTCGGAATTACCAAAAATCTATAGTTAATTTAAGTGAAAATATTTAAAATAAAATCTTTTTGTAAGATAAATTTATCATTAAAAGTTACAAAAAAATTAAGCAGTGGTTATCATAGAATAAAATCTTTAATTACATTTTGTGATCTTCACGATATAATTTTAATAAGCAAATCTAAAATTTCAAAAGATAAGATAAGTTTTTCAGGAAAATTTAAAAAAGGGATAAATATAAAATTAAACACGATAACTAAGACTTTGTACTTACTTAGAAAAAAAAAATATTTAAAAAAACAATTTTTTAAGATTAATATACATAAAAATATTCCACATGGATCAGGTTTAGGCGGTGGCTCTTCTAATGCGGCAAGTTTATTTAATTTTTTCAATTCAAAAATGCATTTAAAATTAAGCAAAAAGCAGATTTTAAAATTTGCAACAAGGATTGGTTTTGATGTCCCAATTAGCCTTGAAAGAAAAAATAGCTATTTAAATGGTAAAACAAATGAAATTAAAAGAATTTCGAAGAAATTTAGAATGTGCATATTAATTGTTTATCCTAATACTATATGTTCAACAAAAAAAATATATAGAAACTATAAAACATCTAAATTTTCAAAACCTAAAACAAATTTTTTAATTAATAATAAAACTCAATTAATAAATTTTTTAAAAAAAGAGAATAATGATCTTGAAACGATTGTGACCAAATTTTATCCAAAGATTAAAACTCTTATTAATTTGATTGGCAATCAAAAAGGTTGTTATTTTTCGAGAATTACCGGCTCAGGGTCAGCATGCTTTGGAATATTTACCAACATGAAAGCTGCAATTTTTACTAAGAAATTGATAAAATTAAAATTTCCAAAATATTGGTGTGTCATATCAAAAACTATATAAACTCTATCTTTTATGGTATACCTCAAAGTTATAAATTTGGGGCGTAGCCAAGCGGTAAGGCAGTGGTTTTTGGTACCACCATCCTAGGTTCGAATCCTAGCGCCCCAGCCATAAAATGCTTAAAAAGATAAAAAACATTATATCTACAACCGATCGTTTTCTTTTTAAAAAATTCGGATCTGACAAAGGCACAAAATTTTTAGAAAATATAAAAGAGGCAGAAATAATTTTTGATTATCTTAATAAAGTAGGAGAGGAAACTAAAGTTCGATTTGTGGGAGGATGCGTAAGAAAAGCACTATGCGGAGATGAGATTGATGATATTGATTTAGCAACTTCTCTTGAGCCCAATGATGTTAAAAAAAAGCTTACAGAAAAAGGCGTCAAGACCATTGATACAGGAATTTCTCATGGAACCGTCACAGCGGTTTTGAATAAAAAAAATTTTGAAATTACTACATTAAGAAAAGATATTTCCACCGATGGTCGACACGCTACTGTTCAATATACATCAAATTGGAATGAAGACGCCTCAAGAAGAGATTTTACTATAAATGCAATATATGCTGATTTAGAAGGGCGAATTTTTGATCCACTCAATGGTAT
>CACIWQ010000015.1 GCA_902590395.1 uncultured Pelagibacteraceae bacterium
TCACAGTATCCTTCATGTTGGGAAATGCCTGTAAAATCTTGGATAACTAGACCAACAGATGAGACTGGTACAGTCAAAGCAGGAAATGTTCAAATAGTTGGTGTAGCTATGGGCGGAATGAAAAAAGTTAGAAGCGTTAAAGTTTCAATTGATGGAGGGCAAAGCTGGAAGAAAGCAAAATTTGTTGGTCCTGATCTTGGAAAATATGCATGGAGACAGTTTGTTCTTGAAGCAAATTTAGCACCCGGAAGTTATAATCTTGCAAGTAAGGCTTCTGGCGGCGGAAAAACTCAACCCGAGCTAAGAATGGAAAATAGAAGAGGCTACGCCCATAATGGTTGGAAAGATCATAGCGTAAATATTAAAGTAGTATAAAGATTTTAAAATTTAGAGATATTAAATTTCTGTAATGAAAATTTTTAAAATTTTTATTGTCGTTTTATTGTTTTCGTTTTCCCTAACGATAAATTTAAAAGCAGATTCAGAAAAAATGGCTTTAGGGTTGGAGGTTTACAACAATAAAGCGATGTGTGGCACTTGTCATATTTTAAAGGCCGCCGCTTCAGAAGGTGATATAGGTCCAAATTTAGATAGTTTAAAACCTTTAGAAGAACAAGTGAGGGCTGTTGTAACAGAAGGGCTTGGAGTAATGCCAGCGTTTGGAGAGGAGGGTTTATTAACTTCAGAAGAGATTGATGCTGTATCATATTATGTAGCTAATAGTTCTGGAAAATAGTTAAATTATATATTCACTGAATTATTAGATATAATAAAGTAATTAACAAATCTCAGTTTTTGTGGTTAGATTTAAATATGTTAATAGATCCATTTCAACGAAAGATATCCTACGTAAGAATTTCAGTTACGGATCGTTGTGATTTTAGATGTACTTATTGCATGTCTGAAGAGATGCAGTTTCTTCCCAAAAAGGACCTTTTGTCTTTAGAGGAATTAGAAAGGTTAAGCGATGCACTTATAGAACTTGGTGTAAAAAAAATAAGAATTACTGGCGGAGAACCTTTAGTCAGAAAAAATATATTACATTTGATCAATGGCATTGGAAAAAAAATAGGAAAAGGCTTGGAAGAACTTACTGTAACAACAAACGGTTCTCAGCTTGAGCGTTATGCTAAGGATTTGTTTAAAAATGGCATTAAAAGAATTAATATTTCATTAGATACATTAGATAAAAATAAATTTAAATTAATTACAAGAATTGGAGATTTTAATAAAGTTATTAGAGGAATTAATGCTGCAAAAGAAGCAGGCATGAAAATCAAGATTAATACTGTAGCTCTCAAAGGTATTAATGATAATGAGATTTTAAATTTAGTTAATTGGTGTGGAGAAAATAAATTTGGTTTAACATTTATTGAAGTTATGCCAATGGGTGAAATAGGTGAAAAGAGAGCTGATCAATATATGCCATTAACTGATGTAAAAAGTTTAATACAAACTAAATATAGTCTTTCTGATGATCCTTTAAAAACCGGAGGGCCAGCAAGATATGTTCACTGTCATGAAACTGATCAAAAAATAGGATTTATAACCCCCCACACTCATAATTTTTGTGAAAGTTGCAATCGTGTGAGAATTACATGCACAGGAGAGATGTACATGTGTTTAGGCAAACAAGATAAGGCAGATTTAAAGATTCCTTTAAGAAAAAGCAAAAATAATGATTTTTTAAAAGAAACTATATATGAGGCTATTTCACGAAAACCCAAGGGTCATGATTTTGTTATCGAAAGAAAAAAAGATGAAAAATTTGTTCCTAGACATATGAATGTAACTGGAGGGTAATCTTTTTTATGGAAATTAAAATAAAACTTCACGGATCTTCAAAAATGTTAAGTGAAAGTGAAACTTTACTTATCAAATTACCTGAAAATTCAAATATAGGTCAACTTCGAAATAGTCTTAAAAAATTAATTAATGAAAAATATTCAAAAAATAATCTAAGTAATTTGTCAAACTCAGCTGCCTTCTTTAGCGAGAAAAATGAAATTATTAATGACAACTATAAACTAAAAAATAAAGAATTAATTTCAATCATTCCTCCTATTGGCGGTGGTTAATGAGTATTCACGCTGCTCTAGTTAAAACAGAAGGGCAAAAAATTTCTTTAGAAAATGCTAAAAAATTCATCTATTCGGGTGATCATGGAGCAGAATCTATCTTTATTGGGAGAGTAAGAAATGAAAATAGCGGAAAAAAAGTAACAGCTGTAACCTATGATGCTCATGATCAAGCTGTAATAAAATCTTTTCAATTAATATGTAATGAGGCTAAGAATAAATTTGATAATAATGCTAAAATTTTTTTAGAACATGCAACAGGGTATGCGCCCGTAGGTGAAATAAGTATTCTAATAGCAGTTGGTTCAGGACATAGAGATGAAGTATTTAAAATTTGTAGATACATACTTGAAGAAGTAAAGCATCGGTCTCCTATATGGAAAAAAGAACATTACGCCGATGGAAAAGAAGAATGGCTTCCTGGACACTCTTTAAGACCAAAGAAAGAAATTAAATAATGTCAAAAGACAAAACCAATTCTGCAATTTTAATAGTTTTGATTGCAGGAATATTATGGTCATTTGGAGCTTTGGTTGTTAGATATATTGAAGATGCACGTTCAATACCTTGGCAATACCTTTTCTTTAGAGGTTTAACTATTTTTTTACTTTTAAATCTTTATTTATTTATTAAAGAAGGCAAATCATTTGTTAATAATTATAAAAAAATTGATTTATCAGTAATTATAGGAGGCTTGGGTTTTGCTACGGCTTTTATTGGTTTCATTTGGTCCATCACTCATACTTCTGCGGCTGTTACTCTTATGATGTTGGCAGCCATGCCATTCATGACAGCAATACTTGGATATATTTTTCTTAAAGAAAAAATTTCTTTGACCACTTTCTTTTCAATTATTATTGCTGCTGTTGGAATTACATTTATGGCCTTTAACAGCAGCCAGATAGGAACATTATTTGGTTTAATGCTTGGTCTTTTATCATCTCTAGGTTTTTCAATTGGATCAGTTAGTTTAAGATGGAATAAAAGAACACCAACCTTTACAACTGTTTCCCTAGCAGGATTATTTTGTGTAATCATTTCTTTCACGGCGCTTATTATTAGTGAACAAAATTTTTTTACCACTTTTAAAAACTCTTCTCTTTCAGCATTACATGGAACTTTAGTATGCTCAGGTTTAATTCTTTATTCGATTGGCTCTAAAAATTTACCTGCTGCGGATCTTACTTTATTGTCTTTAACTGAAGTTTTAGGTGGCATTTTTTGGGTTTGGTTACCAATTTTTGGAATAAATGAAGTTCCAACAGCTAATACCATAATTGGAGGTTTTATCATAACCTTTGCAATTCTTTTTTATAGTTTAAATACCAAGAGAAACAGAAGATTTATTGGATTAAACTAATGTCGCAGCGACATTCAAGAAGCTTACTACTTTAAAAAAAAGTATTTAAATATTCATCATTAACAAAAGGAAACATTATGAAAAAAATAGCAATAATACTATCTTTACTATTTTTAACTAATTCAGCATTTGCTGGCTCATGTCCGATGATGGCCAAAAATATTGATAGTAAAATTGAAGAAGCACAAAAACTTCGTGATGCGGGAGTCAAAGCGCACGAAGATGGAAACCATGCAGAATCTGAAAAATTGTTAAATCAGGCACTTCAACTTTTTAAAAGTTAGTATAAAAGCGGTTTAAGAGGGGCGCCGGGCAACAGAATGCCCCTAAAAGAACTTTCTTTAAATGTAGTTTGGTCGCAGCGACAATCTTAAAGCTTAATTTTTCTTAAAATTATTATTACTTTTAAAAGCAACTATGAAAAAAATAACTTTATTACTTTTTATATTATTTATATCACAACCATCTTTTAGCGCAGATCAAACCATAGAAATGCTTAACAAATTAGGTAAGGAACATATGGTTTATTCAAAAAAAATTGTAAAAGTTGATATCGGAGATACAGTTTTTTGGAAATCAACAAAACCTGGTCACAATGTTGAGTTTATTAAAGGCGGCGTTCCAGAAGGAGTAGAAAAGTTTAGGTCTGCTTTAAGTAAAGATACAGAGTATAAATTTGAAATTCCAGGAATCTATGCTTATTGGTGCACACCCCACAAAGGCATGGGGATGATAGGTTTTGTTGTGGTTGGTAATGATAAATCAAATTTAGAAGCAATAAAAAAACTAAAATATCTAGGAAAATCAAAAAAAATTGCTGAAGAATTAATATCTTCTTTATAATTATATTTAACTTGGATTTTTTTTCAAAAATTCGATGTAATCTATAACTTCTTGAATTTTTTTATCTTCAATATCCTTATAACTTTTTTGAAATTTAGATTTCACACATATAGCTACATGGGCATATGGGTTTCTTCCTTTAGGATGATTAGGATGATCAGGTAGTTGTCCTTTTAAATAATCGCCAGCTTCCTGTATGATTTTCCACAGTTTACTTGCGTTTTCTTTGTTCATGCCTGTCTAATTCTTGTTTTATCTCATTTGTTTCAAGTCTGTTTCAAGTTATCCCACATAATCCTAGTGGGCGCAATGAAAAGCGCCCATAGGCATTTTATTATTATTTATTATCCTTCTTTGAAGGAACATACTTAAAGCCTTGCTTGATTAAGAGATTTTTAATGTTCTCTTTAATTTGCTCACGGCTAGTATTTTTATCGATTTTTTCAAAGAAGATAAGTTGTTTTCCTTCTTTTTTCTTTCTTAAGAAAAAATCTTTTATCTTTTCTATTCTTAGTTTAGTCATTTGCCTCCTTTAGCGTTGTGTTTAAAGTCCCAGCAAGTAGAGTTAAGTTCTAAATCAGGACTAATTCAAATATATAAAATTAAATTGAAAATTAAAAGAGATTTATTTGCAATTGATTCTTTTTAAAAAGTCTTCTGTGCTTCTTGATGATTGTGCTGCTTTAAGAAAATAAAATAATATGGTGTCTGATATATAATCATCTATACCTTTAACCATTGGGACTCCTAATGTTTTTTTTAAATTATTGTTTATATCAACCTTGACTTTTCCTCCTAGTCCGTATTCAGCCATAAAGCTTTTAACCACATTTTGAAGTTTTTGGCTTGCATCATCCTTTTTTAATAAGCAAAGAGTATTTCCTGTTTCTAAATTTGATCCTTCAACAATCCAAATGCCAGCATTGGTCCCTGAGCCAGCAAAGCTCAATGTGAAAACATCTCCTGGTTTTGTTTCAAAAATAAACCATTTTCCATATTGATTGTCATCCGCATAACCCAAAACTCTTTTATCAATAGTTTCTGCATACCCAACATTGCACCACAACAAACCCAGAACTACGATCCCTAAAAGTTTTTTCATTTATTCTTATTTCTCGTTTCTTCGTTTATCTTCTCGCCATACTCTTTGATTTTTTCACGTTCCGCTTCCCAAGCTTTTCTTTTTTCTTTAGTCCGCTTTAGATAAAAAACGACCAAAAAAATCAACATTGAAAGAACGATAATGACTAACGCTGTGTTCATTGGTTCATAACATAAAGTGTAATTAAAATAGCCACAACTTCAATAATTAAAATTGATTCAAGCACGTTTAAATGTGAATAGGTTAAGTGATAAAAATTCTCTTCTAGACATAACTTTTTTAATAGCTGGTCGCACATTTTTCATCCATTTTAGATATTCAAGAAACTTCAGAAAGCCAATGTATTTCCTGACTACCATGGCAACACATAAACCAAGCAAAAAACCAAATATAGGAGTTCCTACAAATGTCATTGTTAAACTGAAAGCACCCATTGTTGTTGCGCCTTTGATTGTGCCCCATTTTAAATTTCTAAATGATTGTTTATCTCTAGCTTTCGTATAAGCATGAGCTAGTGCAATAATTGAAGCTATTACCCCCAAAGGATCTCCATAGAATGAACTAGAAGTTAGTAACGAAGTTGCAACTTCGATAAATTCTTCTTTCTCAGCTTTATTCCATCTAAAGTAAATCGAAACTATACCAACCGAAGAAGCTAAAATTTCTGTGGGACTAATATCTTTTAGATCGCTGATCCAAGTTTTTGGAAGATCATAAATTTCTTTAAATTTAAACTGATTTTTTTCTACACTTTCTATTGTGGCGGCTAGAAACGGAACTTTGGTAAATATACTTTTATCAAACATTCTCTTTCCTATTACTCTGTAAATAAGTCTATTTTTTGTCATTTTTATTTGTATTTAATTTGTAGTCTTTTAATAATTTATCAATAAATGGATTTATTTCTCTCTCAAAGACAGTAGCTCCAATTTCATATCTTTTTTTAGATTTTGTACCTTCATTTTTATTATATGGCTTAATTTTTTTCTCAAGAACTCCCGATTGATTTTTTATTAATAGTTTAATTTCTTTGCCTTCACATTTTTTGAGCACATCAAACAAATCTCTTTTTCTCGGGTTTTTTTTATCCTCTACTTGTAAAATTATATCACCATTTTTTAATCCAATATTTTTTGCGGGAGTACTATGCTTTACTTTTTTTTTGCTGCCCATAACATAGCTAATAACCAAAAGGTGTTCTGGATCTTTTAAAATTGGTATATCAGATTTTTCATAGTGGTGACCTTCTGCATTTTTTTTATTTTTAATTATTTCATTAATAAAATAACTTTCTTTTTCTCCATAAATAAAAACTTTCTTTTTCGTCCTAGTTAAAGCAACATAAAATAACCGTCTTTCTTCAGCATGCTCAATATTATCTTTGTCTTTGTCATCTATTACTAACTTTAAAATTGGATCATCTTCTATAGTGCTGGGGAAGCCCATATAACCATCATTTACATTCATTAAGAAAACATAGTCAGCTTCATCACCCTTAGCGCTATGAATAGTTGAAAATTCGATAATTTTTTTTTTGCTTTTAAAAATGTTTTTTACATATCTTTCTAAGTCCTCATATCCATTTCTGTAGATGTAATCATTGTAGCGTGACAAGAATAGTATTTTGGTTATGGAATTTTTTTCTTTCTTAAATATTTTATCTAAAACCTCTAATAAGTGGATTTTTAAGGAGAAGTTAATTTTAAATTTATGCTTTTCAGTTTGTTGTTGAAAAACCGACAGAGGAATTTCATTATAATCTTGTCTACCTTTTATTTTTTTAGGTATCTGCTTTGGATTTTGCAGTATAAAAGATGTTGTTAATTCGCATAAACGATCGTTAAATCTATAAGTTAATCCCAAGTCTACCCTTTCTTTTTTGCCAAAGTATTTTTCAAATTGATCAACTAATATATCTATGTCACCGCCACTAAAACGATATATAGACTGCCAATCGTCTCCAACTGTGAATAGTTGGACATTTTTATTATATTTTTGAATTTTTTGTAAAACCTCTGCACGTAAAGGAGAAATATCTTGGAACTCATCAACAATTAAATATTTTAAATTTTGATTTTTTATATATTCCTTACCCTTGAGAAGCATATCTTCGTAATCTATACGATTTTCGTTTTTAAGTTTCTTTTGATATGCTGAGAAAATAGTTTCAAATATTTCAACAAAAGCTCTAGTTCTTTTGCTTTCCTCTCCTTCAAAAATTTTTTTAAACCATGAACTGGCAACTTTTGATTTTAATTTACCTAAATCGGCTCCTCTTAGTTTAAAATGTGTCAAAAAATTACTCAACAAACCTGCAAAAGAAACGAAATATCCTGCTTCTCTAAACTTTTCTACAGCTTCTTTATCTGAGATTACATTTTCTTCTGGGACTTTTATTCCTTTTGCACGCAACTGTTTTGTTAAACTTTCAAATAAAGTGCCGTCAATTTTCTGATGACTATAAGTACAAATTAGTTTGCCCTTAAATAATTCTTTTTTAATTTCATAATCTTTTTTATATTTTTCAGCATTTGTAAAAAATTTTGGAGGATTAAAATTTTTATCAAGTGCAAAATGTTCGTAATATTCATCATAGATTACCTTGCCATTTTTATTTTTTTTTATTAGATGAAAATCAGGTCTATATTTTCCTGAGCCATCCTCTCGGTTCCATTCTTTAGGTAATTTTCCCTTGTATTCATCCTCGTATATAAAATCTATTCCCTTTAAATAAAGAAAATTTGCTATTTCTAATTCTTCAATACTTTTGGTTAATAAATGAAATTCTTCATCATTTTCTTCTACGATTTTTAAAGCCACATGTCTTGGTTTGATATAACGTTGGTATTGAGGCATGGTTTTAATGTCCTTAAAGATATTTTTGTATCTTATTAGGTGAGAAAGAAAAAACTTGTTAAGTTTATTATAAAATTTTTTATTACTACTCCCTATTTCTTGAACCAATTCCTCAAAAAATTTTGCTTTCCTTAATTCAAGTAATTTACTTTCTTTTGGTTCTAAAAATTTTGCTAATTTTTTGGTTTCATTTTTTTTAAGCTGATCATAACAATAGCTATGAAATGTGTGAATTTTTCTTTCTATATATTTTTTTTCGTTAGAGCACATGTGAAGAGCTGTCTCTATTTTTTTGTTGCACTTAGGGCATTCTTTGCCTTCACTTATAGAAATTTCTTTAAGTTGTTTTTCTAAATTAGGATATAGTTTTGCTTGTCTATAAATTCTATCTCTGAGCTCAGACGCAACTTTAGTATTGTAAGCAACAACTATAATTTCATCTTGATTTGCTAACCTTCCATCCAAAAGATGAAGAACTTTAGCTAAGATCGTAAAAGTTTTTCCTGATCCAGCCCCTGCATTAACACAAATATTTTTCCCTTTAATTTCTACCGCTTTTTTTTGACTTTTTTCTAATTGTTTACCCTCAATACTATTTTCTAGTATAGATGTCATTTTTCACCACGATCCCTAAAAGTTTTTTCATGATTAAATGCTATCAAAAGCCATAGAAATTGACCATTTGATTTATCTCTTTTGTTTCAAGTTTGTTTCAAGTTTTAGTAGTGTTTTTAGCGAATCTTTATGCGATTTATTTTTTATGAATTTTAAATTGTCTGTACTACTACTGTGAACTAGACTGAACTAGACTGAGCTGGACTGTTCCGCAAGACCATTAAATAATCACCAGCTTCCTGTATGATTTTCCAGAGTTGGCGGGCTTTATCGTCGTTCATACCAGTACAAATCTTGTTTTATCTCTTCTTTCGCTAGTATTTCGCTAGTTTTTATTTTTCTATCTCCTAAACAAAAATAATCGAAGCCAAATCCAAATATTCCTAACATTTAATATACTGGTCATTGATCCAACCACATAGGTAAATGCGCAAACTTTTAATATTGATTTACATGCTGCATGGTGCTCCTGTGGAATTTTCTTTTCAAGGATAGGCATTGCTCGATTAAAGCTTGCATCTAATTCCACATCTAATGTTATTAAATGAGTAATCATATTTATTAATACTGATGCAAAAGCAATTAAAAGACAGACCCTGATAAATGGTATTGCGCCTGTCGCTACTATTAAGGGAATACCGCCATACAAAATTACACCACCCAATTTTGATATCCATTGAGTTTTTCTGATTAACTTGTGTCTTCTAATTAGTGGTGGAAAATTTTCTTTGTGTTGAATTGCATGACCTATTTCATGACAAATAACAGTTATGCTTGTTAAACTTTTTTTATCTAATCTATGAGGTTCAACTCTTACTTTTTTACTATTTGGATCATAATGATCACCGATATTTGTATCCTCTATCATTAC
>CACIWQ010000016.1 GCA_902590395.1 uncultured Pelagibacteraceae bacterium
AAGATAAAGTTAAAGAAAAAATTCAATTGGCGAAACCCGGTTGTCACGTTACAACTCCAATTACTTCAGCAATTAAAGCTTTTAATAAAATGAATATAAAAAAGGTAGCAGTATTTACGCCTTACCCCGAGTCCGTAAACCAAACTATTTCTGAATATCTGATCAAAAAAAATATTGAAGTAATGTCATTTAGTACTTTTAATTTAGATTTAGACGTAGATTTTGCAAGAATAGATCCAAAATATCTATTTAAGGTATTAACCAAGTTAAATATAAATGATGCGGATGCACTTTTTGTATCATGCACTGCACTTCCTGCCTTAGAAATTCTTGACGAAGTTGAAAAAAAAATAAATAAACCTGTTTTTTCTAGTAATCAGACTTTAATTTGGGACACTGTAAGATCTGCGGGATATAAATCTTCAATCGTAGGTTATGGAAAACTTTTAAGGAATTAAATGCTTTTTGATAAAAAAGAATATAAGGAGCGACTAAAAAAAGTTAAAGATTCAATGCAAAAGTTGGGTATCGAATTATTAGTTTCACACGATCCAGCTAACATGAATTATTTAACGGGTTATGACGCCTGGTCATTTTATTATGCCCAGTGTGTTTTAGTTCATATAAATGAAGACGAGCCCATTTGCTTTTTAAGAGCACAAGATGTTGGAGGAGGTTATATAAAAACTTATGTACAACATAAAAATATTATTCCTTATGATGAGAAATATATTCATACATGGCCACTACACCCATACCAATATTTAGTTGAAATAATAAAACAAAAAAAATGGAATAAATCTAATATTGGTCTTGAAATGGATAGTCACTATTTTACAGCATATTGTTATGAAACAATAAAAAAGGGTTTACCAAATGCAAAATTTAAAGATGCAGAACGCCTAGTGAATTGGGTAAGAGTTATTAAATCAGAAGCAGAAATTAAATTAATGAAGTCAGCTGCACGAATAACGGAAAATGGAATGAATACAGCTTTTAAAAGTATTAATCCTGGAGTTAGACAATGTGATGCTGTTGGCGAAATTCAGAAAGCGTTATTTAATGGTACAATAGAATTTGGGGGTGATTACGCTAGTATCGCAACTTTATTACCTACAGGAAAAGGAACTTCAGCATCTCATCTAACAGCTACAGAAGATAAGTTTGTCAAAGGGGAAGCAACTATTATTGAAATATCAGGAGTACACAAAAGATATCATTGTCCTATGGCGAGGACAGTACTTTTGGGGGAAAAAAATCAAAAAAAAATAGATACAATGAAAGCAACGAATGAAGCACTGGATGCAGGAATTTCAGCTACCAAACCTGGAAATACTGCTAATGACGTTGCTCAAAAATTCTGGGGAGTATTGGACAAGCATGGAATTAAAAAAGAATCAAGAACAGGATATTCAATTGGTATTGGCTATCCACCTGATTGGGGTGAGCAGACTTTAAATATATCAAAAGGGGACAAAACAGTTTTACAACCTAACGTTACTTTCCACATGATTGCTGTGATGCAATTTGGAGATTGGGGAGTTGAAGCCAGCGAGTCTGTAAGAGTGACCGAAAAAGGTTCAGAATTATTCTGTAATTTATCAAGGGATTTGCATATAAAAGGATAAATATCTTGAAATAGTTTTTAAAAATTGTTTTAATCCGACGCTTATGGGGACCTCAGATAGTTTTGTTAAATTTGATAAAGTCGATAAAAGCTACGATGGAGAAACGCTCGTAGTAAAAGATCTCAATGTAGATATTCCACAGGGAGAATTTCTTACAATGTTAGGACCTTCTGGTTCTGGAAAAACAACTACATTAATGATGTTAGCTGGATTCGAAACTCCTACAGGTGGAGAAATATATTTAGAAGGTGAGGCTATTAACAAGATTCCTCCAAACAAAAGAGGAATTGGAATGGTGTTTCAAAACTATGCATTATTTCCTCATTTGACAGTAAATGAAAATCTTGCTTTTCCGCTTGAAGTTAGAAAATTAAATAAATCGGAGATTGAAGAAAAAGTAAAAAAAACTTTGGATATGGTGGAGCTCGGAGAGTTTGGAAATCGTATGCCCTTACAATTATCAGGTGGTCAGCAACAACGTGTAGCTTTAGCAAGGTCTTTAGTTTTTGAACCAAGACTAGTATTAATGGACGAACCTTTAGGAGCGCTTGATAAAAAACTTCGTGAACAAATGCAATACGAAATTAAACACATTCATGAGAGAATCGGAATCACAGTTGTTTATGTTACTCACGATCAAAGTGAAGCGTTAACGATGTCAAATCGTATAGCAGTATTTAATGATGGAAAAATTCAACAAATATCATCACCAGATGTTTTGTATGAAAAACCTGAAAATGCATTTGTTGCAAACTTTATTGGAGAGAACAATCAGATTAGAGGAAAAGTAAAATCTATTAATGGAAAAAATTGTGTAGTAACTACTGAAAAAGGTGACGACATCACTTCTTTAAAAATAAATGTTAATGCTGTAGGTGATGCTTCAACTGTTTCTTTGCGTCCAGAAAGAGTTGAAATTAATTCACCAGACAGCAATTTTGAAAATTCTTTTAATGCAAAAGTAAAAGAATTAATTTATTTAGGAGATCATATTCGCACAAGAGTTGAAGTTTGTGGAAATGATCAATTTATTGTTAAAGTTCCAAATTCTTATAAAGGAGCAAACTTAAAAGAAGGAGCTTCTGTTAAACTATCTTGGAAAGCAAGCGATTCAAGGGCACTAGATCTAGGTTAATTTATTACTTTTTTAGGTTTACAGTACTTTCTCAATTTGTTTTAATTCGCAACTTATACGTATAATTAATCAATAAAGAGGGTAAATATGTTTAAATTAATAAAAGCTACTTTCCTTGGATTGATCGCGATAGCATTTACTGCATCATCTTATGCAGATATCACGTTTGTATCTTGGGGCGGAGCTTATACGAACAGTCAACAAAAGGCTTACATAGATACTTGGAGCAAAGGTTCAGGAGTTACTGTTGAAAACTATAACGGTGGTCTTGGTGAAATCAAAGCTCAAGTAGAAGCCGGAAACGTAACTTGGGATGTAGTAGACGTACTTCCTGACCAAGCGATTACTGGTTGTGACGAAGGTTTATTTGCAAAAGTAGACCAAAGTTCATTCATAAATGATATGGTTGTACCTCCAGTATCTGATTGTGTAGTACCACAAATTTTTTGGGCTTACACAGCGTTTTATAGCAAGAGTGCATTTCCAGGTAAAAAACCAAAAAACATTAAAGATTTCTTTAATGTTAAAAAGTTTCCTGGAAAAAGAGGAATACATACATGGGCAAACGCTTTAATCGAAATGGCACTAGTTGCTGATGGTGTTAAAGCAAGCAAAGTATACGATGTAATGAGTACTCCTGAAGGAATAGACAGAGCATTTGCAAAACTAGATACAATTAAAGATCATGTTGTATTCTGGTCAGCTGGTTCTAAACCACTTGAATTAGTATCAAGCGGTGAAGTTGTTATGGCATTAGCATACAACGGTAGAATTGGTGCTGCTGTTCTTTCTGAAGGTAAAGACTTCGAATACATTTGGGATGCTACAGTTCTTGAACAAGAATATCTTGTAGCAATCAAAGGTGGAAATGAGAAAGAAGCTCTTGAGTTTATGGCTCACGCTTCAACTGCTCAAGCTTTAGCTGATCAAGCTAAATACATTCCATACGGCCCTATGAGAAAATCTAGTATCAATATCATCAAAAAAGGTGAACCTTGGTTCATAAAAGAAGGTGGAAATATTGATATATTACCTCACATGCCAACTGCTCCGAAAGTACTTAAGAGAGCTGTTATAGCTGACCCAGTTTGGTGGGCTGATAACGGTGCTGAAGTTAGCGAAAGATTCGGTGCTTGGAAGGGTAACTAATAATTCGTAATATTTAAAAAAAGGCGAGACGAGAGTCTCGCCTTTTTTGTTTAGAGACAAAATTATGAATGAAACAACTGCAGGTTCTATTTTAACAACTGAAGGAATTCCTTTAAAAGTTAGTCTTCAAAAAGCTGAAAGAAGAAATAAAATAAGAGCAGTTCTTTTAGTTGCGCCACTTTTACTTTTTATACTTTTTACATTCTTAATTCCCATTGGCGATATGTTGCTCCGAAGCGTTGATGATAGTCATATCAATACCGTTTTTCCAAAAACTTTTAAGGAATATAAAAAATGGGATAGACAAGATTTGCCATCCGAAGAACTATATAAAACAATGTTCTTTGAAGTTAAAGAAAGCGAAGGTTATGCTATAGGTAAAGCTAGCACCCGAATGAATTATGCAAAATCGGGTTGGAAAAGTTTGCTAAAAAAATCAAAGCGTAAATTCAAAAAAATTGAAGAAGGCCCATACAAAGAACAAATGATAGCCATTGATAAAAAGTGGGCTAACATGGAATATTGGAAAGCCATAGGAGTGATGGTTGACGCTACGACTGCGGGATATTATTTAAATGCAGTTGATTTAAAATATAACGTAGACAAAGAGGTTGTTAGGCAGAAAGAAAATAGAAGAATTTATAATCATACATGGTTTAAAACATTTAAGGTAAGCGTTTTAGTTATGGTTTTTTGTTTGATGTTGGGCTATCCAATTGCTTATCTGCTTTCAACTCTGCCGCTAAAATATAGCAATCTTTTAATGATATGTGTGTTGTTGCCTTTTTGGACGTCGTTACTTGTTCGAACCGTCGCGTGGATGGTCATGCTTCAACAAAAAGGTGTTTTTAATAATTTATTAGTGATGTCCAATATTATTGCTGACGAAAACCGCTTTAAGCTTATGTATAATGAAACGGCAACTATAATTGTTATGACACAAATACTATTACCTTTTATGGTTTTGCCTTTGTACAGTGTTATGAGAACAATTTCACCAAACTATATGAGAGCAGCTTTAAACCTTGGGGCTTCGCCGTTACATGCTTTTTGGAAAATCTATATGCCAAACTCAGTACCTGGAATTAGCGCAGGATGCATGCTCGTATTTATACTTGCAATTGGATACTACATTACACCTGAATTGGTTGGGGGTAAGGATGGACAAATGATAGGAAATTGGATTGCTTACCATTTAAAAACAACACTAAATTGGGGGCTCTGTGCAGCTTTAGGAGCTATTCTTTTAGGAGTGATGACAGTTTTATATTGGGTTTATAATAAATTAGTTGGAATAGAAAATATCAAATTAGGATAATTATGGCTTTACCATCATATACAACAACTTCACAAAGAATAGGGTGGTATTCTTTTTTAACTTATTGTGGTTTAGTTTTTTTCTTTTTAATTGCGCCTATTTTTATAATTCTTCCTTTATCATTTAGCGCTTCACCATTTTTTGAATTTACTAGAGAATTTATGAATTTTGAGCCAGAAGCATGGTCTCTTAGATGGTATAGGCAAATGGTTGGTATCGCTAGCGTGGGAGACACAACGGTTGTGTCAAATAAATGGATGTTAGGAACTAGAAATAGTTTTATTATTGGAATTTCTGCTACATTCTTAGCAACAGCACTAGGAACCATTGCTGCCCTAGGTTTAAGCAGACCTAATATGCCGTTCAAGGGAACTATTATGGCAATACTAATTTCTCCGATGATTGTTCCACTAATTATTACATCGGCAGGAATGTTTTTCTTTTATTCAAAAATTGGATTAACTCATACTTATCTAGGTTTAATTCTTGCACATACTGCACTTGGAACACCATTTGTGGTTATAACAGTTACGGCAACATTAACTGGATTTGATACTAATTTAATTAGAGCCTCACAAAGTTTAGGGGCCGATACAATGCGAACTTTCTTTAAAGTTATAATGCCTTTAATTCTTCCAGGTGTTATATCTGGAGCACTGTTTGCTTTTATTACTTCTTTTGACGAGGTGGTGGTAGTTATGTTTGTTGGAAGTGTTGAACAGATAACTATACCTAAACAAATGTGGGCAGGGTTACGTCAAGAAACAAGCCCTGTAATTTTGTGCATGGCAACATGTTTAGTGGCATTATCAATTGCACTTTTAACAACAGTTGAATTATTAAGAAGAAGATCAGAAAGATTGCGTGGAATTAAGCTGCGTAATTAAATTAATTAAAAATCATAAATCCTGTACCAAATTAATGAAAAAAATATTTTTTTTAATAATTTCGATCTTATCATTCCAAACCTTATCTTTAGCTGACAATATTCGATATTTCCAGATCGAAGGAATGAAGATAGGAGATAGTGCTTTAGATTATTTTAGCGAATTCCAATTAGAAGATAGTGAACAAGGATGGCACAATTATAGCTATAATGAGTATTCAACTTCATACATGCCCGGGAAAGGTATTTATAACTGGTTTTTAATAAGTTACAAAAATGACGATGATAATTTTATAATAGAGGGGTTAGTTGGAGGATTAGAAAAAAATAATTACGATAATAAAGAATGCAATAATAAACTGGACGCTGTTGCTTTAAATATAACGGGGTTATTTAAAAATACCGTTCAAGAAAAAAAAAAATCCTATGAACTTACAGAAGATGCGGCACTAACTTATCCTTTCACTGGAAAAAGCACTGTAACAAGTTTATCATTTAATTTTTTAGATGGAGCTAAAATAATCTTAGCATGCTACAAAATGGATAAAAAAGCTAAGGAAAATGAATCTTTTTTAAATTCTATTCTAAAGCAAAACGATTCTTTTAGAATAGACGTTAGAAGCGGTACATTTGAAAATCATTTAAAAAAGTGAATAATAAAATCATGAAAAAATCTATATTAATTGTTTTTTTTATTTTATTTTTTTTTAGTAATATTAATGCTGAAGAAAGAAGTAATAAATTAGATAAACTATTTACCCAATTAAAAAATACTAAAGATCAATCAACTGCTCAAATAGTAGAAAAAAAAATATGGGAAATTTGGTTGATCCATCCTTCTGATGATAGGCGTGGGTTTAGATTGACTGAATTATTAATTCAAGGTTCCCGTTTAATGAGTATGGGAGAATTAAATAAAGCTCATAAACTTTTTACAACAATAATCGCAACAGAGCCAGATTGGTCTGAAGCATGGAATAAACGAGCAACAGTTCTTTATCTAATGAATCGTTATCAATCTTCGTTAGATGATATTAAAATAACACTTGCGCTTGAACCTAGACATTTCGGAGCGCTATCCGGACAAGCTTTAAATTATATAGAGTTAAAACAATATAAAAAAGCAATTGAAAGCTATAAGGCAGCGCAAAAAATATATCCACTTTTAGATTCTGCCACAAAAATGATACCAGAGCTTCAAGATCTGATTAATGATCAAGCAATATAATTAAGTAGAAAAATACTTAATCAGCAATCATGCCTACAGCCCACAAGGCTATAACAATGTATATAAAGACCATGATTTATATTATAATAATTTAATGAGTAAAAAAAAAGTTAAAACACCTATACAACCTGTAAGCGGAACAAAAGTTCCAAGATTTGCTGGGGCTTCGACCTTTGCAAGATTACCAGAATTAAGAGATGTAGAAAGTTGTGATATTGCTATAGTTGGAGTTCCTTTTGATGCGGGAACAAGTTATCGTCCAGGTGCACGTTTTGGTCCGCAAAGTATTCGTCAAGCATCAAGACACTTAAGAACAAATTATCATCCTGCATACGATTCAGAACCTTTTTTAGAACAGCAAGTAGCTGATGCGGGAGATATAACTTGCAATCCATTTAATATTAACGAATCTGTTGAGCAGATTCAAAAAGCCGCAACAAATTTATTAGGTAAAGTTAAAGGAATAATAAGCATGGGTGGAGATCATACAATAGCTTTACCTTTGTTACGTGCCGTTAATCACAAAAATAAAGGGCCAGTAGCATTAGTTCATTTTGATGCTCATCTAGATACTTGGGATACTTATTTTGGAGCGCCTTATACTCATGGAACACCTTTTAGAAGAGCCAGAGAAGAAAATTTATTTTTAGATGACTCATCAATGCATGTAGGAATACGAGGTCCATTATACAGCAGAGAGGATTTAAAAAATGATGCAGAATTTGGTTTTAAAATTATTCATTGTGATGAGTTTCAAACAGAAGGAATAGATAAAATAGTTAAAAGAATAAGAGACAGAGTAAAAAATAATCCTCTTTATTTATCTATTGATGTTGATGTCCTTGACCCTTCTCAGGCTCCAGGAACAGGAACACCCGAAGTTGCTGGTATGACAACTAGAGAAATGGTTAATGTTTTGCGCGGACTTTCAGGACTAAACCTAATATCTGCTGATGTAGTTGAAGTTTCCCCAGCCTACGATCATGCAGAAATTACTTCTCTTGCCGCAGCCACAATAGTTTATGAATTAACAAATTTATTTGCAAAAAAAACTACTTAGTGTGATATTTTTTCTTTAAGATCTATAAGCATCTTTAAACATTTTTTTAATTGATCAATGCTTACATACTCATCAATTTTATGTGCCTGTTCAATAGATCCAGGTCCGCAAACAACAGTGCTAATTCCTATTTCCTGAAATAAACCTGCTTCTGTACCAAAAGACACAACATCTCGAGAATTATCACCTGTTAAGTTACAAATAAGATTTATAGCTTCTGATTTTTCTTCTTTATTAAAACCAATAATCTCACCAATAATTTCTTTTTTAATATCAGCTTTTGGGTAAATTTTTTTCATTTCTGGTAAGAGAACATCTTTGACGTAAGCTTCCATGTTTTTATTAACAAATTCTCCATCTTCTGGAACTACCGGTCTAAGTTCCCAATCAACCACGCATTGATCAGCAATAACATTTCTTGCTAACCCACCTTTTATTCTTCCAATTTGCAAAGTTGTGTAAGGAGGAGTAAAAACAGAATTTGTTGGTTGTCTTTTTTTTAGTTCTTCTCTTAGTTCCATAAGTTTATTTATAAATTTTGTTGCGTACTCTACAGCATTGACACCTTTGTCGGGAGCAGACCCATGACCAGCTAAACCGGTAAAGTGAGTTGAGTATTCATAACAACCTTTATGTGCCTGAATAGCTTTCATGCTAGTTGGCTCTCCAACTATACAAATAGAACAATTAATATTACGTTTTTTTAGTTCCTTAATCATTATCGGTGCTCCTTGACATGCCGTTTCTTCATCATATGTAAAAGAAAAATGAATTGGTTTTTTTAAATTTTGAGACGCAAAATAAGGCGCTAAAGCTAAACAGCAAGCTATAAATCCCTTCATGTCACAAGACCCTCTACCATAAATTTTTTTGTTTTTTTCAGTAGCTACGAATGGATCAGAAGACCATTCTTTACCTGATGCTGGCACA
>CACIWQ010000017.1 GCA_902590395.1 uncultured Pelagibacteraceae bacterium
TCCTTTGCTATAAATTTAAACGAATTTAATCCTGATAAAGGTGTAATAGCTTTAATGTATCACCGTTTTAATGAAAATAAATATCCATCAACAAATATAAGAAACGAAATTTTTTTAAAACATTTAGATGAAATAAATAATTCAAAATTTGAATTTATTTCTTTCGATATATTTAATGAAATTATTAAAAGTAAAATGGAAAAAAATTATTTGCTTTTAACAATTGATGATGGTTTTGAATCTTTTTATTTAAATGCATGGCCAGTGCTAAAAAAAAGAAAAATTCCTTTTATTCTTTTTATAAGTACTAGAGAAGTTGGCAAGAATGGCTACATGACATGGAAACAAATAAAAGAAATTGAGTCTAGCGATTTAGCTACTATAGGAAATCATAGTCATACTCATGAATACTTAATTGATTGGGAAGAAAAAAAAATAAGAGATGATTTAGAAAAATCTATAAAAATTTTCAAAAAAGAATTAGGTTATTCTCCTAAATTATTTTCATATCCTTTCGGAGAATATAGTACAGCCTTGAAAAAAATCGTAATTGATTTAAATTTTGAATTTGCTTTTGGACAACATTCAGGTGTTATAGATCCAAGTAAAGATTTTCATGAATTACCAAGATTCCCAATAAATGAAAAATATGGTGAATTGAAAAGATTTAAATCCATAATTCAAACTTTGCCTTTTCCTTATGAAAAAATAACACCAGAAAACCGATATATTAAAGGAAATGAAAACCCTCCAAAAGTTAAAATTAAATTTTTCAAAGATTTAATCGATGTTAAAAATATCACATGTTATTCAAATGAAGGAAACACTTGGAGAAAATCAGATATTAAATTTACTAGTGAAAGTGAATTAGAAGTTTTGCTTA
Source organism: uncultured Pelagibacteraceae bacterium (assembly GCA_902590395.1). GTDB lineage: Bacteria > Pseudomonadota > Alphaproteobacteria > Pelagibacterales > Pelagibacteraceae > AG-414-E02. The sequence continues at coordinate 884 of CACIWQ010000017.1, forward strand.
AAGAAAAATTTATGAGTGAAAGAGGCAGAATTAACTGTTCCCTTTGGGCAGATAAAAATAGATGGAGATGGTTAGGTATTCAATATGTTGTTGCGGAATATTAAATTTTTATAAAGCTAGACCTTTTGCTGATTTTGTGGGTAATAAATTTGCCTTATCAAAATCTGTTAATGAATTTTTTTCTATAATATCATCTAAAATTCTTACATATTGTTCTCCATCTGCGGCATAATTTTTTAAATACATAGTCAGCTTTAAGCCATCAATTATAGAATCTTCCTGTCTTAACTGAGCTCTCATTTCTCTAAATTCTTTGTATGCGTTATGAGTATTTAAATTATTTTTATATGCTCTTACTGATGCTTTAAGAATTTGAAATTGCAAAACTTTGTGACTCGCATTAGGATCTTTATTTTTTGGAGAAATACCTTTATCACTCCATGTCCATTGTCCAAATAAAGCATTACCTTCTAAAGCAAATCTAGAAGTTCCCCAGCCACTTTCGTTTGCCGCTTGAGCTAAAGCAATAGAAACGGGAATTATATCCATTCTCATTTTAAGTTTTGCTGTGTCTTGATCATCTACTTTATACTCTTTAAATCTTCTTTTTAACCAAACTCTCTCACCTATAGTGTTAAAACTGTTTCCTAATATTTTAAAAAGTTTTTTTCTATCATCAGTAATTCTCTCATTTTCCTTAAGTATTAAAGGTAAGACGATCTTAATGAATAGTTCTCTTTTTTTCTTCGTATCACCAAGTGTCCGAATATCTTTGGGCATCTTTGTAAGATAAATTGGTTTTACTTTTTGACCCGCTCTTACACCTTTGAGATCATAACCTAAATCTTCAAAAAGATTTATAGTCGTTTGAGCGTTTAAACTTATTGTGTTGTCATGTTCTTGCTTAAATTCTTTTTTTTCAACTTCTTCGATTTTTTTCTTTTTTGATTTCTTTGACCCAGTAGATTTACCTTTTTTATACTCTTCTGCTACGTAGGTAAATTTAACTTCGTTAACTACATTTTTAATATATGGTCTAGTTGCAATTAAGCAACCTACAAAGAAAATGAAGGCTAAAGAAAGATAAATATTTCTTATAGAATTTTCTTTTAATTCTTGTTTTGCTATAGCTTTATCACTGGATCTATTAATTGGTAATTTAATACGATTTTTTATTAATAAAAGTTCCAATTGTAAAATTGTCAATCTTTTGGCGCTTCTTGCGTAACTTTTTATCTCAACTATTCCATATAGTTTTGCTAAATGTAACAATTGGTCTCTATAGGATCTAAATAGTTTTTCTATTTTTTTTGACACAGTATTATACAGCCTCTACTTTTTTAACTTCAGGTATGTAATGGCATAAGAGATTTTGCACACCTTGTTTGAGCGTCATTATTGAACTAGGGCAGCCAGAGCAACTACCTTTTAATTCAACTGTAACTACTCCATCATTAAAAGATTTAAAAGTAATATCTCCACCATCTCTAGCTACCGCAGGTCGAATTTTTGAATCTAAAACTTCATTAATTTTTTCAATTACTTTATTAGGTTTATCTGTTGTCGAATCTGATTTTATTTTAGTGATACTCTTACTAACAACTACATCATTTCCTTTAGAATAATAATCATTAATTTCAGAAATTATGCCGTGTTTTAAGTCTTCCCAATTTAAATTTTGTTCTTTTTTTACTGTAATAAAATCTTTCCCAAAAAATACCATTACTGTACCTTCTAAAGACAATATTTTATTAGCTAAAGAAATTTTTATATTTTTATCACTTTTTTTAAATTCTAAAGGCCCTATATCAGAAACTTTTTTACCTGGTAAAAATTTTAATGTATTGGGATTTGGTGTATGTTCTGTTTCAACAATCATAAAGTTCTATTATTATATTATACCAAAAATTATTTATTAAATGTACTTTGTTAGTCCTACTATATTATAAATCTCTTTCAAATTGTTTTTTGCTATTAATTCTGCTTTTTTGGCGCCTTTCTCCAGAATACCATTTAGATAACTTTTATCTTTTAGCAATTTTGTAATTTCATTACCGATAGGACAAATTTTTTCTACAACTGATTCGCTTAATTTACTCTTAAAGGTTGAGAAATTTTTTCCCCCAAATTCATCTAAAACTTTGGATACTTCAATATTATTAATGCTTGCATAAATCGATATAAGATTTGCAGCTTCATATCTATTTTTTAGTCCGCTTAATTGTTCTGGAATTGGGTCGTTGTCAGTTTTTGCTTTTCTAATCTTTTGATCTATCAAATCTTTTCCATCTTTCAAATTAATTCTACTAAAATCAGAGTCCTCCGATTTACTCATTTTTTTTTTACCATCTCTTAAACTCATAACTCTAGCCATTTCATTAGAAATTAAAGGTTCTACTATTGGAAAAAAATCTTGGCAATTAAAATCATTGTTAAATTTTTTTGCTATATCTCTTGTTAATTCTAAATGTTGTTTTTGATCTTCTCCGACAGGAACGTGGGTCGCTTTATAAATCAAAATATCTGCGGCCATTAGATTGGGATATACCAACAAACCAACGCTAGCATTTTCTTTATTTTTACCAGCCTTTTCTTTAAATTGCGTCATCCGATTCATCCATCCAATCCTTGCAACGCAATTAAAAATCCATGCTAGTTCACTATGTGCAGATACACTTGCCTGATTAAATATTATATTTTTTTCAACATTCAGACCTGAAGCTATAAAACTTGCTATCGTTTCTAAAGTATTTGATTTAAGTTCTTTTGGATTTTGACGATTGGTTATAGCATGCAAATCAACTACACAATAAATACATTCAAATTTATTTTGTAAATTTACAAAATTTTGTATTGCTCCTAAATAATTACCTAAATGCAAATTTCCTGTCGGTTGAACTCCAGAAAATATTCTTTTTTTATGCATATTTGAAAATTATTGTTTTAATTTAATATCTTTAAATTTAAAAGCTCCTGAAAAATTTGAGATTAAAAAATAACTAAATAAACTAATAATTACTATAATAAATAAGTAAATAAATTTCCAACTTTCATTGTAGCTAAATTTGTCTGAAAAAAAGCCAAGTAATAAATACAATAATATTCCCATTACAACCACAGATAATATCATACGAGGAAATTTGTAAATAAACGTTTCATCAAAACTATGTAGATTCCTTTTTTTAATAAAATAAAAATGCAAAAAAACATTAACCCATGAAGAAAATGAAGTTGCGATAGGTATAATAACAAAACCTATTTTACCAAAAAATGAAACACTTATTAGAATATTAAGAACCACTGAAAAAATAGAGAGATAAAACGGTGTTTTAGTATCATCTCTCGCAAAAAAATAATTAGAAAAAATCTTTAGTGTTGAAAACGCAGGTACACCAAAAGCAAAAAAAGTAAGTGCAGTGGCTGTATTAGTAACACTTTCATTATCAAAAGAACCATACCCAAATAAAGAAGTAATAATTTGTTCTGATGCCAAAACTAAAGCGGTAGCAGCCGGTATGGATAAAAATAAACAAAGTTCTAAAGCTCTGTTTTGTAGATTAGTAATTTCTTTAAAATTTTTATTTTTAATATATTTAGAAAGCTCTGGAAGCATAACTGTACCTACGGCAATGCCGGCCACTGCAAGATTGATTTGGTAAACTCTGTCAGCATAATAAAGATATGAAACAGCACCAGATTGAAACGAAGCAATTATTGTCCCAACTAATATATTAATTTGTGTTACTCCTGAAGAAAATATACTGGGAACTAATTTTTTAAAAAAAAATTTTATTTTTTCATCTATTTTTATTTTAAAACTTAAAACTGGCCTAAAATTTTTTCTAACAAAAAATAATAAAATTATTAGCTGAATAAATCCTGCTATCGAAACTGCATAAGATAATAATAGAACATCGGACATATTTAACCATTGAGAAAAAAACAAGGATCCTATTAATACTAAATTAAGTGTAATGGGTGCTGCTGCTGATACTGCAAATTTATTATACGAATTTAGTATTGCGCTAAAAAAAGAAGCTAGACAAATAAAAAATAAAAAAGGAAAAGTAATTCGACTCAAATCTACCGCAAGCTTCAATTTTTCTGGATCTTTATAAAATCCTGGAGCAATTAAGAAAATTAGTTGTGGCATGAAGATTTCTGCCACTAATACAAAAAATAATAAAATAATAAAAAGTAAATTAAATACATTTTTTGCAAAGTTATCTGCTTGAGTTTTACTCTCCGCAAGTATTCCTGCATAGCTTGGAATAAATGCTGCATTAAAAGTTCCTTCAGCAAATAATCTTCTAAATGTATTAGGTAATCTAAATGCTACAAAAAAAGCATCCGCTAAAAGACTAGTACCCAAAAAAATTGCAATTAAAATATCTCTTACATAACCAAGTATTCGACTTATCAACGTAAAAAAACCAAATGTAGAGGTTGAAGCTATTAAGTTCATCTTGACATGTAAGCCTTATTTTTGTGACAATTGTAAGATACTTGCTTTTCAAATGAAGAAAAAGTCCAAAATAGAAAGATACACAGACCAAGAAGCATTGGATTATCACAATAGTGGAAAATCAGGAAAAATAGAAATTTTATCTTCAAAGCCAATGACGAGTAAAAGAGATCTTGCTCTTGCTTATTCGCCTGGCGTCGCAGCTCCAGTTAAAGTAATAGCAAAAAATCCGGATGCTGCATACGACTATACAACAAAGGGCAATCTAGTAGCTGTAATTAGTAATGGATCTGCCATACTAGGTTTGGGAAATTTAGGCGCTTTAGCCTCAAAACCTGTAATGGAAGGCAAAGCAATTTTATTTAAGCGCTTTGCAGATATTGATTCCATAGACTTAGAAATAGACTCCTCAAACTCGGAAGAAATTATTAATTGTATATCAGCGCTTGGAAAAAGTTTTGGAGGAATCAATTTGGAAGACATAGCAGCACCAGATTGTTTTCTCATAGAAGAAAAATTAAAAGAAAAATTGGATATCCCCATATTTCATGATGATCAACATGGTACAGCAATAATAACTTTAGCAGCTTTAATAAATGCACTAAATATATGCAAAAAATCAATCGAAGATATTAAAGTTGTTGTAAGTGGAGCAGGCGCTTCTGCAATGGCATGTTCAAACTTATTTAAGAACAGCGGAGTGTCAAACAAAAACATTATAATGATAGATACAAAAGGCGTCATATATAGAGGCAGAGACAATCTTAATCAGTGGAAATCTGCTCATGCAATTGAAACAAAACATAGAACACTTGAGGATGCAATTAAAGGTGCGGATGTTTTTTTGGGTCTGTCAACTAAAGGCGTGTTAACAAAAGACATGGTAAAAAGTATGGCAAAAAATCCAATTATTTTCGCATGTGCAAATCCTGACCCTGAAATTAATCCAGAAGATGTCCACGAAGTAAGAAGTGATGCAATAGTTGCAACAGGTCGATCTGATTATCCAAACCAAGTAAATAATTTAATTGGTTTTCCATATATTTTTAGAGGCGCTTTAGATGTTAGAGCAAAAACAATTAATGAAGAAATGAAAGTTGCTGCAGCGCATGCAATAGCAGAACTTGCAAGAGAATATGTTCCAGATGAAGTTGTCGCTGCAATGGGTGGTGAAAGACCCATATATGGAAAAGAATATATAATTCCGTCAACTTTTGACCCAAGATTAATTAGTGTAATACCAGTTGCAGTGGCCAAAGCGGCTATAAAGAGTGGAGTCGCAAGAAAAAAAATAGAAAATTTTGAAGCATACAAAGAACAATTAAAACAAAGACTAGATCCATCAACAACCATAATGCAGGGTGTTAATACACAAATAAAAAAATCTCAGAAGAAGGTCGTTTTTGCCGATGGTGAAGATGAAAATACATTAAAAGCCGCAATAGCATTTAAAAGTAACGGTCTTGGAATTCCAATATTAATAGCAAAAAAAGAAATTGTAAAAACTAAACTTAAAGAAATTGGTTTAGATGAAAATTATAAAATAGAAATAATTAATTCAACAGATAAAGAAAAAAGAGAAAAATATGCTAAATTTCTTTATAAAAAATTACAAAGAAAAGAAGGTTTGTTGGAAAGGGATTGCGATAGATTAGTAAGAAATGACAGAGTTATATGGGGAACATGCATGGTTTCTTGTGGAGATGCGGATGCGCTGGTTACTGGAAATACAAGAAGATATACATCAACATTAGATAAGGTAAAGCGTGTAGTTGATGCAAGATCTGGAGAAATAATTTTTGGTTTAAACATAATGGTTAACAGAGGTAGAACAGTTTTTGTAGCTGATATAACTGTACATGAAATTCCTACCGCAGAACAACTAACCAAAATAGCTATATCATCCGCAAGAGTCGCAAGATTATTTGGTTTTGATCCAAAAGTAGCATTCTTATCTCATTCTACTTTTGGTACCCCAAAAACTAGATCTACAAAAAATATGAGAGACGCAGTAGAAATATTAAAAGAAAAAAATGTCGATTTTAAATTTGATGGCGAAATGCAACCAGACGTAGCTTTGAACGATAAATATAGAGATCTTTATCCTTTTTCTGAAATCGTAGGAAATGCAAACATTTTAATTATGCCAGGGAGGCATAGCGCAGCTATTTCTTTTAAATTAATGAAAAGTTTGAGTGCTGTTAAAGTTGTGGGGCCTTTATTAGTTGGACTAGGAGAAGCAATAGAAATTGCTCCATTAAGATCTTCCACAAGTGATATATTAAATTTGGCCTCAGTTGCAGCTTATTCAGCCGACGTAATTGATTATAAAAAGAATAAAAAAAATTAATTTACTCTTTTTGCCTGCTTAAATCTGAAAGCATTAGAATACTAGTTATAACTTCTTTAACGTCAACTATTTGTTCGGCTTCTTGTAAAATTTCCTTTTTTTCATCTTCATCATGTGCAATTCCGAAAACATAAATTTTTTGATTTATTGTTTCGACATTAAAATTTGCTGCTTTCACCTTTTTGTTAAGAATTAAGGCTGTTTTTAATTGAGAGGTTATTAAAACATCTTTTGCGGTATTTTTAAAAGAAAATTTCTGCTTAATAGCTATGTTATTTTTTACTGATCGTACTCCTTTAGTCTCCCAGGCCATCTTTGTTATTTTTAATTTTTCTTCCGGCTCATTAACTTTTCCTCTTAAAAAAATTCTACCATCTAAAACTTTTACTGAAATCTTTATAAGGTATTTTTTTTCGTTCAATGCGAGTCTAGCTTGTAGACTTTTTTGCATAATAGAATCATCAATTTGAGTTCCTAGTGTTCTTGGATCAAGGGCAACACTTACACCTGTTCCAAAAACTCCTCGTGAAGCTGAGCCCATACAACTAGTTAAAAAAATCAATAAAATTAAAACTATTAAATTTTTTTTCATTTCTGTTTTTTAAATTTTAGACAAAATTCATAAACTATCTTTTTTGGTAAATTTTCTTTTTTTGAAATAAATTCAAC
>CACIWQ010000018.1 GCA_902590395.1 uncultured Pelagibacteraceae bacterium
ATATCTGCTATGCAGTAATAACAAATAATGCTTTCATCCGTTGAAATTTTAATTCTTTCGGCAATCCAGGGTATTTTCGAATTTTTGCCAGTTAGTTCCGCCGCGCACATTATTTTAGTTTCAAAATATTATGAGTTTAATAATCAAAGTTTGTTGATTGATATTTGTTTACACCTGGGTTCTTTGATAGCAATCATATTTTACTTTAGAAGTGATTTATTCAATCTTATCAAAAATAGAAATTTTTTAATCAAAATTCTTATAGGCACGATTCCAATAATTCCTGCCGGTTACATTCTTTATGAAACAGGTTTAATTCAACATTTAAGGAGTTTAGAGGTGATTGGATGGACAAGTTTAATTTTTGGAATCTTGTTGTATTTAAGCGATAAATCAAAAATGACTAAGAAAATAGGTTCCGATTTTACTAACACTTCAGCAATTATAATTGGTTTATTTCAAATATTAGCTTTAGTGCCTGGAGTTAGTAGATCCGGTATTACTATGACGGCAGGAAGGTTTTTAGGCTTCGATAGATTTAATTCTGTTAAAATTTCATTTTTTTTATCTATCCCCACTTTATTTGCGGCAAGTATTTTAGGTATTTATAATATTTATAAAGAAGGAAGCCCAGAACTTAATTTTTTAGCAATTATAGCAATAATATTTTCCTTTGCTTTTTCTTATATAACTATTGCTATTTTTGTAAATTTTATCAAAAAATTTAGTTTGAATATATTTATAATATATAGAATAATTTTTTCATTACTTCTGTTAATAACAGTCTACTTCTGATTTTTATTATATATGGGCACCAGTTGTGAAAATAAAATACCGCCAAGTATAAGTATGCATCCTATAATATTATCAAATCCTAAAATTTGATCTAAAATTATCCAAGCGGCTATTGCGGCAATAACACCTTCTAGTGACATCACAATTGCGGCTGGCGCTGCTGCTATATTACGTTGTCCAAATATTTGTAAAGCGAATGCAGCTCCACCCGATAAAATTCCAGCATACAAAATTTCTATCATTTCTAATTTAATTTTACTAAAATCTAATTCTTCAAAAACTAGCACTAGTATAAAAGAAAAAGCTGCAACTATTATATTTTGAATTAATGCAATAAAAAATGGCAAATCAAATTTATCGATTATCTTACCTATATAAATAATATGCAAAGCCCAAAATAAAGCCCCGATTAATACTAGACTATCTCCGAATCGAACAGTTGCATTACCAATATCACTCAAAAAATACCCCCCGATGATACACGCTAATACGGAAGGCCATATGGACCAGTGCAATTTTTGAGAAAACAAAAAGTACACAATTATTGGAACCATTGGTACATAGAAAATTGTAAAAAAAGCTGAATTAGCAACATCTGTATAGAGCAATGAAACCTGTTGAAATATACAACCTAAAAATAAAAAAATACCTACTGGAAAAATAAGTTTAAGAAATTCATTTGAGTTCTTGGTTATTTGTTTCTTTATTTTTTTTTTTTCAAATAAAAAAACAAACGGAGAAACCGCCAGAAATCCTACAAAAAATCTAACACTATTAAAAGTATATGGGCCAATATTGTCCATACCTGCATCTTGAGCAATAAATGTTGTTCCCCAAATAAAAGTGCAAGCAACTAAACAAATCAAAGATATTGCTTTATTCATTAACTTAAACTTATACAGCTAGCTTATAGGCAAAGTCTTTGCCCAGACTTTCCTTTAAATGTACACAGAAGCGAGCACCTTCGGCTCCATCTATAACTCTATGATCATAGGACAAAGACAGTGGCAACATGATTCTATTTTCGTATTTGTCTTTAATGAACATTTGTTTCGTTTCGGCCTTACCTATTCCTAGTATGGCAACTTCAGGTCTGTTTATAATTGGAGTAAAAAAACTTCCGCCTATACTTCCTAAACTTGAAATCGTAATTGATCCACCAAAAAATTCCTTTTTATCTATTTTTAATTCCTTACAAAGTTTACTAATTTTTTTTATTTCTTTTCCTAGTTCTACTATATCTTTTTTATCAACATTTCTGATTTTTGGAACCATTAGACCATGGGGAGTATCGACTGCCATACCAATATGAAAATATTTTTTGTATATAATGTTTTCTTTTTTTTCATCAAGAGAAGCGTTAAAATTTGGATAATCTTTTAAAGCTTTTGCTACAGCTCTTATAATAAATGCTAATGGCGTAATTTTAATTAGTTCACCGGTATATAAATCTCTTAATGATTTTCTAAATGTTTCCATTTCAGTAATATCAGCCTCGTCATGCTGTGTAACATGAGGAATTTCGCTCCATGATTTCTCAAGATGTGGGCCGGCAATTTTTTTAATTCTAGGAATAGGTTTAGTGTAAATTTCACCAAATTCTGAATGGTCATATGTCTGTAATTTTATATTTTGTTTTTTTTCAATTTTTCCTGAAATAGAATCTTTTATATATGATTTAACATCTTCCTCTGAAACTCTGCCTTGTCTTTGTGAACCTTGAATTTGATATATATCAGCACCAAATTCTCTTGCCATTTTCCTAACTTTTGGGCTCGCGCTAATTATCTTTTTATTATCCACCATTTTTATAATTCTGTTGGAATAGGTTTGTCTTTATCTATATTATATTTTCTCATTGCCTTCTCAGCATATTTTGATGGAATAAGCTGTTCTTTGGCCAATGCGCTTAGTGCATATGTAACGATATGCTCTTTATCAACTTCAAAAAATTTTCTTAATTTTTTTCTACTGTCACTTCTTCCATATCCATCTGTTCCGAATGAATAAAATGGTTTTGAAAGATAAGGTCTTATTTGATCCGCATAACTTCTTATATAATCGGAGGCAGCAATTATTGGGCCATCTCTTTCGTTTAAACATTTTTGCACATATGATTTTTCTGGTTTTTCTCCAGGATTAAGAAGATTTTTTCTTTCTGTCTCCATTCCTTCTCTTCTTAGTTCATTAAAACTTGTTATGCTCCAAACATCACTATCAACACCATAATCTTTACTTAGAACTTCTGCTGCAGCTAACATCTCTCTCAATATTGTTCCGCACCCCAGTAATTGAATTTTAATTTTTCCTTTATTATTAAATTCCTTAAACAAATACATTCCCTTAAGTATACCTTTTTCACAATCTCTTGGAATTGGCGGATGCTTATAATTTTCATTCATTACAGTTACATAATAAAAAATATTTTCTTGTTTATCATGCATTCTGGTTAGCCCTTCTTTTAAAATCACTGCTAGCTCATAAGCAAAGGTAGGATCGTAACTAACACAATTTGGAATGGTTGATGCAAGTAAATGACTATGGCCATCTTGGTGTTGTAGACCTTCCCCTGCTAAAGTTGTTCTGCCTGCCGTTGCTCCTATTAAGAATCCTCTCGTTTGAGAATCTCCAGCTGCCCAAATAAGATCCATAACTCTTTGAAAACCAAACATAGAGTAAAAAGTATAAATCGGTATCATTTCTAAATCGTGATTGGTATAAGATGTGCCTGCCGCTATCCATGAGGATATTGATCCTGATTCCGTAATTCCTTCTTCTAAAACTTGACCCTTTTTATCTTCTTTATAAGAGCTAAGCTGTTCCGAATCTTCTGGTTCATATTTTTGTCCTTCATGTGCATAAATACCAATCTTTTGAAAAAAACCTTCCATTCCAAAGGTTCTAGCCTCATCTGGAATGATTGGTACCAATCTTGAAGCAATATTTTTATCTCTTAATAAACTGGTTAACATTCTTACAAGAGCCATTGTCGTAGACATTTCACGATCTCCTGAAGATTTAAGCATGCTTTCAAAAATATCTTTTGCAGGTTTTTTTATAGGTTTCGCATAAGAAGTCCGCTCTGGTAAATTTCCTCCAAGCTTCATTCTTCTTTCTTTGATATATTTTATTTCTTCTGATTTTTCTCCTGGTTTGTAGAATTCAATATTTTTAACTTGTTTATCAGTAAGCGGGATATCAAATCGATCTCTATAATAAAGAAGATCTTCTTCTCCTAATTTTTTTTGTTGGTGGGTAGTATTGGTGCTTTCTCCAGATTTGCCCATACCATAGCCTTTGATTGTTTTGGCTAAAATAACTGTTGGTTGACCTTTAGTTTTCATAGCCATATCGTATGCGGCATAAACCTTGTGCGGATCGTGCCCACCTCTGTTAAGTTTCCATACATCTCTGTCAGTCATAGATGATACTAAATCTTTCAGTTCAGGATACTTGCCAAAAAATTTCTCCCTTACATAAGCTCCTCCTTTGGCTTTAAAAGCTTGATATTCTCCATCTACACATTCATTCATTCTTTTCACTAACAAACCACTTTTATCTTTTGCTATTAAAGGATCCCAATAAGAACCCCAAATTACTTTTATTACATTCCAGCCCGCTCCTCTAAAAATACCTTCTAATTCTTGAATGATTTTTCCATTTCCCCTAACTGGCCCATCTAATCTTTGTAAATTGCAATTAATAACAAATATTAAATTATCTAATTTTTCTCGTGCTGCTAATCCAATAGCCCCTAAAGATTCTGGTTCATCCATTTCTCCATCACCAAGAAAAGCCCAAATTTTTCTATCTTCATTTTTTAATAAACCTCTATTAATTAAATATTTTGTAAATCTAGCCTGATAGATAGATAAAATTGGGCCAAGGCCCATTGATACTGTGGGGAATTGCCAAAATTTAGGCATTAACCAGGGGTGAGGATAAGATGAGAGTCCATTAACACCCACTTCTTGTCTAAAATTGCTCAATTGATTTGAGGTAAGTCTTCCTTCTAAATAAGCTCTGGCATACATCCCTGGTGCACTATGTCCTTGAAAATAAATTAGATCTCCACCAAATTTATTATTTTTTGCTCTCCAAAAATGGTTCATTCCGACGTCATAAAGTGTAGCTGCGGAAGCAAATGTTCCTATATGACCTCCTAATTCTGGATTTTTTTTATTTGCTTTTACAACCATTGCTGCCGCATTCCATCTAATTAAAGATCTGATTTTTCTCTCTATATTTTGATCGCCCGGAGATTTGGCTTCATTTTCTGGCAATATAGTATTTATGTAAGGTGTATTACGCGTTAGTGGTTTATTTATACCCTCCTTATAAGTTTCATCAATTAATTTTTTTAAAATATAATGAGCTCTATCTGAACCATCCTTTAATATAACAGCCGTTAAAGAATCCAACCACTCTTGTGTTTCTGTTGGGTCAATATCAGCTCCATTTGAACGGGCTGGGATTTTTATTCTTGCTTCTTTTTTTATTTTTTGAGGAATCGTTGTTTCTGCCTCTTTAATAATTTTTTCAGTCTCTGGTAAAACATTTTCTTCTCTTAATTTTAAAGGCTCTTGTTTTTGTATTTTTTTTGTTTGGTTTTTTTCTTCTATCTTTACTGAATCTTTTGATGTTTCACCTTTATCATTCTCGACGGTTGCTAAAACGCTTCCTTTTGATACCTTGTCTCCAATTTTTACATTTAATGATGAAATTTTACCCGAAAAAGGAGATGGCACTTCAACACTAGATTTATCACTTTCAAGAGTAACAACTGGATCATTCTTTTTTATTATTGCGCCAGGTTTGGTTAAAATTTCAATTATTTCAACATTCTCGAAATCACCTATATCTGGAACGGTTATTTTTGTTGCCATATTTAATGTTTTATTTATACCACAATTTAATCTTTTTTCAGCCATGTAAATATTCACACTACAGTTATGACGTTAATTTTAGAAAGTATAGGAAAACTATTTGAACCAAAGTATAAAAATTTAGACGCAAAACTTTGGGTGCAAAAAGTGGTTTTAAAAAAATATTTAAAGAAAAATTAAAAATTACGCTCGAAACACATAGCAATTCCCATTCCTCCCCCAACGCAAAGGGTGGATAGTCCTTTCTTCGAATCTCTTTTTTTCATTTCATGTAACAGTGTTACAACTATTCTTGTTCCTGAAGCTCCTATAGGGTGACCTAAAGCAATAGCTCCACCATTTACATTGACTTTTTCCTTGGGCAAACCTAAATCTTTTATTACAGCTAAACTTTGAGCGGCAAAAGCTTCGTTTGATTCGATTAAATCTAAATCACTAACTTTCCACCCGGCTTTTTCTAAAGCTTTTTTTGATGCAGGAATTGGTCCAGAGCCCATTAAAGACGGATCTACTCCGCATGTAGCCCAACTAACGATGCTAGCTAAAGGTTCTAGACCTCTTTTTTCAGCTTCGCTTTCTTCCATTAAAATAATGGCTGCCGCTCCATCATTAATTCCAGAAGCGTTACCAGGTGTAACAGTTCCATTTTTTTTAAATGACGGTTTAAGTTTTTCTAATTTTGCAACGGTCATTCCACCTCTTGGATGTTCGTCAATTTTAAATTTTTTTACAGAAACAATTTCATCTTTAAAATTTCCCTTTTTTTGAGCTAACTCCGTTTTAGTTTGTGAAGACAAAGCAAAATTATCTTGATCCTTTCTGCTAATCTGCCATTTTTCCGCAACATTTTCAGCTGTAACTCCCATATGATATCCGTTAAAAGCATCCCAAAGGCCATCTTTTATCATTGTGTCTACAAGTTTTGTTTTATCTAATTTTTTATCATTACGAAAATTAATTGCGTGAGGCGCGTTAGTCATACTTTCTTGTCCACCTGCAACTATAATTTTTGCGTCATTGGAAATAATAGATTGGTAGCCAGCTGCAATTGATCTTAAACCCGAACCACAAACTTGATTTATAACATAAGCTGTTTTTTCAATTGGAATTCCTGCTTGAATAGCTGCTTGTCTCGATGGATTTTGGCCAACACCACTTGTAAGCACTTGACCCATGATTAATTCTTCGACCTCACTAGGTTTTAATTTTGATCTTTTAATTGCTTCTCGAACTACAACAGATCCTAGTTCATGTGATTGCATATTTTTTAATGAACCGTTAAATGTACCGATGGCTGTTCGTACTGCTGATGTAATTACAATTTTTTTTTGATCAGAATCCATAACTTAATTTACTACGTTAAATGATAAAATAAAGGTTATAGTAATGCAGTAAACTGGTTACAGTGAAGCATTGGAAATGCTATTGGATAAAATTATTTAGCAAAACAGCTAGCATATACTGCGCATTTTGATGGAATAGCAACTATTGATCGAATGTTATATTAATGCTAGTGTTCAAACATTGAACATTAGTATTAGATAAGAAAAATGCAAACATTTCCCAAAAGTTTATTTCGATTAATTAAAAAACTACATTATCTTAATAGAGTTCATGTTAGTTCGGACATGACAAAAGCATATAAAATTATTAAAAATAATTATAAAAATTGCACAATCTATAGTTTTAAATCAGGATCGAAAGCTGGTTTGTGGCAAATACCAAAATCTTGGGAAGTTATTAGCGCTTATTTAAAAGACTCTAAAAATAAAATTATTCTTAATTACAAAAAAAATCCTTTATGTTTGTGGAGTTATAGTGAAAGTTTTAAAGGAAAGATATCATATAAAAAACTATTAGATCATTTAATTTATTCGAAACAAAAACCTAGAGCAACTCTATTTCATTTTAGACTTCAATATCGACATTGGGAGAGAAAATGGGGTTTTAGCATACCTTACCAAAAATTTTTGAGTTTAAATAAAAAAACTACCTTTTATGTGAACATCAAAACAGTTAAGAAAAATTCGACAATGTATGGCTTGGAACAAACTCATAAAGGAATTTATAAACATTCTATATTATTTGTGGGACATCTAGATCATCCATTTTTAACAAATGATGGTTTGGCTGGATGTATAACAGGTCATGAAATTATAAAAAAAATACAAAAAATTAAAACTAAAATTACATACAGAATGTTATCTTCTGTCGAAATTATTGGCTCTGTTTTCTATGCAAAAAAT
>CACIWQ010000019.1 GCA_902590395.1 uncultured Pelagibacteraceae bacterium
AAAAGATTTAAAAGAGATAGCTGATGCTTTAACCGACATTCTTTATGTAACTTATGGCGCTGGCTGCGCTTACGGAATTGATTTAGATAAATGTTTTCAAGAAGTACAAAGAGCAAATATGAGTAAACTAGGTAAAGATGGAAAACCTATCTATAATGAAAAAGGTAAAGTTATGAAAGGACCTAATTACTCTGAGCCTAATCTAAAGCAATTCGTAGAATAATTTATGTTTGTTGAGGACGCATGTCCTTCTTGTTAATTCCTGCTACTTCAACTGGTTTTTTCATTGCATCTCGTCTGAAGGGCTCGCCAAGCTCTTGGTTTAAAATTACTTCAATAAAAGTTGTTATTCCTTTTTTTTGTTCTTCGCATGACTTTTTTAGTGCCTCTGTTAATTCATTTTGTGTTTTAACCTGCACTCCTTTAAGACCGCATCCTTCTGCTACCTTTGCATAGCTTAGATCTGGATCTAGTTCAGTGCCAACAAAATTGTCATCAAACCAAAGAATTGAATTTCTCTTTTCTGCTCCCCATTGATAGTTTCTAAAAATAACCATGGTGACTGAAGGCCATTCCTTTCGATTGCATGAGCTCATCTCACTCATGCTAATTCCAAAAGCTCCGTCTCCAGCAAAACCAACTACTGGTACGTTTGGACACCCTATTTTTGCACCTAAAATAGCTGGAAACCCATATCCACAAGGCCCGAATAATCCTGGAGCTAAATATTTTCTTCCTTTTTCAAAAGTTGGATATGCGTTGCCTATAGCACAGTTATTTCCTATATCACTAGAAATAATAGCTTCTGCAGGTAAACCCGCTTGGATAGCTCTCCATGCCATGCGTGGTGACATAAGATCCTTATCTCTTTTGCGAGCGTCTTTATTCCATGTTGTTCCAGGATCATCTTCTTCATGATCTAAGCTAGTGAGAGTTTGTAACCATGCAGATTTTGTTTGGTGAATAAGATCCTTGCGTTTTTCTCTATCCATGTCTCCTGCTGATTTTGAAATTTTTTCTAATAATTGTTTAGCTACTAGCTTAGCATCTCCGCATATGCCAACCGTTACTTTTTTAGTGAGTCCAATCCTGTCTGAATTCATGTCAACTTGAATGATGTTCGCTTTTTTAGGCCAATAATCAATTCCATATCCAGGTAAAGTTGAAAAAGGATTTAATCTTGTACCCAATGCTAAAACAACGTCGGCTTTTGAAATTAGCTGCATTGCGGCTTTTGAACCATTATATCCTAATGGGCCCACAGCAAGAGGGTGGCTTCCTGGAAAACTATCATTGTGTTGATATCCCGAACAAACCGGAGCATCTAAACGTTCGGCTAATCTTTTGCATTCCTCTGTGGCATTTCCTAATACAACACCTGCGCCAGATAATATTACTGGAAATTTTGCTTTTGATAGTAATTTTGCTGCCTCTGAAACTGCTTCGGCTCCTCCAGCTTGTTTTTCTAAGCGCACAATTGGAGGCAATTCTATATCAATTACTTTCGTCCAATAATCTCTAGGAATATTTATTTGTGCTGGAGCTGACCCTCGTATTGCTTTTTCAATAACACGATTTAAAACTTCTGCCATTCGTGTAGGGTCACGAACCTCCTCTTGATAGCAAACCATATCCTTGAATAGATTCATTTGTTCAACTTCTTGAAAACCTCCTTGGCCCATTGTTTTGTTAGCTGCTTGAGGTGTTACCACAAGCATAGGAGTGTGATTCCAATAAGCTGTTTTAATCGGCGTAACTAATCCAGTTATTCCGGGACCGTTCTGAGCTATACACATTGCAATTTTACCTGTTGAACGAGTATAACCATCTGCAATTAATCCACCGTTTGACTCATGGGCAACATCCCAAAAAGTAATTCCTGCTTTTGGAAAAAGATCTGATATTGGCATAAATGCTGAACCAATAATTCCGAATGCATTTTCTATGCCATGCATTTGTAAAACTTTTACAAAAGCTTCTTCCGTTGTCATTTTAGTCATGATAGCGTCCTTTATACACAAAAGTTTACAAAAAATGAACACAAATTATTTTTCAAAAGTTAGAATCTTGGATGGAGGTTTGGGTCAGCA
This sequence comes from uncultured Pelagibacteraceae bacterium, assembly GCA_902590395.1. Taxonomy (GTDB): domain Bacteria; phylum Pseudomonadota; class Alphaproteobacteria; order Pelagibacterales; family Pelagibacteraceae; genus AG-414-E02. Next base: position 2,091 of record CACIWQ010000019.1, read on the forward strand.
ACTTCTAGCTAAGGGATTAGTTGCGACAGGATCTCTTTGGTCCGCAACTGCTCTTATAAATGAAAAATACCATCAAATGGTGATCGATGCACATTTAGATTTTATTAATTCAGGAGCCGATGTAATTGTTACAAATAATTTTTCCGCAAGAAGAGCTAGAATGATAGAAAACAAAGTTGAAGAGCGCTTTGATTATGCAAATAAAAAAGCTGGAGAGCTTGCTTTGAAAGCTAAAGAAATTTCAAAAAAAAATGTTTTAATAGCTGGAAGTCTACCAGCTCAACATAATACTTATATTGAAGACCAAAGAGACAAAAAAATAATTGAGAAAGGTTTTTATGATCAGGCTGCATTATTAGAATCTTTTGTTGATTTTTTTTATTTAGATGTTTTATGTGGAAGTAAAGAATGCGGTATAGCACTTAATGCCATAAATAAATTTAATCTACCAGTATTAGTTGGTTTACATATTAAAAAAAATGGCAAATTACCATCAGGCGAAAGCATCAAACAACTATTTGAAAAATGCGAAAATAAAAATTGGCTAGGTATAATTGCTGCTTGTGTTTCTCCAGAAATTATATGTAAAGCAGTTAATGAATTTAAACAACTTGGATTACCTTTTGGTTACAAAGCCAATCTATGGAAGATTGAAGAACCTTTGCCTGCCAGCGCATGGGCAACCGGAGCTGATGAAATTGGAAAAGACCCTGTAGAAACTTTAGGAACTAGAAAAGATTATACAGATATAAGATTTTTGGATTTTACAAAACAAATGGTTGACAAAGGCGCTACTATCTTGGGTGGTTGTTGTGAAACAAAACCTTCTCATATTAGAAAAATTTCTAATCTTAAAAATTAATTATCTATTTAATTAAATAAAAGAAAAGTACCGCCAAGAATAATTGCCCAAGAAATCAATAAAATAAAATAGAGAAAAGGTTTGTAAAGCTTGACGTTTAATTGTTGGGGTATTTTTTTTAAGGCGTGCAACATTTTTTTTTCGTAACACAACTTTAAAGTTTTTACTACAATTATTTTAATTATTTTTAACTAAAAGATTGTCGCACCAAACACTTTGATTTGGTCATCTTCAACCCCTAGTACTAATCGCCCGAGAAAATCTCCTGAAATTGTATTACTCTTTTGTTTTAAAATAATAGTTACAAAGTTATTTCTCCTTAAACATCCTAAAAATTCTTTCTTTTCAGATAAATTGGTTAATAACTTATTGCTCGCCCATTGTTTTCCTAGTTCCACTTCATTTGCTCCAAATAACATTTGTGATGAAAAATCTTTAGTAAACCCTCCGTAATCCTTAATGTTTGAGGATTTTACTAGATTGTCCCATATTGGTTCAGCAATTTTAAATATTTCTTCGTCTTTTTTGTCCAGAAGACTCATTGGTTAAAATTTTTATAAATATAAATTATGAAGCCTTTTTTTTCTCTTCATCTCCAATAATGTGATAAACTGGCATTTTTTCCATTGTAAACTTACCGGTTTTGGGGTCACGGCGAGATACCGTCAAGCAATGCCAATTTTTATCATCTAAATTCATATGATCGCCCCGATAATAATATCCAGGCCAACGTGTTTCTTCTCTGTATAACGTGTGTTCTGTCACGCATTGTGAAGTTATCGCGCGATGTTTTAATTCCCAGGCTCGCATAAGCTGGTGGTAATCTTCGGCGCCAACATGTTCTAGATCCTCCTGCAGCCATTGTAACAATTCTAAACCTTTTTTAAGTAAATTTCCATTAGTCATATAATTAACAGAGATACCTCCAACATATTCATCCATAATTTTTTGAAGACGTTGAAGGCCTTGAATTGGAGAAAAATAACTTGGCGAAACAGTACCACCAGTAATTTCATTTCTTCCTACTGTATAATTTTCTAACGGTTTATATATAATTTTTTTAAAATTTTCACATTGATCTTCGCTAACCTTGATATTTTTTGCTTTTTGATCTTCTATATATTTTACTGCAGCTTTTGCAGCCAAGCGACCTTCTGTAAAAGAGCCTGAAGAAAATTTATGAGCACTTCCTCCAACCGTATCTCCTGCGCCAAAAAGACCTTGGATTGTTGTCATTCTGTTATAACCCCAAAAGTATTCGGGTGGAGAAATATCTTCTGGACCGCTTACCCAAGCTCCTGAACATGTTGCGTGAGAACCCATAACATACGGTTCAGAAGTTGTTAATTCAGGATTTGTATATTTTGGATCTATATTTTGAGACGCCCAAACAACTGCTTGACCAACTGTCATACCAAGAAAATTTTCCCAACCGACTGTCTCTAGATGGGGATCTTGAAAAGCTTCCTTAGTAACCATTTGAATCGGTCCTCCACCTGCCATGACTTCTTGTACAAAGGCATGGTTTCGTAAACATGTTGGTGTTGGATGATGATCAATATATTCACCTACTAATTTTTTAGTTTGTTCGTACCATTTTTTTTCATAATTCTCGCCATTAGCATTTTGAGTATAAGTTTTTAAATGTAGAAAATAAGCTCCCACAGGTCCATATCCGTCCTTAAATCTACACAAAACAATTCTGTTTTCCATTTGGGTCATTTTTGCACCAGCAGCAATCGGTAAAGCATAAGCTGAACCATTGCTCCATGGAGCGTACCAAGTTCTCCCCATACCTTCTCCCACTGCTCTTGGTTTAAAAATATGCGATGCTCCACCTGCGGCAACAATTACAGTTTTAGCACGAAACACATAATAATCTCCTGTTCGCATATTAAACCCCACTGCGCCACCAACTCTATTTTCGTCATTCTCATCCATTAACAAATGAGTAATCATTATTCGATTATAAATTTTATCAGCAGATTTTTTAGCTGCCTCAGCTACTATGGGTTTATAGCTTTCTCCATGGATCATTATTTGCCATTTACCTTCTCTTTGATATCGTCCCGTTTTTGGATTTTTCATCATAGGCAATCCCCATTCATCAAACATGTGAACTGTTGAATCAACGTGACGAGCCATATCATAACCAAGATCCTCTCTTACTAGTCCCATTAAGTCATTACGAGCATAACGTACGTGATCTTCTGGCTGGTTTTCATTCCACTGCATTCCCATATAGCAGTTTATCGCGTAAAGGCCTTGAGCAACTGCTCCACTTCGATCTATATTTGCTTTTTCAACACAAATAATTTTTAAATCTCTTCCCCAATGTCTTGCTTCAAACGTTGCACCAGTGCCAGCCATTCCGCCACCAACTACGAGAATATCGCATTCTTCATGATGAGTTTTATGTTTTGCCATTAATAGTAAACACCTTTTTTAAATGAGCTCTTATCAAGAGTTGGTAATTCTTTTTTTGTATTTAAACCCTCGGGCTCAGAATAAAGAATTTGAGATTTAATTTCTCCCTGATTTGGTTTATCACCTTCAGCAAGTTTTGGGATAAATTTACCCCATGGTTTTGTTGTTATTGGAGAAACGAAATCCTTTTCAGTTCCATTTCTAAATTTTATTTTCCAAGAGATAGTACCTTTTTCTTCTTCTCTTCTAACTCTTACACTGTGACCCATGGGAGCAAAATCTGCATATCCACGAACATCTATTGCATGATTTGGACATGCTTTGACGCAAGAATAACATTCCCAACAAAAATTAGGTTCTATATTTTTTGCTCGTCTAATAGTTTCATCTATATGCATGATATCGGAGGGACAAATATCAACGCAATGTCCACATCCATCACAACGAGTCATATATACAAAAGTCGACATAATTATTTCAGCTTTCTATTTATATAATTTATATACATATTAATAGTGCTTTGGTGCCTCACGCTTAATACCAGGACCAAATTTCTCTGGTGCATCGGCTGGTGGTGGCATGTTATCTCTTGAACCATCTGCTTCTGCTAGGTTTTTTTGAAGTGCTGCTCCTGGTTTATAAAACATATGTGCGAACTTAGACCAATACACTCCACCGAATAAAACAAGGTTAGATATAATAAATAAAATTAAAAATACCTTATCGTCCCATCTGTCATTTAAATTTAAAGATTGTAAAAACGACCAAACCAAACCAAAGAAAGAAGATGCTAGAAGTGCTAATACAAATAAATCAGCTTTAATAATTCTGTACCAAGGTTGAGCTTCCGAATAAACATCTACTCTTAAAAAAAACCAAAACCAGGATCCTCCTAGAATAGTCATTATTGCTCCAACATGCCAGATGATTGGCCATACTGATGGAGTGTTTGAAATTGGTGAAGCATAACAAAAAATCATTACAATTGAACCGATCCAAAATAAAATAGTTCCGTACATACCAAAAAGATGTGCAGCTCTCCTTTTTCCAGCTCCGAGCTCTGATGTAGTTGCTATGTCACTAGCAATTGTTTTGATAATTACTGAAGTTTTTTCACCTGCTGTGAGTATTTTTTTTGCTGATTTTTTTGCTTTCTTTGCGTTTTCAAAAAAATATTTCACGTTTTTTTTATGAATTATATCTATCAAAGTTCCTAAAACTACTAACACTCCCATGGCAATGACAAAACTTTGCATTGCAATAGCTGGTATAATTTCAGAAAGTGCTGAAAATGGATTGGTAGTAATCAAAAGCTTTTCTCCTATTTAAAACTAATTATAGACGGTTCTAAAAAGAACCATCTATAATTTTTATAAATTAAAATTCCTGATTGATTAAGCAGCAACCTGTCGCGGTAAATTATGCTTTTCAGCAATACCTGACAAAAAGTTCCACAAATATTTAGCTGTGGACAGGGCTGAAGCTTCTGCTTTTTTTTGTTCATCAGGTGATAAACCGTCAAGCAACTTTTCGCAGGCCTCTCTATGATAAACATCAGCAGCTTTATGAACTTCAAAAAATTCGAGGCCTTCTTTTGAAGTAACTCCATAATGATTTTTTAAACCTCTAATTTTTGTTTCAGCAATTTCTGGAATTTGTCTTTCATAAGTATAAAGTGATGCTAAACCTTCAGCATAACTTGATCTTCCCTTCTTAAAAAAATTATCAATTAATTCTTGAGTAAATTTTTCCTGTTTTACTTCTTCAATTTTTTTAACATCAGATCCCATTGCTACCGCAAAATTTTTCCAAAGTTTTGGATGATCAGCTCCATCTTTTTCTTCGTCTTGAAGATTTTCAAGTAAGATTTTTCGTTTGTCCAAATCTTCACATAAAGAATGTGTAGCGCTTATGTAGCGAGGAAATGCTTTAACATGTTGATAATACTGTTCAGCATAGTCCTTGATTATTTCTCTGGTTAATTTCCCATCATTCCATGATTTATAAAATGGATGGTTAAGCAAATGGTACTTATCCAGTTTTTTATTTAGTTCTTTTGAAAACATTATTGCCTCCATAGTTATTTAATCAGATCATTATCCTTTTCATATAT
>CACIWQ010000020.1 GCA_902590395.1 uncultured Pelagibacteraceae bacterium
AGTGATTGCGGAACATCGCATATAATTCTTCTAAACCATCGATCAAGTCTGGAATTAACAAATTCATCCTTAATTTGATAAGAATTTTTCATAAGCTATGTAAATACGCAACTAATATAAGTAGTTGATAAATAGCAGCATAACAATTTATTTTTTTGATTTAGTTTTTTTTTCTGTATCTGGTAGCTTTGTTTCGGTTGTTTTCTTTGGTGTATCTTCAACTTTCTTTTTAATATCAATTTTTTTAGCTTGAATGTCTCTGTCTACTAATTCTATAATTGCCATAGCCGCATCGTCACCGTATCTATACCCTGCTTTAATAACTCTGCTATATCCTCCGTGCCTTGCTTTATATCTAGTCGAAAGTGTCTTAGTAAGTTTGTCTATTGAAGATTTATCCTGAAGTTTTGCGAATAAATTTTTTTTAGCATGCAAGTTGTTTTTTTTTCCTAAAGTGATGACTTTATCTATCTGTGGCCTTAACTCTTTAGCTTTTGGTAAAGTAGTTGTAATTTGTTCGTACTTAATTAGTGAATTTAACATATTTTTAAATAGTGCTTTTCTGTGCTCTGCGGTTCTATTTAACTTTCTATGAGCAATTTTATGTCTCATTTTTTAAATATTTTCTTCTAATTTTTTAGTTAACTCAGCTATATTGTCAGGAGGCCAATTTGGGATCTCCATTCCTAAATAAAGTGACATAGAATTTAAGATTTCTTTAATTTCATTAAGAGATTTCCTACCAAAATTGGGAGTTCTTAACATTTCAGGTTCAGTTTTTTGAACTAAATCGCCAATATAAATTATATTATCATTTTTTAAACAATTCATAGATCGTACTGATAATTCTAATTCATCAACTTTTCTTAACAAGTTTTTATTAAATTCAGGTTCAACTACCTGGGGTTTTCTTTCTACTTCTTTTGGCTCATCAAAATTGATGAAAAATGAAAGTTGGTCTTGGAAAATCCTAGCGGCATAAGCTACTGCATCATCTGCTGCAACAGAACCATCTGTTTCAACAACCATTACTAGTTTGTCGTAATCAAGAGATTTACCTTCTCTGGCTGTTTCAACTGAATATGAAACTTTTTTTACTGGGCTGAAAAGTGAATCAATAGCTATCAGACCTAACGGAGCATCATCCAATTTATTTTTTTCTGATGGTGAATAACCTTTCCCAGTATTTGCTATAAGCTCCATATGAAATTTTGTTTTTTCATCTAAATGACAAATAACTAAATCGGGATTTAAAATTGATACATCGGGGTTAGATTGTAAATCTTTTGCTTTAATTTCTCCAGGTCCTTCTACATCTAATATTAATTTTTTTGGACCATCGGACATTACTTTCAATGACAAGGATTTTACATTTAGGACTATATCAGTGACATCTTCCCTCACTCCTTTTATAGAAGAAAATTCATGTAACACTCCATCTATTTGTATTGCGGTAATAGCTGAGCCTTGTATAGAAGAAAGCAATATTCTTCTAAGAGAATTTCCAATTGTAAGCGCATAACCTTTTTCCAAAGGTTCAGCGACAACTGTTGCTGTCGATTTGTCTTCGCTGCATTTAATGTTTAGTCTGCTTGGTTTAATTAGTGACTTCCAATTTTTATCTAAAATAGTATTTTGCATTTTTATACCCTTCTTTTTTTTGGTGGTCTTGATCCGTTGTGTGGCATTGGCGTTGTATCTCTTATAGAAAGAATTTTAAATCCCCTTGCTTGAAATGCTCTTAGCGCTGTTTCTCTTCCAGCTCCAGGACCTCTTACTTTTACAGAAAGATTTTTTAAACCATGCTTCTGTGCCTTGCCGGCTGCATCGTCTGCTGCTATTTGAGCTGCATAAGGAGTAGATTTTCTTGAACCTTTAAAGCCTTTCGATCCAGCAGAAGACCAAGATATTACATTGCCACTGTCGTCAGCTATAGAGATAATAGTATTATTAAAAGTTGCTTTTATATATGCGGTGCCGTTAGTTATATTTTTTTTTATCTTCTTCTTTATTTTTTTAACCTTAGGTGTCTTTTCAACTTTTTCATTTATAACTTCTTTGCTTTTCGTTTTATTTTTATCCATAAAATTATTTTTTCATAGGTGTTAATTTTTTTCCTGCAATTGCAATAGCTTTTCCTTTTCTTGTTCTTGCATTACAATGTGTTCTTTGACCTCTAACTGGTAATTTTTTTTTATGTCGTGATCCTCTGTAAGTTGCTAAATCAACTAAACGTTTAATGTTTAAAGAAACCTCTCTTCTTAAATCACCTTCAACTTTATAATTTTTATCAATAAATTCTCTAATTTTTAAAACTTCTTCTTCGGTTAATGAATTTACTCTTTTGCTTTTCGAGATATTGAGCGTAGTACAAATATCATTTGAAAATTTTTTACCAATACCATGTATATAGGTCAACGCAACATGAACTACTTTGTGTTGGGGAATATTTACTCCAGCTATACGTGCCATAATTGTACTGAGATCTGTGATCTAAAAACGCTATTTATATTAGTAAACATTGTAAAGTCAAGTATCTAAAGAGCGAATTATTTGAGATATTTTGCTGTAAATTTCATCAATATCGCCCATTCCGTCCACCTCATATAATAAATTCTGATTTTTATAATAATTTAAAATCGGAAGTGTTTCTTTTGTGTAAGTCTCAAGTCTACTTACTATTGTCTTTTCGTTATCATCTGTTCTTTTTTGTAGAAATTTTGGATCGCAGTCATGTTCTTTAATATTAGCAGGTTTAAAAAACTCATTAAAAGTCAATCCGCAATTTGAGCATACTTGTCGACCCAATATCCTTTTGGTAATAACACTTTTATCAACATTTAAGCTAAGCACTGATGCAATCTTTTGTTTATATTTTTTAATTAGCTTATCTAAATCTTTAGCTTGATTTATATTTCTTGGATAACCATCAAAAATTAGACGGTTATCAAATTTTTTATTAGATAATATATTTTCAATCAAATTGTTAATAGTTTGATCAGAGACAAGCATTCCTTTATCTATAATAGATTTTATTTTATTACCGAGATCGCTTCGTTTTTTAATTTCTTCTCTAAGAAGATCGCCAGTAGAAATTTGGAACAAACTAAAATCCTTAGCTAAAGCTTCGCTTTGGGTTCCTTTTCCAGCTCCTGGTGGACCAAACAAAATAATATTCACTTGATTATCTTCCAAACCTTGTTTTTTTAATCAATGATTCATATTGTTGACTCATCATTCTTGTCTGTATTTGTGAAACAGTGTCCATTGCAACAATAACAACTATTAAAACTGATGTTCCTCCTAGATAAAACGGAATTGGGTATTTAGATATTAGGAACTCAGGCATCAAACATACTAGTGTTAAATATAAAGCTCCTATTGTCGTTAATTTTGTTAAAATATCTTCTATGAAGTAAGCTGTTCTTTCTCCCGGTCTAATTCCTGGCACATAGCCTCCGTGCTTTCTTAAATTTTCTGCTGTTTCTTTGGGATTAAAGACTATTGAAGTATAAAAAAAAGAGAAAAATATTATGCCCGATGCATATAAAAGCATATACAAAGGTTTCCCTTGTGAAAATAATCCAGAAATATCTGCAAATAATTCAGACTCGGACATACCAAAATTTGAAAAAGTAACAGGTAGTAGTAGTAATGCTGATGCAAATATGGCAGGTATAACACCAGCAGTATTTATTTTTAATGGTAAATGAGATGACTCACCACCATAAATTTTAGTACCCATTTGTCTTTTTGGATAATTTATTAAAATTTTTCTTACAGCTCTTTCAACAAAAACTATAAAAGCTACAGTGCCTATCAATAATAAAAATATAAATATAATTGTGGAAGCTGATAACGCTCCAGTTCTACCAAGCTCAAATGTTGCTGCTAATGCTCTCGGTATTTCTGCAACTATTCCTGAAAATATAATTAAAGAGATCCCATTTCCGATACCTCTTTGTGTAATTTGTTCACCTAACCACATTAAAAAGATGGTTCCCGCGACCAAATTTATTACAGTAGTTAATGTAAAGAAAACACCAGGGTTAATAACTACTCCACTTGAACTTTCTAAACCAACTGAAACACCATATCCTTGAATGGTTGCCAATAGGACGGTTCCATATCGGGTAATTTGTGTAATTTTTTTTCTTCCTATTTCACCCTGATTTTTTAAATTTTTAAAATATTCAGAAACTCCAGTTAATAATTGAACTATAATGGAAGAAGATATATAAGGCATGATTCCTAATGCGAATATTGCCATTCTCGAAACAGCACCACCAGAAAATACGTTAAACATACCAAGCAAGCCCGTTTGCTTAGATTGCATCATTGATTGCAAAGACTGAAGATCTATACCTGGTAAAGGAATATAGGTTCCAAGTCTATAAACACATAATAAAAGAACGGTAAAGATAATTCTGTTTTTTAAATCGTTGCCTTTTGAAAAAAAACCTGTATCTGGATTTGGATTCATAATTAAAATTTATTTAACTAAAGTAACTTTTCCTCCTAGTTTTTCAATTTTTTCTTTTGCAGATTTAGAAACAAAATTTACTTCTACATTCAATTTTTGTTTAATATCTCCAGAACCTAATAGTTTTAATTTGTCATATTTTTTGTTGATTTGTTTTAATTTTTGCAAAATTGATAAATTAACTTTATTGTCTGATAGTAAAGTCTTCTTCTCTAATATTTTTTGTATTTTTTCTAGATTAATTAAAGCAACAAATTTTTTCTTTTTTATTGGATTAAAACCTCTTTTGGGTAAACGTCTATACAAAGGCATTTGACCCCCTTCGAAGCTCTTGATGGCTACACCAGACCTTGCTTTTTGACCTTTGTGTCCACGACCACTAGTTTTTCCTTTTGAAGAACCAATACCTCTACCGAGTATTTTTTTCTTCTCTTTTGTTTTTACGTTTAATAAATTTAACTTCATGGCTTAATTGCTTTTTCTTTTAGTTATCTCTGATATATTTTTACCTCTTCTAGCAGATATTAATTTTGGTGAATTTTGACTTCTTAGTCCTTTCAGACAAGCTCTAAGTACATTTTGTGGATTTGATGAGCCTAATGATTTAGCGACTATATCTTGAATTCCCAATACTTCACATACAGCTCTTATGGGACCACCTGCTATAATTCCTGTTCCGGATGGTGCAGATCTTAAAAGAACTTTACCGGCTCCATCTTTACCCAAAACATCATGATGCAAAGTTCGACCTTCTCTTAAAGGTATCTTGATTAAATTTTTTTTAGCTGTTTCTGTTGCTTTTTTAATTGCATCAGGAACTTGTTTAGCTTTACCTTGTCCTACACCAATTGATCCTATTTGATTACCAACAACTACCAAAGCTGCAAAAGCAAATCTTCTGCCTCCTTTTACAACTTTTGTAATTCTATTAATCGAAACCAGTTTATCTTTAAATTCAGTGTTATTCATAAATTATATTAAAAGTTGAGTCCATTTTTTCTTAATGCTTCTGCAAATTTTTTAATTCTTCCATGAAATTTATATTTACCTCTATCGAAATAAACATTGGTAATTTTTTTTTCTAGGGCTTTTTTAACAAGCACTTCAGCTATTTTACTTGAAAGATTCACTTTCTTGTCTTTTGCCAATTCCTTATTGCCTACTGATGATGCTGATACTAGGGTCTTATTGTTTTTATCATCAATAATTTGAGCTGATATATTTTTAGTGGATCTATAAACTGATAGTCTAAATCTATTAGTATTTACACTTTTAAGTTTTTTTCTTATTCTTTGTGATCTTTTTTTATCTTGTATTAATTTCATATTATTTCTTTTTACCCTCTTTTCTTAAAACGTATTGTCCTCTTTCTTTAATTCCTTTTCCTTTATATGGTTCAACAGGTTTTAATGATTTTATCTCTGAAGCAACTTTTCCAACTAATTCTTTGTCGATCCCGTTAATTTTAACTATAGTTTGTTTTTCTATAGAAACCTTAATACCTTCTGGAATCTTATATTGAGTGTCATGACTAAATCCAAGTTGGAAATTAATTATATCGCCTTTTAATGTAGCTCTAAAACCAACACCTGTTAGTTCTAATATTTTTTCATGGCCTGTGCTAACTCCAATAATAGCATTATTCAAAATGCTTCTGGTTGTTCCCCATATTACGCTTGAATCTTGATCTTTTTTAACTTGGTTTAATGTCAAATGATTATCTTTAGAAATTGAAGTTGAAAAGATTTTATCATTAATTGATAATTCTTTTGATCCCTTAGGTCCAGTAAGAATTAATTTACCACTTTCAACTTTAACTTTAGTATCTTTGGGTATTTGAATAGGTTTTTTTCCAAGTTTAGACATAATTAAAATACTCTACAAATTATTTCTCCCCCAATATTTTGGTTTCTTGCTTCATTGTCTGACATTATTCCTTTAGAAGTGGAGACGATAGCTAATCCTAAACCATTTTGGATTTTGGGGATGCTAGTTGCTCTAGCATATATTCTTCTACCTGGTTTGGAAACTCTTTTAATTTCTTTTATAACGGGCAAACCATCATTATATTTTAAATCAACAGATAAATTATTTTTAGAATCTGGTAAAAGTTTATAATCTGAGATATACCCTTCTTTTTTTAAAACTTCTAAAATTCGAACTCTAAACTTTGAACTTGGGATTTTTACTGTGCTCAACAATCTCATTTGAGCATTTCTAATTCTTGTTATCATATCTCCTATTGGATCTACAAAGCTCATTTCATAACCTCCATTTATTACCAGCTCGATTTAGTCATCCCGGGAATTCTGCCCTTAGAAGCCAATTCTCTTAGAGCGATCCGTGATATTTTAAGTTTTCTATATACGCCATGTGGTCTACCGGTAATTTCACATCTATTTCTTATTCTAGTTTTTGCTGAATTTTTAGGAAGTTTAGACAGTTTTAATTGCGCCTTAAATCTTTCATCTAAAGGTAATTTTTTATCATTAATTATTTTTTTTAGCGCCCATCTTTTTTTTGAATATTTTTTCTCGAGCCTCATTCTTTTTAAATTTCTTTGTATAGAACTAGTTTTTGCCATGATTTATCCTTTTAATTTTTTTTCTCCTTTTTTTTAATAAATGGAAAGTTTACCTCTGTAAGTAACGCTAAAGTTTTT
>CACIWQ010000021.1 GCA_902590395.1 uncultured Pelagibacteraceae bacterium
TTTTTTACTTCGATATTGTCTAAAAAGTCTAAAGAACTTAAGGGCTGTTTTAAATCGTCTTTTTTTATTAAAAAAATATTCTTGTCATAAATATGATTCAATTTGTCTTTGATTTCCTTTTTGATTATTAAAGAATTATTATAAATTTCAATATTTTTGATTAGAAATAAACTTTCTTTTTTAAGTAAAGAGTTAAATCCGCTTGGGTTATACGTTGTTAAAAATATAAGTAATGCTATTAAAAAAAATATTTTATAAAACTTTTTCATCTATTGCAGCTTGCATCTTTAATCATCCAAACTACTAACTCCTCAAACGTGATACCGCAGTATTGTGCTATTTCTGGAACAAGAGAAAGTTTTGTCATTCCTGGTTGAGTATTTGTTTCCAGTAAATAAAATTTATTATTGTGAAATCTAAAGTCTGATCTAGTGATTCCTCTACATCCTAATAGGTCGTGTGCTTTCTTTGCCAAATTTAAAACTTCCTTATACTTGTCATCGGTAAGGGGGGCTGGCATAATATGTTTGGTTAAAGCCTTGCTTGAGTATTTCGCGGTATAATCATAAAATTCCCTTTTAGGAACTAATTCTATTGCTCCCAATGGTTTTTTATTCATAACCGCTACCTGAATTTCTCTACCCGGAATATAGCGTTCAACTAAAATTTCCTCATATTCTTTAAACAGTTTTTTAGTTTTTTTATCAAACTGTTTTTTGTTTTTGCAAATATAAACTCCTAAACTGGATCCTTCGTTAATTGGTTTGACAACAACTGGATACTTAATTTTCTTTTTTAATTTTTTTTCATTTACCTTTTTAAGCAAAAAATATTTAGGAACTTTCAAACCGTTTTTTTTAAATATAACTCTAGATAACACTTTATCCATAGCTATACTGGATGCTATAACTCCTGAATGGGTATATGGTATTTTTAATGACTCTAATATACTTTGAATAAATCCGTCTTCTCCATATCTGCCATGTAGTGCATTAAAAACTATTTTAGGTTTTAGTTTTCTTAGCTCTTTTATAAAAGAACCTTTTGCATCCAGATTTAGAATATTAAATTTTCTTTTTTTTAATGCTGCAGAGCAGGCCCTTCCTGTTAAAAAACTTATTTCTCTCTCACCGGATAAACCTCCCATTAACACTACGATCAAATTTCTCACAAATTCTCCCCTATTATTTGAATTTCTAATTCAAGATTAATTCCTGTTTTGTTTAAAACTTTTTCCTTAACTTTATTAATTAGATTTTCTACATCGTTCGATTTAGCATTTCCTTTGTTAACAAAAAAATTACAATGCTTTTCAGAAATTTGGGCATCTCCAACTTTCATACCAATACATCCGGATTCTTTAATAAGCTGCCAAGCTTTTTTGTGTTTGGTGTTTTTAAAAGTGCTACCACATGTTTTAATTTTTGAAGGTTGTGTCATTTTTTTTGTTGCCACAAAATTATTAACTTTCTCTTCAATATTTAACTTATCAGTTTTTTTTCCTCTAAAAGTTGCACTAATGAAAATTAAATTTTCGCTTATACTTGATCCCCTATAATGAAATTTAATATCAGATGATTTTATAATTCTAATATTTCCATGATAATCTATTACCTGGAGTGAAATTAACACTTTTGAAATATCTTGATCGTAACATCCAGAATTCATACGTATACCCCCGCCTATAGTCCCGGGTATACATGACAAAAACTCAAAGCCTGCTAATGAGTTTTCTAAAGCAAAATTTGAAACTTGTTTATCTAAAGCAGAAGCTCCGGCTATTATTGTGGTTGAATCAAAAAGAGATATTCGAGAAAAAGATTTGCCAAATTTAATTACTATTCCATTAAAACCACCATCTCTAATTAAAGTATTTGAACCAGCTCCTAAAACTTTAATTTTACATGATCCATCAATTTCTTTTAAAAAAATTGATAATTCCTTTAAATTTTTCGGTTTAAATAATATTTTTGCTGGACCGCCTAGGTTGAACCATGAAAGTTTCGATAGATTTTCATTTAATAAAATTTTTCCAGAAATTTTTTTTTTTAAATTTTCTATTTGCAACATAAACTTTATTAAAATTCAGTGCTAATTTTTCTTATCCAATTTGAAATACTGCCTGCGCCCATGCAAATAACTAACTCATTATCAAATAAATTTTTCATAATGAAATTTTTTAGATCATTTTGATTTTTAATATTTATTACCTGAGTTTTTGATTTTTTTGCAATTAACTTGGAAAAAGAATCTTGACTAAAATTTGGGTCAATTTTTTCTCCTGCTGCATAGACTGGGCACAAAACGACCATATGACATTGCGCAAATGACATTGCAAATTCCTTTTTTAGAAATTTGATTCTTGAATATCTATGAGGTTGGAAAACACCTATTATCTTTCTATTGCCATATACTTGTTTCGCGCCATTAAGCACTGCTTTTATTTCTGTAGGATGATGAGCATAATCATCATAAAATTCTTTTTTAGATATAGAAAAAATTTTGGTAAATCTTCTTTGTATACCAGAAAATTTTTTTAAAGCTTTTTTAATTATAAATGTTTTAATTCCAAGACTCAAAGCTGTTGCTATTGCAGCTGTTGAATTAGCTACATTGTGATTTCCCAATAAGTTAATATTTATATTTTTAATTTTCATGACTTTCTGTCCAATAATACTAATTCTTAAATCGAAAATAGAATACTTTAATTTTTTTTTTAGGTTTAAAATTTGGTAATTTGAATTTTTATTAAATCCATATGTAAGCACATTGCTTGTTTTACATTTTTTTAATAACATTTTAAGGTTTTTATTATCTAAACAAACAAGTGATTTTCCAAAAGATGGTGTTTTATCTATGAATAAGCGAAAACTTTTTTTTAATTCATTAAAATTTTTATAATAATCCAAATGCTCTTTATCTAAGTTTGTTACAACAGAATAAGTAATTGGTAGCTTCAAAAAGCTTCCGTCAGACTCGTCAGATTCGATTACGGCCCATTCCCCTTTACCCAAATGTGCAGTGTTTTTAAGTGAATTTATAACTCCCCCGTTAATGATAGTTGGATCTAGCCCCGCTTCGGCTAATATATTAGCAATTAAGGAAGTAGTAGTAGTTTTTCCATGAGAGCCAGAAACTACTATATTTTTTTTTAACGCAACAACATTAGCGAGCATTTCGCCTCTTTGAAAGATGGGCAATTTTTTTCTTTTTGAAGCAATTAGTTCTTTATTGTTTTTTTTAACCGCAGATGAAATTACTATCATCGTTGCTTTTTTTATATTTTTTTGATCGTGACCTATATACGTTTTGATTCCGGTTTTTACTAACCTTTCGATGTTTTTATTATTGCTTAGATCGCTACCTTGAACCTTAAAACCCAAATTAAACATTATTTGGGCTAAACCACTCATTCCAATACCCCCTATTCCTATGAAGTGAATTATTTCTTTGCTAGCAATATTTATTTTCATTTTTAAACAAACTCTTTAATAGCACTTTCAATGTTGTTATAAACATTCTTACTATCATTTTTTTTCATACTTTCGTGAACATTTTTTAGTTTTTCCTTATTTTTCATAATTGTCATTATTAGATTAAACAAATTTTCTGAATTAAAGTTATTTTGCTCAAGAATCCAACAACAGCCTTTACTTTCATAATATTTGGCGTTTAAATATTGATGGTTATCAATTGAGTGCGGATATGGAACGGCTATAAAAGGTGTTAAAGTATGTGTTAATTCAGCCAAAGTTGAAGCTCCGCATCTTGAAATAGCTAAGTCTGTTTTTTTAATTAAACTCAAAACATCATTTGTAAAACTAAATACATTATTTTTTATATTATTTTTATTATAAAATTCGTTTATCAAATTTTTTTGACTTGGAATACATTGTTGATTAATTTCAATTTTATGTCCTTGATCCTTTATCATTTTGATAGTTGTCGGAATAATTTGACCAAAAATTTCTGCGGCTTGGCTACCTCCTAAAACTAAAATTGAAAAGTTGTTGTATAAATACTTTTTTTCAGGGGCTTGGTAATTAACAATATTTTCACTTAAAATATTTCCTACTTTGAAAATTTTACTTATATATCTTTTAGGTAAATTAGTGGGAATTTGAGACCCTATTAAGATTTTTTTAGAAAGTGGTAGCAATTTTTTGTTTGTGCGACCTAATATTAAATTATTCTCATATATTATTAGGGGAATGTTGAAAAATCTTGAAGCAAATGAAATTGGAAAAGAGACGTAGCCCCCAAAACCGAAGATTATTTTAGGTTTCTCCTTTTTTAAAATTATTATCGACTTTATAATGGAATAAAATATTTTTATAAAAGGTAAAATTTTTTGAATAAAATTCTTATTTGTTGGAGTGTCGGTATTTATTATATGGGATTTAATTTTGGTATGATTATTAATAAGGAAGTTGTTTCCTCTTTTGTCTGTAACTAATAAAACTTTGTATCCTTTGTTTGAAAAATATTTCATTAGATTGATGGTTGGAAATATATGACCGCCGGTGCCACCAGATGAAAAAATAATTTTTTTACTCATTTTTAAAATATCTTGAAGAGTCTTTTCTTGTAAAATTTAAAATAATTCCAGATATAATAGAACTTCCGATTAAAGATGATCCACCATAACTCAAAAAAGGAAGTGTCATTCCTGTGGTGGGCAATAATCTTGTATTTACTCCAATATGAATAAATGTTTGAATTATTAAAAGTGATACTAATCCAATCAACACAAGTTTTATAAATTCATCTTTCTCTACAATAACTTTGTTTAACACTCTATAACCAATAAATAAAAATATAATCGTAATAAACAAAACAAATAATGCCCCAAATTCCTCAGATATAACAGCTATTATATAATCAGTGTGCGCTTCTGGAACTTTATCTTTAAGAATGCCTTCTCCCATACCTCGTCCGGTTAGTCCACCTTGTTTTATTGCATCAAGTGCTTTTTGTGATTGAAAATTATCTCCTTTCTCTGGATCAAAAAATGTTTTGATTCTTAAAAAAACATAACCAAACTTTGACGGAAAAAAATATATTAAAAGTCCAATCAGAACTAAAACTACTAGCCCCAAAATTGATAAAATAAACATGTTAAATCCCGAAACAAATATCATTGTTATCCAAGACATAATTAATAAAAAGGACTGCCCAATGTCAGGTTGATTTATTAATAAAGTAATAATAAGAAAAAGCGAAATAAATGAAATCAGATACCTATTATAAATATTTAAATTATTATTAAGAATAATAACTTTAGCAACAAACAGTATAAATAATGGTTTAACAAGTTCTATAGGCTGAAATCTTGGAAGAAAAATAATATCAATCCATCTTTTTGAACCCTTTACCTCCGTACCAATAATAGGAACTAAAAAAAGAAATAAAAACGAAATAACAAATAATGGAAATATAAATTTTATAATTTTATTTTTTTCTAAAATTGAAATTCCAATTAATAAAAACAAAGAAATTATTACAAATCCAAAATGCTTTAAAAAAAAGAAGTAAGTTTCCTTATTAAGTTTTTCCGCTACTACAGAAGATGTAGATGAAAAGGAAAAAAATAAACCTAATAATAAGAGAAATACAAATAAAAATAATATCTCTTTATCTATATTTCTCAACCATTTGGCTACAACTCCAGTATTTTCCCTACTAAAATTAAACATTGTATATTCTTTTAATTTTTTTAGTTATTAAGCTTTTAAAATAATTGCCTCTATCTTCAAAATTTTTAAATTGGTCGAAGGAAGCAGCTGATGGGCTTAATAATATAGTGCTATTTGCAAAGTTATCTTTTTTTAAATCGCTAAATACATTTGTAATAGCATTTTGAATATTGCCAGAAACTGTGCATGGTATTTTGGTCCCAATTTTTTTTCTAAAGTATGAAGTATGCTTTCCTATTATGTAGGCTCTAACAATTCTTGTTGATAAATTTTTAAGATCGTATTTATCTTTAAGTTTTGGTATTCCACCAACTAACCAGTAAATTTTGTCATAATTTGACAAAGATTGTAGTGCTGCATCAAAGCTTGTGGCTTTAGAATCATTAACGCAAGTTAACATTTTGTTTTTAAAAATTATTTCCTGTCTATGGGGAAGTCCCTTAAATTTATTTAAAGCTTTTATTATTATTTTATCTTTTATCTTCAAATTTTTTGCTATTTTGTAGGAAAAAATTAAATTTTCTACATTTCCTTTACTTTGAAAATACTTGTTATTAATTTTTTTAAGAAGTGATTTATATTTATCTTTTTTAATATCAACTAACTTTGATTTAAATTTTTGTGATTTGAATATTGATTTAATTTTTTTTGAATATTTGTTATCAAAATTAATATACGAATAATCTTTTTTTGTTTGAGCAGAAAATATTCGTGATTTAATCTTAATATAATTATTAATATTTTTGTGCCTTTCTAAATGATCAGGTGAAATATTTAGAATTGCTGCATGTTGGGAGCGAAAAATTTTAGAATACTGAAGTTGGTATGATGAAATTTCTAAAACAAAAATACTTTTTTTCTTAGATTTGTTTAAAGATAAAACGGGTTGGCCTATGTTGCCTGCTGTTTTTACTTTACGTCTTGCTGTTTTTAAAAT
>CACIWQ010000022.1 GCA_902590395.1 uncultured Pelagibacteraceae bacterium
CAATTAATTTTGGTTCTGCCAGCTGTGATTGTTGTGCAGCCTTTGCTTTTGATAGAGGTCTGGTAAATTTACATTCTGGATAATTATTACAACCAATAAAAGCACCTCCACGGAAACTATTTTTTAAACTTAATTGGCCATTCGCGCAGAGCTTGCATTTTCTATCAATATTACCGTCATTATCCCTTTCAAATATTAAGGTACCGAGACTATCATTCAATAAATCTAAAACTTCTCTTGTTCTTTTTTCCTTAACCTCATTAATATTTTGATTAAAGTCTTTCCAAAACACTTCTAGAACTTTAATCCATCCTTCTTTTCCTGAAGTGATTTCATCTAATTGATTTTCTAATCCTGCAGTAAAATTATAGTCTACGTATTTAGAAAATAGCTTTTCTAAAAAAGCTGTTATTAATTTTCCTCTATCTGTAGGGTGAAATCTTTTATTTAAAATTTCAACATAACCTCTAGTTGATATAACAGAAATAATACTTGCATATGTAGAAGGTCTTCCAATACCTAATTCTTCAAGTTTTTTTACTAAACTCGCTTCAGAATATCTAGGTGGTGGTTGTGTAAAATGCTGCTCATCTATTAGACTCTCAATATTAATAGGGCCTTTTGACATTTCAGGCAAAATGCTTTCACCTTCCTCTTTTTTAGGATCTTTATAAACTTTTAAATAACCATCAAATTTAATTACCGATCCAGTAGTTCTTAAAATAGTTTCTTTGTTATCAGATGTAATTGTTATTGTGTTTCTATCGAATTGTGCAGATTGCATTTGGGACGACAAAGCTCTGCTCCAAATTAAATCATACAATTTATGTTGTTCCGTACTTAAATACTTTTTAACTTTGTCAGGTGAATTATCAATGTCAGTTGGCCGTATTGCTTCATGAGCTTCTTGAGCATTTTTTGCTTTTTTACCAGAATAATTTAAAGGATCTTTAGGAAGATATTCATTTCCATATGTATTTTTAATAAAATTTCTAAAATTAGACACAGCTTCTTCTGATATGTTCGTTCCGTCAGTTCTCATATAAGTAATTAGACCTATAGTCTCACCCTCAATTTCAATTCCTTGATAAAGTTTTTGAGCGATTTGCATTGTTCTCGACGCACCCAATCCTAGTCTTCCAGAGGAAACTTGTTGAAGTGTTGATGTAGTAAAAGGCCCTGAAGGGTTTCTGCTTACTATTTTTGAAGATATATCAGAAATATTAAATTTCATTTTTTTAATTTGTTCTGATGCTACATTAATATCTTCTTTGTTTTTAAAAGAAAACTTTTCAACTTTCATCCCTTCAAGTTGAGAAATATTAGATGTAATTAATTTATTGTTATCGTTTTTAAAGTTTACTTTTAAAGTCCAAAACTCCAAAGGTTTAAATAATTCAATCTCATGTTCTCTTTCAGTAATTAATTTCAAAGCAACAGACTGGACTCGCCCAGCAGATTTAGACCCAGGTAGCTTTGTCCATAAAATTGGAGAAATATTGAAACCAACCAAATAGTCTAATGCTCTTCTAGCCATGTAAGCGTCGACTAGAAGCGGTTCAATATCTCTAGGGTTTTCTATACCTTTCGTGACAGCTTTTTTGGTAATTTCATTGAAAACAACTCTTTCTATCTTCTTATCTTTTAATAATTTTTTTTGATCTAATACTTCCTTTACATGCCAAGCAATAGCCTCACCCTCACGATCAGGGTCAGTTGCTAAAATTATTTTGCTTGAGTCAGCAGCGGTATCGGTGATTTCTTTTAAATACTTTTTTGAAAAAGAATCAATTTCCCAAAGCATTTGAAAATTATTTTCTGGATCTACAGATCCATTTTTGGATGGTAGATCGCGTATATGTCCATAGCTGGCTAAAACTTTATATTCTTTTCCAAGATATTTATTGATCGTTTTAGCTTTAGCTGGACTTTCTACAATTACTAGATTCATATGCTTTCTTATAAAACTTTACTGTCAAATATAATTTGATTTGTCAAACTAAGGATTTAGAAATAATGAAAAAATGGCCTTTTACTTAGATTTTTATTTTCTTCTCAGTTTTATTTTTAAGGTCCGATATATTTTTTCTGTGCGTGAATAGAATTAAAACAAAAAAAATAAATAGCACTATTTTTATGTTTTCATCTGTATTTAAATTAGGATCGATGTATTTTAAAGCACTAACTTTAATTGAAGTAACAACAAAAACTGTTAATGAAGCGAACATTGACGATAAGGACGCGTACCTAAATATTAATGTTACAACCAACCAAGTAAAAATAAAAATTATGCTTAGTTGAATAGATAAAGCAAACAATACGCCTAAGTACGTAGCAACACCTTTGCCGCCTTTGAATTTTAACCAGAGAGGAAAGACATGGCCTAAAAAAACTATAAGTGAAGACACATATATCAACTCAGGAAAGTATTTGATCGAGATAAGCACTGGAAAGAAACCCTTTAATATATCTAGCAATAAAGTTAACAGTGCTAAATACTTGTTGCCTGTTCTAAGGACATTGGTTGCACCAATATTTCCAGATCCAATCTTTCTTACATCAACATTTCCGAAAAATTTTGATAAAACTAAACCGAAAGGTATTGAACCGCACACGTAAGAAAATAAAATAACAAAAAAAATATCCATTTTGAACTAAATTCTTTCGTAAGCTAGCTCACCTTTAACGAATGTTTTAAATACTTGACCTTGTAACTTTCTCTTTTCAATTGGTGTATTTTTAGATTTCGATTTCAGTTTATTTTTATCTACAATCCAAGGTTTATTAATATCGAAAATGCATAAGTCCGCATCTTTTCCTTTTCCAAGGCTTCCTTTATCAATACCAAGAATTTTTGCTGGATTAGAGGTTATGGCTTGAATTAGTTTTTTTAATTTTATTGATTTATTGTGGTAGAGTTCTAAGGCCAGAGGTAATAATGTCTCTACACCTGTTGCTCCAGTCGCGGCTTGAGAAAAAGTCAACCGTTTCGATTCCTCATCTTCAGGCTTATGATCAGAAACTATAACATCAATCACGCCATTGTTAATAGCCTTAACAAGAGCTTTTCTATCATTTTCTGTTCTTAAAGGAGGGGATAATTTTAAAAAAGTTTTAAAATCTCCGATATCATTTTCATTTAGAGACAGATTGTTTATAGAAACACCAGTTGTAAAAATTTTTCCTTCATTTTTTGCTTTTTCAATTACCGTTATAGTTTTTTCAGAAGAAATTTGAGATATATGATATCTGCAGAAATATTCTTCAAGAAAAGACAGATCTCTCTCAACAATAATTTTTTCTGCCAAAAACGGTATTCCTTTTAAACCAAGTCTTGTTGATATTTCGCCTTCATTAATTAATCCGCCGTCAGATAAAATATTATCTTGAGCATGTTGCATAATTAATGAATTCGATTGACTTGCGAAACTCATTATTCTGGTCATTACCTGAGGATCTTGGATTGTTTTAACACCATCAGTGAAAGCAATTATTCCTTTTCTTTTAAGAAGACCAAATTCTGTCATTTGTCTACCTTCAGCGTTTTTTGTTAAAGTAGCAGCGGGAAAAATATTAATTTTGGATTTATCTCTTCCTCTTCTTTTTAAAAAATCAACCATTGAAACATTATCAATAGCTGGAAGTGTGTTTGGCATTGAAACTACCGAGGTAACACCTCCTGATAATGCTGCATCGCTCAATGTTCTGAAATTTTCTTTATATTCATAACCCGGTTCACCAACAAAGACTCTCATATCGACAATTCCTGGTATCAATACTTGTTTTTTCAGGTCAATTTTATCTACTTTTGCAGGTAAATTTCCATTGCTTACTTTTTTTCCAACGGCTTTTATTAAACCCTTTGAGTCAATAATTAATCCTCCAATTTCATCCATATCATTCCCGGGGTCAATTATTCTGGCATTAATAAGATATTTTTCTTTCATTAATTTCTCTTACAAAAAATTTTTAAGCATGCCATCCTTACAGCTACACCAAGTTCTACTTGTTCTCTAATTACGCTTCTATTAATGTCATCAGCTAAATTAGTATCTATTTCAACCCCTCTATTCATTGGACCAGGATGCATTATCAAAGCTTCTTTTTTTGCCATTTTTAATTTATCCGGTGTAAGACCAAAATATTCATAGTATTCTCGCGCCGATGGAAGAAAAGAACCTTGCATTCTTTCATTTTGTAATCTTAACATCATCACAATGTCACAACCATCCAAACCTTTTTTCATATCGGTAAAAGCATTTACACCTAATCGTTCAATTGAATGAGGCAACAATGTTTTTGGAGCAACAACATTCACTTCTGCACCAAGCATGTTCATAAGATATATATTTGATCTAGCTACTCTTGAATGTAGAATGTCACCACAGATTGCTATTTTAAGTCCTTCAATTTTTCCTTTTCTATTAATTATAGTTAAAGCATCCAGCAATGCTTGAGTTGGATGTTCACGTCTTCCATCACCTGCATTTATTACAGAGCAATTTACTTTTTGAGATAACAAATTTGGAGCACCAGAGTCCTGATGTCTTATTACTATAATATCCGGATGCATTGCATTAAGGGTCATTGCTGTGTCGATTAAAGTTTCGCCTTTTTTAATAGCAGAATTAACTATGTTCATAGACATTACATCTGCACCTAATCTCTTTCCTGCCAATTCAAAAGAACTTTGAGTCCTTGTGGAAGGTTCAAAAAATAGATTAATTTGAGTTTTTCCCCTAAGAATGTCTATTTTTTTTGAGGAACTTTTGTTTAGAGTTATAAAAGTTTTTGCTTGTTTGATTATTTCCGAAACTTGAGAAAAAGAAATATCTTGGATACCTAGAAGGTGATTTTGATCTATTTTAACAGCTTTAAGTTTTTTAATTACAGCCATTAAAATCAACTCTATAGCCCTTTGTTGCTATTTATGCAAGCATTTTAATTAATTTGATAAATATTCTATAGCACCTTGAAGCATAAAAGCTGCAGCATTTTGATCTAATTTATCGAGTCTATTGCTAGTATTAACGTTCAATTTTCTAGTCAATTTAAAGCTTCCTTCACTAGATAAACGTTCATCCCACATAGTGATTGGTATTGTAATATTTTTTGATAAATTTTTTGCAAAATCACTAGCGGATTGAGAAGATTTTCCTATTGTACCGTCCATATTAATAGGGTTCCCAACAACGATTCCTTTTATTTGATTTTCACTAATAATTTTGTTTATTTCATTTATTAGAGTATCAAACTTAGTCTTTCTTATAATTTTTAATGGAGTAGCAACTCTTTTGTTTTCATCGCATATGGCGAATCCCACATTTTTATAACCAGGATCTATTCCTAACAATCTGGAATTGTTTCCTATATTTGTTTTAAATTCATCAATACTGAGTATATTGTATGTTTTCATCTTAAATGCTATTTTCCTTACTTATTTGCCTATAATCTCAAATGTCAATAGATAAAGATACAGTAAAACATATATCAAAATTAGCTAGAATTTCTTTGGATGAAAAGAAAATTGAAAATCTTACTAAAGATCTTTCTTCAATAATCAAATTTATTGAAAAATTAAACGAATTAAATACAGATAAAACAAATCCACTGACATCTATAATAAACGCTTCTCTTAAATCTAGAAAAGATGAGATTAAAGATGGAAAAATTAGGGATCAAATACTAAAAAATTCTCCAGAAAAAAACGATGAATTTTTTGTTGTTCCAAAGGTTATTGAATAAAATGTCTAAAATTTCAGAATTATCTTTGACAAAAATAGTTAATGGAATTAAAAAAAAGGATTTTACATCAGAGGAAGTTACAAAATCATTTATTGATAATTCTAAAAAGTCTAAAAAATTAAACACGTATATTACTGAATGTTTTGATGAAGCATTAAAGTTTTCAAAAAATTTTGATAAAAAAAAAGATTACAAGGGTTTATTGTCCGGTATTCCTATCGCTGTAAAAGATTTGTTTTGCACAAAAAATGTTAAAACTACTGCTGGTAGTAAAATATTGTATAATTTTATCCCAA
Organism: uncultured Pelagibacteraceae bacterium; assembly: GCA_902590395.1. Classification (GTDB taxonomy): domain Bacteria; phylum Pseudomonadota; class Alphaproteobacteria; order Pelagibacterales; family Pelagibacteraceae; genus AG-414-E02. The sequence goes on from CACIWQ010000022.1 coordinate 6,042, forward strand.
CGTATGAATCAACAGTCACTAACAATTTATGGTCTCAAGGAGCTTTTTTACTAGGAAAATTAAATTGTGATGAATTTGCTATGGGATCTTCTAATGAAACAAGCTTTTTTGGAAATGTGAAAAATCCTTATGGTGAAAAATTAGTTCCAGGTGGATCATCAGGTGGTTCAGCATCAGCTTTGGCAGCAGGCCTTACTCCAGCAACTATTGGAACTGATACTGGTGGATCTATAAGGCAACCAGCTTCTTTTACTGGCACAGTTGGATTAAAACCTACTTATGGAAGATGTTCAAGATGGGGAATAGTTGCTTTCGCATCTTCATTAGATCAAGCAGGGCCCATGACTAACAATGTCGAAGATTGTGCTTTGT
>CACIWQ010000023.1 GCA_902590395.1 uncultured Pelagibacteraceae bacterium
AAGTGATTCATTTTTATAAAATAAATAAATTTTTTTTAGTTCTTTTATTTTTTTTATCTGCCTGTTCTTCTGTTCCAAAATATCCACAAAATGCATGTAAAATTTTCAGCGAAAATTATCTTTGGTATAAATCTGCAAAAAAAAGTTCAGAAGCTTATGGCGCACCAATCCATATAATTTTGGCTTTTGTTAATAAAGAATCTGGTTTTAATAGATGGGCTAAGCCTAAAAGAACAAAATTATTCAAAATAGTTCCTTACAAGAGGCCGTCAAGTTCATTTGGATATTCACAGGCTGTAAATAAAACATGGGAGTTATATAAAACGGAGACTAACAGTCCCTTGGCTTTACGTACTCGTTTTAAAGATAGTGTTATGTTTATTGGATGGTATATGAAAAAAACAAATAAAATTAATAAAATTCCTTTGAACGATTCTTATCGCCAGTATTTAAATTATTATTTGGGATGGGGAAACTATGCAAAGAAAACTTACAAAACAGATAAGAAGGCCATTATTTTTGCGAAAAGTGTTCAAAAACAATCAAAAATTTATAAAAGTCAACTAACTGAATGTAGAAATAATTTAGATAAAAAAAAATATATTATCTTCTAAGTTCTTTGCTCAATTGAATATCAACTTCATCAATTCTTTTTGTATTTTTTGTGAGCAAAACATACATTGTTGGAGTTACATAAAGTGTAAAAAAAGTTGATATAAGCATCCCACCAAAAATTGTTGCACCTACTGCTAAACGACTGCTTTCACCTGCTCCGGGTCCAATATTTCCAACTAATAAAGGAATCATTGCAATCATGGTTGATAAAGAAGTCATAACTATTGCACGAAATCTTCTTTTGCACGCTTCTAAAGCAGCGTTTTGAATATTTTTTCCGGATCTTCTTAATTGATTTGCCCAATCAACAATTAAAATAGAATTTTTTGTAGAAATTCCAATTAAAATTACTAATGCAATTTGTGAGAAAATGTTAATACTTGAGTTAAACAGTAATATAAAAACTATTCCACCAAATACACTCAAAGGCACAGTTAACATTATTACAGCCGGGTGAACAAAACTATTAAAGTTTGCAGACATTACAAGAAATGCAGTTACCATAGCCAAAGCAAATATAATAAGTAGTTCATTGCTAGTATCCTTTAATTCTTCTGACTTGCCCTTCCACTCTATTCTTGCTTCGGGGATAGTTTCATCTATGGTTTTTTCAAGATATTTTATAGCTTCAGCAAGAGTATAATCCCCAACCAATCTTGAACTTATTGTAACTGCACGTTGACGATCATAGCGTGCTAAAATTTTTGCTGAACCAACTTCTTCAAATTCCACAAGATTAGCTAAAGAAATAAGCTTTCCTGTTGTATCTGAACGTACATAAATTTTACTTAAACTTTCGCTTCTCTTTCTATTTTTTATGTCAGCTTGGAGTATTATTGGGTACTCTTTACCAAGTTGATTAAATTTTGTAACTGTTTTTCCTGAGAAAAGTGCGCTAACAGTTGTTCCTATAGATTGTATAGATACACCCAAGTCTTGAGCTTTTTTTCTGTTTATTACTAATTTTATCTCAGGCTTATTTCTTGAATAATCAGATTCAACTGCTGCTAAATTTCTATTTTTTCTTAATTCAGACATTACTAATTTCTGCCACCTTTCTAGTTGTTCATAACTTTTTCCAAGCAAGACCATTTGAACTGGTTTGTTATAACTGCTTACACGGATACTTTGTGGAGAAATGGGAAAAGCAAGCGCTTGTGGCACGGTAACAATTTTTCCAATAGCCTTTCTCATAATTTTTTTTGCACTTTCATTTCTGTCTTTCCAATCATCTAATAAGGCTATAATGATAAAGCTATTATAGGATTTACTGGCCCTTCCAAAACCGGGCACTCTCATTATTACTCTTTTATAAGATTCTCCGTCTTTTTTAATTAGAGGAATTAATCTTCTCTCTATTTCTTGTGCTTTGTCAGCTGTATATTCGAAGGAACTTCCCTCATCAGTTTTACCTATTACAAGGTACACTCCTCTATCTTCTTGTGGTAATAATTCTTTAGGCGCAAAATTAAAAAGCAATACCGACACAACAACAATCGAAATCATAAATCCAATTATTAATTTATTTTTATCAATCCAATAATTTAAAGTATCTAAATAAAACTCAAGAAAAGTTTTGTAATATTTTTCAAATTTTAAAACAAATTTTGTTTTCTTTGTATTTTTGCTTAGAAATTTTGAACCCAGCATTGGGCTCAAAGTTAAAGCTACAAAAGAAGATATGACGATAGCAAATGTTAGAGAAATTGCAGTTTCTCTAAATAAAGTTCCAGATATTCCCTCAATAAAAATTAATGGTAAAAATACAGCGACAAGTACCAAAGTTGTGCTGATTATTGCAAAAATTACACTTTTTGAACCATTAACTGCAGCGACTAAAGGAGTTTCTCCATTTTCAATTCTATGATAAATCGCGTCAGTCATAATAACGCTATCATCTGTAATAATTCCAATCGCTAGAATTGCAGCAAGTAATACGAAGATATTTATCGAAAGATCAAAAAACCAAAGACCTAATGCTGCAGAAATTAAACTTACAGGCAAAGCAACCGCCGGAACAATTACTGCTTTTATATTTCCAAGAAATAAATAAATAATTATTACGACCAACACGAAGGCTATAGCTAGTGTTTTGTAAACTTCATTTATGGCAGCATTTATATATGTTGCTCTATCAAATGAAACGCCCAGTCTAAGTGCATCGGGTAAAGTTTTTTGGACTTCCTTTATTCTTTCCCTTATTTTTTTGGACAATTCTACGGTAGAAGCTCCTGATTTTGCGTAGATTCCGATACCTACAACTTTCTCGTTTGGTTTTCCTTCTTTACTTTGTGCTTTAAAAAGAGTTTTTTCAGAAACTGGGCCATATTTTACTTCTGCAATATTTTCCAAACGGATAACACTATTATTTACTTTTTTTATCGGAAGTTGTTTTATAGCGGCCAAGTCTTTGTACGCCTTGTCCAAATTAATAGTTAAATCAATGTTGTCAGCTTCCAAACTACCGGCTGGAAGACTAATATTTTCTTTACGTAAAGATTTTTCTACATCTTGAATAGTTAAATCATTTGCTGCTAATTTAATTGGATCTATATAAACTCTTACACTGAGTTCTCTGAGTCCTCCCACAAGCACTCTACCAACTCCGGTAACATTGGAAAAATTATCAACAAGATATCTTCTAGTATAATCACCAATCTCCAAATCCGACCAAAGTGTACTTGAAACACTTAGCCACATGGAAGTTGTAAACCCAGCACTTTGTTTCAATATTTCTGGAGCCTTTGCATCTTCTGGTAGGTTATCTGAAACTCTACTGACTCTGTCTCTTATATCATTTGCAGCAGCATCTAAATCAATATTAGTATCAAATTCAATTTTAATTGTTCCTCTTCCATTTTCTGAAGTTGAATCAATATTTTTTATTCCTTCAGCTCCCCCTATAACGTCCTCCAAAATTTCGACAATTTCACTTGAAACAATTTCTGCCGAAGCTCCCTGATAATCTACTTGAACTTGAACTACAGGTGGCTGTAGACCTGAAGGTAATTCCCTTACAGGTAATTTAAAAAATACGAACAACCCAAAAACAACTAGAATCATTGAAAAAACAGCTGATACTACTGGTCTTCGAATTGAAAGGTCAGTGATAAACATTTTTTTATTGTGATTTGATAATTGGTTTTATTTTCATACCCGGCCTAATCTTTGTAAGTCCTTCAGCGATAATTTTATCACCTTCATTTAAACCATTTAAAACTTCCAGTTTTCCTTGATTACGAATTCCGGTTTTAATTTCTATTTTTTTAACCATGTTATTTTCTATTATTTTATAAACAAATTTTTTATTTCCTTCATACATAATACTTGTATCAGGCACACTTAAAGTATTTTTTTCGTTATATAATATTTTGATTTCAAGCAGCGACCCAGGAATTATTTCAGAGTTTTCATTATTAATTTTTGCACGAGCCAATATAGACCTTGTTTGAGCATCAACACGCGAAGCTACGGATTCAATTTTTCCTTCATAAATTTTTTCTTTATAGGCTGAAAAAGTAGCTTTTAGTTTAAGATCTTTTTTTAAGATCGCGGCATAAATTTCAGGTATTTTTAAGTCACACAATACTTTTCTTGAGTCATCCAAAGTTAGTATAATTGTATTTTCCGAACCCAAACTACTTCCGCTGATTCCTCTTTTTCCTATAACACCCGCAAAAGGAGCTACAATAGTTTTAGAAGTCAGTTTAGCTATTATGTCTCCTTTTTTAACTTTAGTATTAAATTTAATAGGTTCTAATAATTCATTTTTTTTTATTTTATAAGATGAAGTTTTACTACTTAGAGAAGTACAGTAACTTTCTAAAGTTTGACTAAAACTTGTACTAGAAATTACCTCCACTATTACTCCAGGTGGCGGACGTTTTGAAAATTTTTTTTTAAAGTAAAGGCCAACGGCGTATCTTCCAATTACAATTAAAGCGATGATTAAAAAGAAAATTACTATAAAAACTGCAATTTTTTTAGATCTTTTCATTTATTTTTTTCCGAATTCAGTCCAGCTTCCTATATATATTTTTGGGATATAATCATCATTTATTAACGAATATGCAAGAGCTAGACTTGCCGCTGATACTGAACTTCCACAGCTCATTACAATTTTATTACTACTAATTTTGCTTGAATTAAACAAATCTTTTAACTTTTCTTTATCTAAAAAAGTATTATCTTCTACATTCACAATTTCACTCAAAGGCATTGATTTTGATCCTTCAATAGAACCACTTTTAATTCCAGGTCGAGGCTCAGGTTCTAAACCCAAAAAACGATTTTTGCTTCTAGCGTCTAGTAAAGTAAAATCTTTTTTTTTAATATTTTCATTAATTTCAGATATTTTTATTTTCTTTAGCTTTATAATTAGATGTAGTTATTTTAGTTTTTAAATTTGTAACTTTACGACCTTCTAATTTCCATTTTTTCATTCCTCCATTTAACACCGAAACTAATTTTGGATCATGTCCAAAATATAGAAATTGAAACCAGGCACGGCAGCTTGAAATTAAATCACTGTAACAATAAATAATAATTTTATCAGTATTTGAAATTCCCATCTCAGAAATAGCCTTTTCATGATTGCTAGCTAATGGCAGAAAATGTCCGTGAGATAAATATTTTCTTTGATTAGAATTTTTATCTAAATCAAAAAAAATTGCGTTTTCTATGTGTTCTTTATTATACTCTTCAATTGCATTTCGATTTTTAACTAAATGCCAAGATGCGTCAACAATTTTAACGTTATAAAGATTTGCACTCAACCAATCTGTTGAAACTAAACTCATCTTTTATTTCTTTTCTCAAAATAATTCTGGTGATACTCTTCAGCTCTGCAATAATTTTTTTCTTTTCTAATTATAGTAACTACTTTACCATTAAGTTTTTTATTAACTTCATCCAAAACTTTTTGAGCAAATTTTCTTTCTTCTTCTGTGCTGTAAAAAATTTCCGATCGATACTGGTAGCCAATGTTAGGTCCTTGGCGATTCAGAGTCGTTGGATCGTGGATTTTAAAGAATAGTCTAGTGACGTCTTCATAAGAAATTATTTTAGGGTCAAATGTAACTTTAACAACCTCTATATGTTCAGTATTGCCACCACAGACTTGCTCATAAGTTACTTGTGGATCTTTCCCACCGCAATAACCACATTCTGTTGAAATAATACCAGGAACGCCTTGATATTCAGTTTCATCCCAGAAGCAACCAATTCCACCTATAAATT
>CACIWQ010000024.1 GCA_902590395.1 uncultured Pelagibacteraceae bacterium
AATTTGTGAATGGGATCCATATACATTACCAGTTATTGCTGAAAAAACCGGCATAGTTCACTATATGGATTTAGTTGACGGAGTATCTTTAGCAGAAACTGTTGATGATGCTACCGGCATATCATCAAAATCTGTAGTAGACTGGAGATCACAATCTAAAAACACAGAACTAAAACCTAGATTAACTTTGAGAGACGAAAGTGGAAATGTTGTTAAAAAAGCAGACGACAATGAAGCTAGGTATTATCTAGTTCCAGATTCAATTTTATCTGTGAAAGATGGTCAAAATGTTTCAGCAGGAGATGTTTTAGCAAGACTTCCTAAAGAAACTTCTAAAACTAAAGATATTACCGGTGGACTTCCTAGAGTTGCTGAATTATTTGAAGCAAGAAAACCAAAAGACAGCGCAATCATAGCAGAAAATGACGGAAAAATTGAATTTGGCAATGAATTAAGAGGTAAATTAAAAGTTTCAATTACAACTCCTGAAGGAACATCTTCATCTTACTTGATTCCTAAAGGCAAACACACAAATTTCAATCAAGGTGAAAAAATTAAAAAAGGCGAGTATCTACTTGATGGAAGTCCTGCGCCACATGACATTTTAAGAATTTTTGGTATAGAGGCTTTAACAGAATATTTTGTCAATGAAGTCCAAGAAGTATATCGACTTCAAGGGGTAGTGATTAATGATAAACATATAGAAACTATTTTACGGCAAATGTTAAAGAAAATTGAAATTAAACAATCTGGTGATTCAAACTATTTAGCAGGTGAAATAGTTGACAGAATTGAATTTGATGGAATTAATGATAAACTTAAAAAAGATGGAAAAACTCCTGCTTCAGGATCTAGAGTCCTTCTAGGTATTACTAAAGCATCTTTACAGACAAATTCATTTATTTCAGCAGCATCTTTTCAGGAAACAACAAGAGTTCTTACGGATGCCGCTATAAAAGGTAAAGTTGACATGCTACAAGGCTTGAAAGAAAATGTTATTGTAGGCAGACTTATACCAGCTGGTACAGGTTACACAAAAATTAAGTGGCAAAACACAGCTGTTGAAAGAGACGAGGCTTTAGCTAAAACTGAAAAGAAAGAGTCTGAAGAAAAACAACTTCCTGCTACTTAAAAAAGGCCTTATTAAACATCTATTTAGCACCAATAAATACAAAACTTGCAACTTTTGAGTGTTGACTTTTAATTTTCCACTTAGTAGTTTAGCGCAATTTTGATGGTTGGAAGTGAGGTAGAGCTTACCTTAAACACTAACTAAAAGTACTTAAGCTTTGTGTCAGTTTTATAGCTTCTTATTTTCCACCTTTAAATTAAATATATTATGCCGACTATTAACCAATTGATAAAAAGGTCAAGAGTAAAGCCTAAGATAAGGAGCAAAGTTCCTGCATTGGAACGCTCTCCTCAAAAAAGAGGAGTTTGCACAAAGGTTTATACTACGACACCAAAAAAACCTAATTCTGCTCTTAGAAAAGTTGCAAGAGTAAGGCTATCTAACGGACATGAAGTTACATGTTATATTCCCGGCGAAGGGCACAATTTACAAGAACACTCAGTAGTTCTAATTAGAGGCGGTAGAGTTAAAGATTTACCTGGAGTTCGGTATCACGTTTTAAGAGGTAATTTGGATACTCAAGGTGTAGCTGCACGAAAACAACAGAGATCCAAATACGGAACCAAGAGACCTAAATAAATAATATTATGTCTAGAAAAAAAAGAGCACCGAAAAGAATTTTTAATCCAGACGCTAGACATGGATCTTTAGTATTAGCAAAATTTATAAATTTTATAATGTATGATGGAAAAAAAACTTCAGCAGAAAAAATAGTTTATACAGCATTTGAGCAAATAAAAAAAAAGACAAAAGAAGATCCGATCAAAATTTTTAATGATGCTATTAACAATGTAAGACCAAATCTTGAAGTTAGATCTAGAAGAGTTGGAGGTGCTACTTACCAAGTACCAGTAGAAGTGAAAACAAAAAGATCACAAACTTTAGCACTAAGATGGATTCTTGAAGCTTCAAGAAATAGAAAAAATAAAAAAATGTCTTATAAATTATCGGATGAATTAATGGATGCATACAATAAAAAAGGTGCAGCATTTAAAAAAAGAGAAGATACACATAGGATGGCTGAGTCAAATAAGGCTTTTGCTCATTACAGGTGGTAACATGCCAAGATCACATACTTTAGAAAAATATAGAAACATTGGCATCATGGCACATATTGATGCAGGAAAAACCACTACTACTGAAAGAATTTTATATTACACAGGAAAAAGTCATAAAATAGGTGAAGTTCATGATGGAGCAGCGACTATGGATTGGATGGAACAAGAACAAGAAAGAGGTATTACTATTACATCGGCTGCAACCACATGCTTTTGGAGAGATTATAGAGTTAATATAATTGATACACCTGGACACGTTGATTTTACAATAGAAGTTGAAAGATCTTTAAAAGTTTTAGATGGAGCCATATGTGTATTTGATGGAGTTGCAGGAGTAGAACCTCAATCAGAAACTGTTTGGAGACAAGCGGATAAATATAAAGTTCCTAGAGTTTGTTTTGTTAATAAATTAGACAGAACTGGTGCAGACTTTTTTATGTGTGTTGGAATGATTAAGGATCGTCTTGGAGCAAAACCTTTAGTTATGCAGATACCTGTAGGAATTGAATCTTCTCTAAAAGGTGTGATTGATTTAATTAAAATGAAAGCTGTTTTATGGAAAGATGAAAAATTAGGAGCAGAATTTGAATATGTCGAAATACCCCCAGATCTTAAAGGTCAAGCTGAAAAATATAGAAAAGAATTGGTCGAAACTGCTGTAGAACAAGATGAAAAATTAATGGATGATTACTTAAATGGTAAAGAAATTTCAGAAAAAGATCTAATATCGTGTGTAAGGAAAGGATGTTTAAAATTTGATTTTGTACCAGTTTTAACAGGCTCAGCATTTAAAAATAAAGGAGTTCAGCCACTGTTAGATGCTGTAGTTGATTTCCTGCCTAGCCCAAAAGATATTGGATCTATAAAGGGCACAAAACCTAATTCCAAAGATGAAATAGAGCGAAAATTTGATGACAAAGAGCCCTTTTCAGCTTTGGCTTTTAAAGTTGCTACAGATCCATTTGTTGGAACATTAACATTTATTAGAATTTATTCAGGCACACTTAAATCAGGAACTGGAATTTATAATACAACCAAAGATAAAGAAGAAAGAGTTGGTAGAATGCTTTTAATGCACGCAAATAGTAGAGAAGATATAAAAGAGGCGCATGCTGGTGATATAGTAGCATTAGCCGGCCTCAAATATACTATTACAGGTCACACTTTATGTGAGGAAAAAAATCCAGTTATATTAGAACCAATGGATTTTCCAGATCCAGTTATTGAAATTGCAGTTGAGCCTAAAACTAAAGGTGATCAAGAAAAAATGGGAGAAGCCTTGGGAAGATTAGCAAGAGAGGATCCTTCGTTTAGAGTAACTTCAGATGAAGAGTCAGGTCAAACTATAATCAAAGGTATGGGGGAACTTCATCTAGATATTATAGTAGATAGAATGAAAAGAGAATTTAAAGTCGAAGCTAATATTGGTGCACCTCAAGTTGCATATAGAGAAACTATATTAAAATCGTCAAATAATACTTATATTCACAAAAAACAAAGTGGTGGAGCAGGCCAATTTGCCAAAGTTGAATTAACAGTTGAACCGTTACCTCCGGGCAAAGGTAGAGAAATTGAAAACAAAATTAAAGGTGGAGCTATTCCAAAAGAATTTATTCCTGGAGTAGAAAAAGGAATAGAAAGTGTTGCTGACAGTGGAATACTAGCAGGTTTTCCTTTAATAGATTATAAAGTTACAATAGTAGATGGTTTACACCACGATGTAGACTCTAGCGTATTAGCTTTTGAAATAGCATCTAGACATTGTTTTAAAGAAGCATGCACTAAGGCCGCTTTAAAACTTTTAGAACCCATGATGAGAGTAGAAGTTGTTACTCCAGAAGATTATATGGGTGATGTTATAGGAGATCTTAATAGTAGACGTGGTCAAGTATCAACCACAGACAAAAGAGGAAACGCAACAGTTATTAGTGCGATGGTACCTTTAGCTAATATGTTTGGGTATATAAATAATCTTAGATCTATGTCTCAAGGAAGAGCAGCATATTCTATGTTTTTTGATCATTATGCAAAAGTTCCGCAAAATGTTCAGGATGAAGTAACTAAAAAATTGGCTTAATTTATGGAAAAGCAAAATATAAGAATACATTTAAAAGCATACGATCACAAAATACTAGACTCGTCCACAATCGAGATAGTTAATACTGCTAAGAGAACGGGGGCTCAAGTTAAAGGACCAATTCCTCTACCTACAAAAAAAGAAATTTTTACAGTATTAAGATCACCACATATTGACAAGAAAAGTAGGGAACAGTTTGAAACAAGAACACACAAAAGATTAATAGATATTTTAGAACCAACACCTCAAACAGTAGAAGCATTAATGAAATTGGATTTAGCTTCAGGTGTTGATATAGAAATAAAGTTATAGGTATATTATATGAGCATAGGATTAATCGGCAAAAAGATTGGAATGACTAGAGAGTTTTTTAGTTCAGGAACATCAGTGCCAGTTACTGTTTTGTTTGTAGAAAAAGGTCGAATTTTAGACGTAATAACAAAAGAAAAAAGAGGATATGACGCTATCAAAGTAGGTTTTGGAAAAATAAAAAATTCCAAATTGACAAAACAGATGAAAGGTTTTTTTACAAAGAAATCAACAGAACCCAAAAAAATTTTAAGAGAATTTAGAGTGAACAATATATCTGATTATAAGGAAGGTAATGAGATTGGTCTTGAGGTTTTCAAAGATCAAAAGTTTGTTGATATTACAGCAAAAACTATAGGGAAAGGTTTTGCTGGTGTAATAAAAAGACATCATTTTTCTAGCCAAAGAGCAACACACGGTGTGTCTGTTTCACATAGAGCTCATGGATCCACAGGACAGAATCAGGATCCCGGTAGAGTTTTTAAAGGAAAAAAAATGGCAGGTCATATGGGAGACAAATTTGTAAGTATGCAAAATTTAGAAATAATAAAGTCAGATTTAGAAAATAATTTGATATATGTAAAAGGCTCTGTACCAGGGTCAAAAAATTCTTTTGTATTAATACAACATACTTCTAAAAAAATTAAAAGATTATCAACTGTTGAAAAAATGAAAAAAATGGAAGCCGATGCAAGTAAAATGGCACCTCCGAAGAAAACTAAGGCAAAGGATGACAAAACAGCTACTCAGAAAAGTCCAAAAAAGGAAGATACTAAAAAACCTGTAGAAAAAAAGGCGCAAGATAAAAAATGAAACTAAAAGTAATAAATTTAGATGGTAAAAATACTAGCGACGTAGAGCTATCTAGTAAAATATTTTCGTTA
>CACIWQ010000025.1 GCA_902590395.1 uncultured Pelagibacteraceae bacterium
GCCACCAGAATGGCCTGAAATTAAAATTATATCTGCCTTCGCCTTAGCTACTCCAGCAGCAATAGTTCCTACACCAGTTGAAGCTACTAGTTTAACCCCGACTCTTGCTTTCGGATTAGACTGTTTAAGATCATAAATAAGTTGTGCCAAATCCTCAATGGAGTAAATGTCATGGTGTGGAGGAGGAGAAATTAAAGTAACCCCAGGAGTAGAATGTCTTAATCTTGCAATTTCTTTTGAAACCTTGAAACCCGGTAATTGACCACCTTCACCAGGCTTTGCCCCTTGTGCAATTTTTATTTCTATTTCGCTACAATTATTTAGGTATTCAATTGTTACTCCAAACCTGGCAGATGCAATCTGTTTCACTTTGGAGTTGGCGCTATCACCATTCTTCTTTTTAAAAAATCTTTTTGAATCCTCTCCTCCTTCTCCACTACATGAAGCAGCTCCTATTCTATTCATTCCAATTGCTAAAGTTTCGTGAGCTTCGGCTGATAAAGCTCCATGGGACATACTTCCACTACCAAACCTTTTTCTCAAACTTGTAACAGATTCAACGTCTTTAATATCTATTGATCTTCCTAATTTTTTAAAATCCAAAAGATCTCTCAGATTAATAATTGGCAGGTCATAAATACCTTGAGCATATTTTTTATAAATTTCGTATGAATTTTTTGACACCGCGCTCTGCAGCATGTGTATTAATTGGCCTTGGTATTGATGAGTTTCGCCGTTTTTTCTGTATTTATAAATCCCCCCTATTGGAAGAATAGAAACATTGCTTTGAAAAGCCTTTTTATGTAGTTCCTTGATTTTCTTTTCAATTCCAAAAATTCCTATACCGGAAATTCTAGACACCATTCCAGGAAAATACTTTGTAACTACAGATCTGCTTAATCCAACCGCCTCAAAATTACACCCACCTCTGTAGGCACTTAGAACTGAAATTCCCATTTTAGACATGATTTTTAATAATCCATTATCGACAGATTTAACGTACCGATTAACACAGTCTTCATAACTAAGTTTTTTGAATAATTTTTTTTTATATCTTTGATGGATTGAGTCAAAAGCTAAATAGGGATTAATTGTTGTCGCTCCAACTCCCAATAGAACTGCAAAAGAATGTGTATCGAGCGTTTCTCCAGTTTGAACATTTATTGACGCAAAACCTCTTATACCTAATTCTATAAGTTTTGAATTGATTGCTCCTATTGCTAGAGGCATTGGTACTACCGCCTTTTCTTCATTTAGTTCTTTATCTGATAAAACTAAGTGTTTACCTCCCTCTCTAACAGCCGCTTCGGCCTCTGCACATAATTTATCTAATCTCTTTTTTAAACTTTCTTTTACATTAAATGTACAATCAAGAACCCTGATATTTTTTTTAAAGAAACTTAAAAATTTTTCAAACTGAGAATTAGATAAAATGGGACTTTCTAAAACATAAATGTTGTCTTTTGTTATATTTTCAAAATCAAGAATATTGCCCAGATTACCAAAACGAGTTTTTAAACTCATAACCTCATTTTCTCTTAAAGAATCAATAGGAGGATTCGTTACCTGGCTAAAATTTTGTCTAAAAAAGTGTGAGATTGGCCTGTATCTATCTGACAAAACTGCTATGGGAGTATCGTCACCCATAGATCCAACGGCTTCCTTAACATCTTCTACCATTGGATGCAAAATTAATTCTAAATCTTCTATGTTTATTCCCGCTAAATATTGTCTGCGTCTTAATTCATCTCCAGAATATATAAATCGTTCTTTTGAACTATCAAATTTTTTATCTAGGTCAATAATTTGTCTATTATACTTTTTGTAATCTTTAGAAATTTTATTTTTAATACTTTTACTGTCATAAATCTTACCTTTATGTAAATCTACTGCAATCGCTTGTCCTGGACCCAATCGTCCCTTAAAAATAACTTTATCATTCGAAAACGGAATCATTCCTGTTTCTGAACCTGCAAATAAAAATTTATCTTTGGTTAATGTATATCTTAAAGGACGTAAACCATTTCTGTCTTGTGCTGCTATAATCCATTTTCCATCTGTGGCAGAAATTGCGGCAGGCCCGTCCCATGGCTCAATAGTACTATTTAAAAAATTAAATAATTGCTGATGCGCTTTTGGAACTGTTTTTCTTCTTTTTGACCAAGCATCTGGAATAAGCATAAGTTTAGCAAGAGGTACTGACTTGCCCGATCTAACAAGTAATTCAAAAACATTATCTAATGCTGCAGAATCTGAGTTTCCTGAACCTATAACTGGTTTTAAAGATTCGATGTCTTTAAATAATTTATTGCTCATATCTTGTTCATGAATTTTCATCCAATTCATATTTCCTTTAATTGTGTTAATCTCTCCGTTGTGTGCCAGTGTTCTAAATGGCTGTGCCAAATCCCAACTTGGAAAAGTGTTAGTAGAATATCTTTGATGAAAAATTGCAAATCTGGAAATAAATCTTTTGTCCATTAAATCTGGATAAAATTCAGATAAAGCTTCAGCCAAAAACATTCCTTTGTAAATTATTGATCTAGAACTGAAAGATGAAATATAAAAGTCTTTTAGTTTCAACAAAATTGATTGTTTTTCTATCTTTTTTCTAATAACAAATAAATCTCTTTCAAGATCATCGTCTTTTAAACTTTTGTCATTAGATTTAAAAATTACTTGAACTATTTCCGGCCTGTTATTTTCGGCCTTAATACCAAGAACTTTGGTATTAACAGGAACTTGTCTCCATCTATAAACGTAGTAATTTTTATTTAGCAATTCATTTTCTACTATGGTCTTGCATTTTTCTTGAGTCGAATAGTCGTTTCTTGGTAAAAAAATCATTCCTACGCAAATTGTTCCTCCTTTATGCTGTCTTCCAGCATTTTGAATTCTTTGGATAAAAAAATCTTCAGGAATTTCAATATGTATTCCCGCACCGTCGCCTGTTTTGCCATCAGCATCTACTGCTCCTCGATGCCATACTGCTTTTAAAGCTTGTATTCCAAATTCAACAACTTTTCTTGACCTTCTGCCCTCTGTAGAAGCTACAAAGCCAACACCACACGCATCATGTTCAAAACCTGGATGATAAACTTTTTTTCTTAATAATTTTTTTAAATTTTTTTTGTATAATTTCATTTTATGCTGCTTTATTTTTATTTACTCTTTTATTTTCTAAATACTTATTGATTGAAACTGCCGCATCTCTGCCATCTCTAATTGCCCAAACTACTAATGACGCTCCTCTAACTATATCTCCTGCAGCAAAAATCCCTGGTATATTTGTTTCCATAGTCTTAAAGTCAGTTTTTATAGTTCCCCATTTAGAAATATAAAGCTCTGGGCTATTAAATAATTTGGGTAAATTTTCAGGATCAAAACCTAGTGCTTTAATTATCATATCAGTCTTTAGGTCAAAATCAGAATTAGGAATTGAAATTGGTTTTTTTCTACCTGAAGAATCCGCCTCACCAAGTTCCATCCTTTCGACTAATAAAGATGTAATTTTGTCTATGCCAATAAATTTTTTTGGATTTGTTTTCCATAAAAATTCAATTCCCTCCTCCTCGGCATTATATACTTCTCGAGCAGAACCGGGCATGTTTTCTTTATCTCTTCTATAAAGACATTTTACTGATTTTGCGTTTTGTCTCACCGCAGTTCTAACGCAATCCATTGCAGTATCTCCACCTCCTATTACAACAACATTTTTATTTTCTGCATTAAGTAAGCCATTATCAAAATTCTCAACTTTATCTCCTAACCCTTTTCTATTTGAAGCTGTTAAAAATTCCATTGCTGGGAAAATATTTTTTAAGTTGTTGCCTGGTAAATTTATTTCTCTTGGTTTGTAAACACCTGTTGCAATTAGTATGGCATCGTGATCTTTTTTTAAGTCTTCAAGTGTTACACTTTTTCCAATTTCTTTATTTAATTCAAAATTTATTCCACCTTCTTTTAAAAGATTTGTTCTTCTTTCAACTACAAATTTTTCTAATTTAAAATTTGGTATACCGTAAATTAATAATCCTCCTGCTCTATCATATCGATCATAAATGGTTATTTTATACCCCAGCTTTCTTAACTCTTCCGCGCATGCTAGACCCGCCGGACCCGCTCCTATAATGCCTACTGATTGTTTTAATTCTTTTTCAATTTTTATTGGCCTTATCCAGCCTTTTTCCCACGCTGTATCTGTAATATATTTTTCGACTGACCCTATTGTCACTGTTCCATGTCCTGATTGTTCAATTACACAGTTTCCTTCACACAAGCGATCTTGAGGACATATACGACCGCAAACTTCTGGCATGTTATTTGTACTGTGAGCTAGCTCGCTCGCTTCATGAAGTCTTCCTTCTGCTGTAAGCTTCAACCAATCTGGAATGTTATTGTGTAATGGGCAGTGAACTTGGCAAAATGGAACGCCGCATTGAGAACATCTGCTGGATTGTTCCTTGGCTTTTTCATGAATAAACTCGTCGTAAATTTCTTTAAAATCTTCTACCCTATTATCAACTTCCCTTTTGTTAGGAGTTTGTTTATTTACGTTCACAAATTTTAACATTTTTTCAGTCATAATTAC
>CACIWQ010000026.1 GCA_902590395.1 uncultured Pelagibacteraceae bacterium
ATTGGGAGCGATGGGCTATTGTTAATGTTCTTTTATGGCCTATGACTGCCATAGGAGTATTTATAGCTATCATGGTAGCAGAATCTTACTACACATTTTTCTCAAGAATTTTTTATTTTGTAGTGGGGAGCTAGACTCGTTTTAAATTTTTAAAAATGGCAATTACTAAATCGAAAACACTAAAGATAGATTACTTTAGTTACATAAAGGCTTTTTTCAATTTGATGAAACCACGGGTTATGTCTTTAGTAATTTTTACGTGTGCTGTAGGTTTGTTAATAGCTCCAACAAAAATAAATTTTACGGATACATTTTTTTCACTTTTAGCGGTTGCACTAGGATCAGGAGCTGCTGGAGCACTAAACATGTGGTATGAATCAGACCTCGATTCACTAATGACGAGAACATGTCTAAGACCAATTCCTACAGGGAAATTAACTAAAAATCAGGCACTTATTTTTGGAATTTTTGCTTCAGTGATTTCTGTAATTGGCCTTTACATTTTTTCAAACTTAATAGCGGCAATTACTTTAACAATTACAATTTTATTTTATGTTTTTGTTTATACAATTTGGCTAAAGAGAAAAACTGCACAAAATATTGTAATAGGAGGAGCGTCGGGTGCTTTACCACCCGTTATTGGATGGGCTATAGCGACCAACGGTATAACATTAGAACCAATTATTTTATTCTTTATTATATTTTTTTGGACGCCATCACATTTTTGGGCATTAAGTCTCTACAAAACAGAAGACTATAAAAAGGCCAGAATACCTATGTTGCCGTTAACTTCTGGGGTAAAAGCAACAAAACTTAATATATTTATTTATGCTTTAGTTTTATTACCGGTTGCCATATCTCCATACCTATTAAATTTTTCAGGACTTGTATATTTTGTATCTGCAATAATTTTGAGTATTTACTACATATTTATTTCCTACAACCTATTAAAAGAAAAAAATCCGGTTTTAGAAAAAAAAATAGCAGCAAAATTATTTGGATATTCAATATTATATCTTTTTCTGATTTTTGCATTTATATTATTAGACAAGGTAATATAAACTTAAAATTTTGACATGAGTGTTGAAAAAAAAAACAATACAAAAATTTATTTAATTCTTATTTTTTTATTTTTTTTATCTTTACTTTTTTTCTTTATTATTGATAAATTTCAAAAAACGAAAATATTAGCTTCAGAACCAATAACTATAAAATTAATAACAAGCGTTCATCCGAATTTGCCATGGAATTTTCAACCAACAAAATCAGAAATAGTTGTTAAACCTGGCGATGTGACCAGAGTTGAATATTTAGTAGAAAATTTTGGTAATAAAGAAACAACCGGAGTTGCTACACTAGCATATTACCCAAATGAATTTGGAAATTATATAAATAAAATAAATTGTTTTTGCTATGATGCCCAGACACTCAAGCCAAAACAACAAAACAAGTTTACTTTAATACTTTTAGTTGATCCAAAGGTGGCAAAAGATAGCAGGACAAAAAACATTAAAGAAGGTATTATACAATTTACTTTTTTTGATTATAAAAAATATAAGGAAAATAAAAATTAAAAATGATTTCAAAAACAATAATTTTGCAGCCAGATGCAATATTTTCACTTTGCACGGTGTGTATAACAGATAACAACGGTGGTAAAATCGCTTTAGCTATTATTGTTTCATCCCTAATTCTTTTAGGTGTCGCAAATTGGGCCTGGAAAAAATATTTTTCAAGCAAAAAGGAAATTTCTCAACAAAAATAATTCAATTATGCTATGGCATTTTGTTTTGCCTAGATAATATCAAAATTCTATACTAATAAAGGTTATGGATTATATAAGTACAAGAAATCAAAAGAAGATTTTTTCGTTCAAAGATGTATTTTTAAAGAGTTTGGCTCCGGACGGAGGTCTTTTCATACCAAAGAGAATACCAATGTATACTAGCTCTGAAATAGAAAATTTAAGAAATTTTTCATATACGGAGTTGAGCGAGGAAATTATTTATAAATTTTGTGACAAGGAATTTAATAAAAATGAAATTAATAATTTAGTAAATAATTCCTTTAAAAGCTTTAGAATTAAAAATGTTGTTGAACTTAAGAGATTAGAAAACCTAAATTTATTAGAACTATTTCATGGTCCTACTTTAGCTTTTAAAGATATAGCAATGCAAGTCATTGGCAATATGTATGACATAATATTAAACAAAAATAATTTGAAAGTAAATATTGTAGTTGCCACTTCAGGTGATACTGGCGCGGCAGCTATAAACGCGCTAAAAAATAAAAAAAATATAAATATTTTTGTTTTACATCCCGAAAATAAAATATCAGAAGTGCAAAGAAAATTTATGACTACAGTTAATTCAACAAATGTTTTTAATATAGCTTTGGCGAGTAATTTTGATGATTGTCAGAAATTTGTTAAATCAATGTTTGAGGATAAAAATTTTAGCAATTCTATAAATATGTCTGGAGTGAATTCAATAAATTGGGCAAGAATCGTTGTTCAGATCGTTTATTATTTTTTTTCATACTTTAAAATTTCCAATAAAAGCGAGAAAATAAATTTTTCAGTTCCCACAGGTAATTTTGGAGATATTTATGCAGGTTACATTGCTAAAAAGATGGGACTGCCGATAAATAAGTTGGTAATAGCAACTAACAAAAACGACATCTTAAAAAGAGTTGTTGATACAGGATTTTATAAACCATTAAAAGTGCAGCACACCATCTCTCCTAGCATGGATATTCAAGTTGCTAGTAATTTTGAAAGATTAATATTTGATATAAATTCTTGTGATTCAGATAAAACACTAAAACTTATGAATGATCTAAAAAGGTCAGGTGAATTTAAACTTGGAAAAGAAGAATTAACAAAACTCAGAGATAGTTTTTTATCTGATAGTTTGTCTGAAGAAGAAACTAAATCAGTAATAAGTAAAGTGCATAAAAAACACGGAATGCTTATTGACCCTCATACTGCTGTAGGAATAGGAGTGGCTGAAAAAATTTCACTAAAAGATAATGTTGTTGTCTTAAGCACAGCTCACCCCTCAAAATTTTTTGATGTTGTTATGAAGACAACCAACATTAAACCCGAATTACCAGAAAGTCTGAAAGATATAATGATAAAAAAAGAAAATTACGATAGGCTACCCAAGGATTTAAAAGAAATTAAAAATTATATTTTAAAAAGAATTTAAATAGGTGTAGCCTTTTTAGCAAGTTCATCTACCAAGTCGTTCATACGGTCATTTGAATGGCCCTTAATCCAGTTCCATTGAATCTGATTAGATTCTGTCAATTCTTTTAATTTTTTCCAAAGATCAATATTTTTCACATTTTTTTTGTCAGTTGTTTTCCAATTATTTTTTTCCCATTTATTTATCCACACGGTAATTCCATCTTTTACGTATATAGAGTCAGTATAAATTTCTATTTGCTTCAAAGAGGGTTGCTTTCCTTCTTGCTGATCACAATATTCCAAAGCCTTAATTGCTGCAGTTAACTCCATTCGATTATTAGTTGTTAATTTTTCCCCACCAAAAATTTCTTTTTTATCACCAGTTGTTAAAATTATAGCAGCCCATCCACCAGGACCTGGGTTACCTATGCAAGCCCCATCCGTATAAATTTTAATTTTCATAGTTAAAAAAAATAATCTTGGTAGTTCTGTACATTATTGTGAAACTCTAATCTTTTCAAATATTCTACAGGGTCTTTAATTTTTACTAATGCACCCTCTGTAAGGTTTAGATAATCAAAAACTCTTGTCAATAAAAATCTCATTGCTGCTCCCTGACACAATATTTTTAAAGATTTTTTTTCATCTTCAGTTAGTTTTTTTATACTAGAATATCCATCTACAAATTTTTTTGCCTTAGTTACATTAAAACTAAGATTTTCATTTGAGCCCTCAAAACAAAATGCATTTAAGCATATT
>CACIWQ010000027.1 GCA_902590395.1 uncultured Pelagibacteraceae bacterium
GACAGATGGTAAAGATGGAGATCTAGTAAAGTTAAACTGCTACAAAAATGGTAGAGAGGAAGCTGTTGGAATAAGTGATATTATTGAACAAAGTCTCAAAAAAAAATACTCATTGAATAATATTTCAATTTTGGTTAGAGCAATTTTTCAAACTAGAGAATTTGAGGAAAGATTTTTGAAAATAGGTATGGGTTATAGAGTGGTAGGAGGGACAAAATTCTACGAAAGAGCAGAAATTAAAGATAGCATAGCTTTTTTAAGAATTGTAAATCAAAAAAATGATGACCTGGCTTTTGAAAGAATAATTAATACTCCAAAAAGATCTGTAGGGGATAGTACTATAAAGCAATTACATAATTGGGGTAGAAAAAATAAAAAATGTCTCGAAGATTCTGCTCTTGAGCTTTTACAACTAGATAAAATTAAACCAAAAACCAAAATTGGGTTGGTTCAAATATTGAATTTATTTAACAAGTGGAGATTAGATTCAAAAGAAAAAAAACATTTTGAGCTAATGGAAATTATTTTAGATGAATCTGGATATTCAAAAATGCTAAAAGATAAAAAAGATTTAGAAAATGAAGGTAGACTAGAAAATTTAAAAGAATTAATTAGAGGAATGCATGACTTTGATAATTTACAAAGTTTTTTAGAACATGTAGCGCTTGCAACTTCAATAGATCAAAATTGGGAAGGTGAAAAAGTTAACTTAATGACAATGCATGCTGCCAAAGGTTTGGAATTTGATGCTGTTTTTTTACCAGGTTGGGAGGAAGGTTTATTTCCCCATCAAAAATCACTGGAAGAAAAAGGTGATTTGGCACTAGAAGAAGAAAGAAGATTGGCTTATGTAGGTTTGACTAGAGCGAAAAAAGAATCTTTCATATCTTTTGTAGAAAACAGAATGTTTCGTGGAGATTGGGTTCAATCTTTAGCTTCAAGATTTATTGAAGAACTCCCAGAAAAGAATGTAAGAAAAGGGGAAGTTAAAGAATACAATCAAGAAGACTTTGTTTTTAATCAAGATATTGATTATAGCGAGGGTGTAAGAAGTCCTGGTTGGCAAAGGTTACAAAATAAAAAATTAAAAAGAATTAAATGAGAGTTATAAAAAAAATACGAAAACTTTTTGAAATTTATAAAATTGATGGGTACATAATACCAAAAAATGATGAATATTTTAATGAATATGTTAGCCAATCTAGCGATAGACTTAAGTTTATTTCAAATTTCTCCGGCTCAGCTGGATTTGCAATAATTTTAAAAAATAAAAATTACCTGTTTGTTGATGGTAGATATACAATACAGGCTAAAATTCAGTCTGGTGTAAATTTCAAAATTATTACGATTCCTGAAAAATTACCCGGAAATGTTTTAAAATCGTTAAAAAAAATTAAAATTGGTTTTGACCCAAACTTACATTGTGAAAAACAACTGAATTTATTTTATAATATAAAAAATGTCACTCTCAAACCAATCAACAAAAATTTAGTAGATACTGTTTGGCATAAAAAACCAAAAAACTTGATAAAACCTTTTTTTTCCCTTTCAGAAAAAGATACGGGACAAAGTTCTCAAAACAAAATTGCAAAAGTTAAAAATGCTTTATTAAAAAATAAAATAGATTACTTATTAGTTACTGCTCCGGAGAATGTCGCTTGGATCTTAAATATTAGAGGTTATGACTCAGCATTTTCTCCAATACCAAATGCAAGGCTATTAATAGATAAAAAGGGATATATAAATTTATTTTCTCAATTTAAAAAAGTACAAAAAATAAAAAAAAATTTTTTCAAAAAAATAGAATTTCTTGATGAAGATAAAATTGAGAACAAACTTAAAAACCTATGGAATAATAAAATTTGGTTGGATAGCTTGTCTTGTTCAATTCGTTTTAAAACCTTGCTTAAAAAAAGAAATAAAATTATTGAAAAGATTGATCCTATTTATTTTTTCAAATCAATTAAAAATTCTACAGAAATAAAAAATATAAAAAAAATTCATAAGATTGATGGTGTTGCATTAACTAAATTTTTATTTTGGGTAAAGAAAAATTTTAAAAATAAAAAAATTACTGAAATTTCTGCTCAAAAAAAATTAGAAAATTTTAGAAAAATGAATAAAACTTATAGATTTCCAAGCTTTAGTACAATTTCGGGGGCAGGTCCTAACAGTGCTATAATTCATTATAAAGCCTCGTCTAAATCAAATAGAGCTCTTAAAAAAGGTGATTTGTATTTGGTGGATTCTGGTGGACAATATTCTTTTGGAACAACAGATGTAACTAGAACTATTTCCTTGGATAATAATTCAAAATTTATAAAAGAAATTTATACTAGAGTTTTAAAAGGCCACATCGCTGTTGCAGACTATAAAATTAAAAAAAATTCCAATGGTTCAGATGTAGATAAAAATGCGAGAAAGTCATTAAAGAAAATTGGACTAGATTATCCTCATGGTACTGGACATGGAGTCGGATATTTTTTAAACGTGCACGAAGGTCCGCAATCTTTTTCTAAAAATAATAATATAAATTTAAAACCTGGAATGGTTATTTCTAATGAGCCAGGATATTACAAAGAAGGACGTTTTGGCATAAGAATTGAAAATTTAGTTTATTCTAAAAAAAATAAATTTGAAGAGTTAACAATGGCACCAATAGAAAAAGATCTAATAAAGAAAAAGATGCTTAACAAAAAAGAAATAGATTGGTTAAATAAATACCACAATAAAGTAAAAAAAAACTTATTTAAATTTATGAATTCAGAAGAAAGAGTAAATTTAATTGATGCTTGTTCACCTATTTAATAAACTGTACCAATTAGTTTCATCAAGAATTTTTACCTTTAAATTTCTTGATTTCTCAATTTTTTTTATTTTCGGTTTTGAATCTCCAACTACTAAATAATCCAATTTTTTACTTACATTCCCTAAAATTTTTCCTCCTTCTTTTTCAACCAAGGCTTTCGCTTCTGCCCTGCTCATTTTGTTTAAGCCACCAGTAAACATTATTGTTTTGCCATAAAAAATTCCAGATTTGCTTGTTTTATAATCAACAACATCTAATTCTTTAAATAAATTAGAAACTATATTTATATTGTTAGAATTTGAAAAAAATATTTCTAATGAATTAATTTGAGTCTCGCCAATCCCATCTAGCTCTAAAAGATAATTTAGAATTTTTTTCCTTTTTTTGACATCAAATATTTCTTCAAG
>CACIWQ010000028.1 GCA_902590395.1 uncultured Pelagibacteraceae bacterium
TTAATATTGTAGATTTAGATCATAATGAGCTAGAATTTCTTAAAATAAAAGGTTTATTAAATGAAGATTTGATTAAACCGTTATATTTGGGTTAAATTCTTTTTTATGAATATATTTTTTAGTTATATTATATAAATAAAATATGAATAGTAATCTTGAAAAGAAGTGCATGGAAAGAGGCGTTAGGCTTACAGATCAGAGAAAGCTGATAGCCAAAATTATGTCAGAATCAAAAGATCATCCTGATGTGGACGAATTACATCAAAGAGTTAATAAACTTGATTCTAAAATTAGTATTGCAACAGTTTACAGAACTGTAAAACTATTTGAGGAAGCGGGTATTGTTGAAAAACATGATTTTAAAGGTAACAAGGCGAGATATGAACAGTCGCCACAAGAACATCACGATCATTTGATTGATATTAATACTGGAGAAATTATAGAATTTGTTAATGAAGATATTGAAAAGTTACAAAAAAAAGTTGCAGAAAAACTCGGTTATAAACTTGTAGATCATAGATTAGAATTATATGGTTCAAAAATTAAAAAATAAAAAACTTGTCTAAAAAATTATTTATCAAAACTTTTGGCTGTCAAATGAACGAATACGATTCTAATCGTATTTCTGATATCGCTTCAACAATTGGTTTTAAAAAAACAAATGTAAGCAAGGATGCAGATTGTTTTGTTTTGAATACATGTCACATACGTCAAAAAGCTACTGAAAAAGTTTATGATGAAATTGGAAGAGTCAAAAAGAATTTTAGAAATTTAAAAAAGCCACTAGTTATAGTTGCGGGTTGTGTTGCTCAAGCAGAGTCAGATGAAATGATAAAAAGAGAACCATATATTGATATGGTGATTGGTCCTCAATCTTATCACAAAATTGCAGATTTAATTTTAGACTACAAAAGAAATAATAAAAAAATTGATGCAACCGAATTTGATGTTGTAAAAAAATTTGATGAATTAAATAAAATTCCTAACACTCAAAATAAAATTTCTTCCTACATAACAATACAAGAAGGTTGTGATAAGTTTTGCCACTTTTGCGTTGTACCATATACAAGGGGTCCAGAATATTCTAGATCCTTTACACAAATTATTGAAGAAGCAAACACATTAGTAAACAATGGAGCAAAAGAAATTATTTTGCTAGGTCAAAATGTTAATGCCTATAATTATAAAAAATATAGACTTTCTTCACTAATAAAAGAATTAGATAGTATAAAAAACTTAAAAAGAATTAGATTCACAACTTCTCATCCGAAAGATATGACTAAAGATTTAATTGAATCTTACAGAAATTGCAAGAAACTCATGCCTCTCCTGCATCTTCCTATTCAAAGTGGTTCAAATAGTATTTTAAAATCTATGAATAGAAAGCATGATAGAGAATATTATTTGTCTGTTATAAAAAAACTTAAAAATATTAATAAAAATATTAAAATCTCCAGTGACTTTATTGTAGGCTACCCTAACGAAACTAAGAAAGATTTTGCTGATACAATTGATATAATTAAAAAAATTGGTTTTATTAACTCTTATTCTTTTATTTTTAGTCCTAGACCTGGTACTCCAGCTTATGATTTAACAAATCAAAGTGAAATAAATACTTTTTCAGAAAACAAAAAAAAACTTAAAAAATTACAAAATATTTTAGATAATTTTCAACTTGAATATAACAAAAGTTTTCTTAATAAATACACTGAAGTTTTGATAGAAAATAAATTGAAAAAACAAGAAAAATATTTTGGTAGAACTGAAAATATGATTCCAGTTATTTTTGATTCAAATAATTGCCAATCTGGCGAATTAGTCAGCGTCAAAATTACTTCTTTTAATCAAAGGAATTTATTTGGTTTTCATATAGATAACAAAGTGAAAGCAGCATAATTTTAGTGAAAATAAACAAACAAAACAAAAACGGCAAAGAAGTTTCAATAGTATATAGTGATGATAATTCAATAAATGTTAATATATTTAACAATAAAATATTGATGGAGATAGTTGGATCTTTTGATAATAATTTAAAAGAATTAGAAAAAATTAGTGGTTCAAAAATTTATTTTCGAGGAAATTCAATAGCAATTAAAGGTGACAAACTTGCAAATGAAAAAGTCAAAGATGCAATAGAATATTTGATAGATCGGTTTAGATCTGATCAAAAAATTGATAGAAATGATATAATAACCTCATTAAATAAGGACATGATTAAAGATATTAAAAATCAATCAACCGTTCAGCTCTTTGAAGAAGTAATTAAAACTCCAAAAAGATCAGTAATACCGAGATCAAAACTACAAAAAGAATATGTTAAAGCATTAAAATTAAACCAAATAGTAATGTCTCTGGGACCTGCCGGAACAGGAAAAACTTATCTTGCAGTAGCTGTTGCATTATCAATGTTATTAGAAAAAAAGGTTGAAAGAATAATTTTGTCGAGACCAGCAGTTGAGGCTGGCGAAAAATTAGGTTTTCTTCCAGGAGATATGAAAGAAAAAATAGATCCTTATTTAAGACCACTATACGACTCTCTTTATGACTTATTAGATTATGAAAAGATTCAAAGAAAAATAGAATCAGGAGCTATAGAAATAGCGCCGCTTGCTTTTATGAGAGGTCGAACACTAAAAAATTCTTTTGCCATTCTTGATGAAGCGCAAAATGCAACAGAAACACAAATTAAAATGTTTTTAACTAGAATTGGCGAAAATTCTAAACTTGTTGTTAATGGGGATCCTTCGCAGATTGATTTACCAAATAAGAATTTATCTGGATTAATAAAATCTCAAAAAATATTAAAAGGTATAAAAGAAATATCTATTATAAATTTTGATCATAGAGATGTAGTTAGACATCCATTAGTAACCAAGATTGTAGAAGCCTACGAGAAGAACACTAATGATAAGGGCTAATGTAGAGGTAAATAATGATCCCTGGCACAAAAAAATAAAAAATCCTAAAAAATACTTTTATAGTAGATTAAAAAAAATTTCCAAAATAGTTCCTTTTTTTAAAAATAAAAATATAACTTTTAACATTTTGCTCACTAACTCATATAACATAAAAAAACTTAATCAAAAGTTTAGAAAAAAAAATAAACCAACAGATGTACTTTCATTTCCGGAATTTTCCTTTAAAGATTTAAAATATAAAAAAGAAAAAAATATATCCATTGGTGATATTGCTAT
>CACIWQ010000029.1 GCA_902590395.1 uncultured Pelagibacteraceae bacterium
GGATATGCCAGTATCGACAAAAAAATAGAATAAAAAAAACATAAATAAATATTTAAATTAAAATTTTTTAATAGAAAAAATGTTGATATAGTTATTAAAGCATTAAATGCAGAAGCTTGTAAAATGTAGCTTTGCCAATTTATTCCAAAAAAATAAAAAAAAACTGCTTGAACATAATCTATAAAGGGTCCAGAAATTATCCAGTAATCTTTAAAGGGATATTCTCCTAATAATATTCTGAAGCCAGTATCAAAGTGGGCAAAACTGTCGATTGGAAAAATACCTTTATTTCCATAATATTGATTAATTAATATAGAAAATAAAAAAAGAAATAATATTAATATTTTTTCTTTAATATTAACTAAAAAAAAATCTTTCATTTACTTTTTAAATCTGGGTCTATTTTTATTGCTGCTTGAAAAAGTTCTTTTACTGCTTTTATTGAAATTTCAAGATTAGCTTTTTCTATGCTATCTAATTTTAATTCAATGATTTTTTCAACACCATTATTTCCTATAACTGCTGGAACTCCGACATAAAGATCTTTTATACCATACTCTCCATCAATATAAGCAGCACAAGGTAAAGTTTTTTTCAAATTTTTTATATATGATTCCGCCATTTCAATTCCTGAAGTTGCAGGAGCGTAAAAAGCTGTTCCTGTCTTTAGCAATTTGCTTATTTCTCCTCCACCTTTTCTTGTTCTTTCAATGATTGTATCTAATTTTTCATTCGTAATTTTTTTTTCTGTAATTAATTGGTTTAAAGGTTTGCCTTCGACTGTTGTATAACTAGTCATAGGTACCATGGTATCTCCATGGCCTCCAAGAACCATGGTTTCTATTTTTTTCACAGGTATATCGATTTCTTGTGAAAGAAAGTATTTAAATCTCGAGGAATCTAAAATCCCCGCCATTCCTACGACTTTATTTGTTGAAAAACCTGTATATTTTTGCAGGGCCATAACAATGACATCAAGAGGATTTGTAATGCAAATTACAAATGCTTTGGGAGAAGTTTCTTTAATACCTTCTGCAACTTGTTTGATTATCTTTAAATTTGTTCCAAGCAAATCATCTCTTGTCATACCTGCCTTTCGTGGAATTCCTGCTGTAATAATAATTACATCAGAATTTTTTGTATCTTCATAATTGCTTGTTCCTTTAATGCTAACATTGTGTCCATCCACAGAAGTTGACTGTGCTATATCTAAAGCCTTTGCTTTTGCTATGCCTTCGGCAATGTCAAAAAGTACTACATCCGCTAATTCTTTTATTGTTATAAGATGGGCTAGCGTACCACCAATTTGACCGGCTCCTATTAATGAAATTTTTTTTCTCATAAAATTTAATTTAAGATTGGCATTACAAAATCAGGATCAGATGCTAACCCTGTCGGCCATTTTGAGGTTATTGTTTTTAATTTAGTATAAAATCTAACTCCTTCAGGACCATGCATATGTTGATCACCAAACAAAGATTTTTTCCAACCTCCAAAAGAGTGATAAGCAACCGGCACAGGTATAGGTATATTAATGCCAACCATTCCAATTTTAATTTTACTTGCAAAAGTTCTTCCGACATCACCATCGCGTGTATATATACTTGTTCCGTTTCCAAGCTCGTGACTATTCACTAAGTCTACAGCAGACTCAAAATCCTTTACTCTTACCACTGATAGAACTGGGCCAAAAATTTCCTCTTTATAAATTCTCATTTTTTTATCGACATTATCAAAAAGACATCCCCCTATATAAAAACCTTTTTCATAGCCTTGAAGTTTTATATTTCTTCCATCGACAACAAGTTTTGCTCCCTCCTTAACACCAAGATCTACATATCCTTTAACTTTTTCTAAATGTTCTTTTGTTACAAGTGGGCCCATTTCGGAATTTTTGTCCATTCCCGGGCCAACTTTTAAGGCTTCCACTTTTTTTGCTAGTTTATTTACTAATTGATTACCTACCTTACCTACTGCTACCGCAACAGATTGTGCCATACATCTTTCTCCAGCCGATCCGTAAGCAGCTCCCATTAGACCGTTCACAGCTTGATCAAGATCACAATCTGGCATAACAACACAATGGTTTTTTGCCCCTCCTAATGCTTGGACTCGTTTTTCATTTTTCGCAGCATTTTCATATATATATTTTGCAATTGGTGTTGATCCGACAAAACTTATAGCGGACACATCTTTATTTGTTAGTAAAGCGTCCACTGCTACCTTATCTCCATTAACAACATTAAAAACTCCATCAGGCAATCCTGCTTCCTGAAATAATTGTGCTAATTTGATTGAACAAGATGGATCTTTTTCTGATGGTTTTAAAACGAAAGTATTACCGCAAGCTATAGCTATTGGAAACATCCATAATGGAACCATGGCAGGAAAATTAAACGGAGTGATTCCAGCACAAACTCCCAAAGGTTGCCTTATAGACCAGCTGTCAACATCAGTACCAACATTTTCTGTAAATTCGCCTTTAAGCAAGTGCGGTATACCGCATGCAAATTCTACTACTTCTAACCCTCTTG
>CACIWQ010000030.1 GCA_902590395.1 uncultured Pelagibacteraceae bacterium
CACATAGAATTAGCAAGTCCCGTTGCGCACATATGGTTCTTAAAATCACTGCCAAGCAGAATTTCATTAGCGATAGATATGAAATTAAAAGATGTAGAGAAAGTTTTATATTTTGAAAGTTTTATGGTTATTGAACCGGGTCTTACAGAACTAAAGAAAAAAGAACTTATTTCTGAGGAAAAATATCAAAAAGCACAGGAAAAATATGGAGAAGATGCTTTTCAGGTTGGAATAGGAGCTGAAGCTATAAGAGAAATGTTAGTAAATTTAGATTTAAAAGCTGAGCAAGAAAAATTAAGAGGTTCCTTGGTAGAAATTAAATCTAAAGTAGCTGAAGAAAGAACAATTAAACGATTAAAATTAATAGAATCGTTTATTAAATCTGGCAACAAACCAGAGTGGATGATATTAAAATGCATTCCAGTTATACCACCTGAACTTAGACCACTTGTTCCTTTAGATGGAGGTAGATTTGCCACTTCTGATTTAAACGATTTATACAGAAGAGTGATTAACAGAAATAACAGATTAAAA
Source organism: uncultured Pelagibacteraceae bacterium (assembly GCA_902590395.1). GTDB lineage: Bacteria > Pseudomonadota > Alphaproteobacteria > Pelagibacterales > Pelagibacteraceae > AG-414-E02. Next base: position 535 of record CACIWQ010000030.1, read on the forward strand.
AGATTAATGGATTTAAAAGCGCCTGACATAATTGTTAGGAACGAAAAAAGAATGTTACAGGAATCAGTTGATGCGCTATTTGACAATGGCAGAAGAGGTAGAGTTATAACTGGTACTGGCAAAAGACCACTTAAATCATTAGCAGAAATGTTAAAAGGTAAGCAAGGACGATTCAGACAAAATTTATTAGGTAAAAGAGTTGACTATTCTGGAAGGTCAGTAATTGTTGCTGGCCCTCAACTAAAACTTCACCAATGCGGTCTTCCTAAAAAAATGGCCGTTGAACTATTCAAACCATTTTTATATGCGAGATTAGATAAATTAGGCTTAGCAACCACAATTAAACAAGCAAAAAGAATGGTAGAGAAAGAAAAAAGTGAGGTGTGGGATGCTTTAGAAGTTATTATAAGAGAGCATCCAGTAATATTAAATAGAGCACCGACTTTACATAGACTTGGAGTGCAAGCTTTCGAAGCAAAACTAATTGAAGGAAATGCTATTGAATTACATCCTTTAGTCTGTGCAGCATTTAACGCAGATTTTGACGGAGATCAAATGGCAGTGCATGTTCCATTAAGCTTGGAGGCTCAGTTAGAGGCTAGAATTTTAATGATGTCCACTAACAATATTTTAAGCCCTTCAAACGGCAAACCTATTATTGTTCCTAGTCAAGATATGGTTTTGGGAATTTATTATTTGTCACAATCAAATGAAAAAAAAGAAAAAGAGAAATCCAAGGGTTATTTTAGTAATGTTGCCGAAATAGAGCAAGCAATTGAAGTGAAAAGTATTAGCTATCATTCTACCATAATTTGCAGATATGAAACTGTAGATGAAAAAGGTAATAAAATATTTGAAAAATATAAAAGTACAGCTGGTAGATTTATATTATCAAACATTTTACCAAAACATCATAAAATTAAATTTTCTTTAGTTGATAGAATTTTATCTAAAAAACAAGTTTCTGAAATTATTGATTTTGTATTTCGTTATTGTGGTCAAAAAGAAACGGTAATTTTTTGCGACAGAATTAAAGAATTAGGTTTTAAACATGCATTTAAAGCTGCAATTTCTTTTGGTAAGGATGATCTTATAATTCCTCAAACTAAACAAAAATTAGTAAATGACGCCAAAAAACAAATAGAAGATTATGAAAGTCAGTATGCCGAAGGTCTGATCACAAGAGGTGAAAAATATAACAAAGTTGTAGATGTTTGGTCTAAATGTACAGATTTAGTTGCCAATGAAATGATGAAAGAAATATCCTCTGCAACAAAAACTATGGAGAATGATAGAATTGAAACTAATTCAGTTTTTATGATGGCTAACTCTGGAGCAAGAGGTTCTGCCGCGCAAATGAAGCAGCTCGCTGGTATGCGAGGACTAATAGCAAAACCTTCTGGAGAAATTATAGAAACACCAATTACGGCCAATTTTAAAGAAGGTCTTACAGCATTAGAATATTTTAATTCTACTCACGGTGCAAGAAAAGGACTTGCTGACACCGCACTGAAAACTGCAAACTCAGGCTATCTTACTAGAAGACTTTGTGATGTATCTCAGGATATTTCAATTACAAAAGAGGATTGCGGTTGCAAATCAAAAGATTCTATAACCCTATCCGAAGTTATTGAAGGAGGTAACGTGCTGGTAAGTTTATCCGACAGAGTTTTGGGAAGAGTTGCAGCAGAGGAAATAAAACATCCAATCAATGGTGAAGTACTAGTAAAGAAAAAAGCTATGATTGACGAAGCTGCATGTGAAAAAATTGATGCTGCTGGAGTTAAAACTATTAAAGTTCATTCAGTTATTACATGCATCTCTAAAGAGGGTGTCTGCGCTAATTGCTATGGTAGAGATTTATCAAGAGGTAAGCTGGTAAGCATGGGTGAAGCAATTGGAATGATTGCGGCGCAGTCGATTGGTGAA
>CACIWQ010000031.1 GCA_902590395.1 uncultured Pelagibacteraceae bacterium
GAAATTCCGTTAGTAAAAAATTTAATTGATACCGGCTACACGGGCAGAAAAGGAAAAGGAGGATTTTATAGAATAAACAAACAAGATGGAAAGAAAGTATTAGAAGCAATAAATTTAACAACGAAAGATTATTCTCCATCTAAAAAAATCGATCTTAATATTGATGAAAAAATTAATTTAAAAGAACTTATTTCTAGAAATGACAAATATGGGAAGTATGCTTGGTCAGTTATTTCAAAAATTATTCTTTACGCATCCTCTTTAGTTCCTAGCGTAACAAAAGATTATAATAACATTGATGAAGCAATGAGGCTTGGGTTTAATTGGAACAAAGGACCTTTCGAAATGCTCCAAGAGCTTGGAGTAAAGTTTTTTGTAGAAAAAGATAGCCAATTAAAAATTAATGAATTTATAAAGAAACTTTACGATAAAAAAACAGAAAATTTTTACGGTAAAAGGCAAATTTATACAGACTTAGAAACTCTAGGAAAAGTAAAGCAATTAGCAAAAATTAATAAAGACAATAAGTCAGCTCTTACATATGAACATAAAGATTATAAAATTGTAGAATTTAATACTAAGGCAAACACTTTAGATTATGATTCAATGGACGCTTTAAAAAAAGCATCCGATAAAAATATGATCATTATCAATGAAGGAATGCAATTTTCAGCAGGAGTTAATTTAAATTATGTAATGCAATTTGCAAAAGAAAAAAATTGGAAGGCTATTGAAAAGTTTATTCACCATTTTCAGATGACCTGTAAACAATTAAAGTATTCTAATAATTTAGTTATTTCAGCACCTTCAGGCTTAGCTTTGGGCGGCGGTTTTGAAGTTTTGATTCAAAGTGATTACGTAGTTGCGCACACTAATATAGTCACGGGATTAGTCGAAACACTAGTTGGTTTAATACCTGCTGGAGGAGGAACTACTAATATGTTGTCGAGATGGATGCAAAGCCAAGAAGCTAAAAAGGATGCCGATTTTGCTCCACAAAAAGTATTTGATATTATTGGCTATGGTAAAACAGCCGCTTCACCAATAGAGGCAATACCCTTTAAGTTTTTACTAGAGAAAGACAAAAGTATTATGAATAGAAATAAGCTACTTACAGTTTCCCAAGATTTAATAAACGAGAAAAAAGATGGGTATAAACCTCCAAAAAAAACAACTTTTAAGTTATCAGGAAGCCAAGTTAGAGGTAAAATGTTCCAAACACTTGAAAAACTTTTCAAAGAAAAGAAAATTTTGGAGCATGGAATGGAAGTTGGAAAAAAATTAGCTTTTGTATTAAGTGGTGGTAATACTACTGTTAATAAAGAGCTATCAGAAGATGATATGTATGCTTTAGAGCTAGATGCGTTTGTTAAACTCATTGAAATGAAAAAAACTCAAGATAGAATAAAACACACACTTTCAACAGGAAAGCCTTTGGTAAATTAATGGCAACTTATAGAGCACCAGTAGATGATATGATGTTTCTTTTTGAGAAGTTGAGAGACAATTCTCATTATAATTCACTTGAAAAATATAAGGAAGTTAGCCCAGATCTTGCAAAAGATATTTTAGAGCAAGCAGCAAAGTTAACTGAAAATTTAATATTACCTTTAGCTAAAGCTGGAGACGAAACACCTGCCAAATTAGAAAATGGTATAGTAAGAACTCCACCAGGATACAAAGAAGCTTATAAAAAATTTATTGAAGACGGTTGGGTCTCTTTATCTTGCGATCCAGAATATGGCGGCCAGGGAATGCCTAAAACCATCAGTTCATTTTTTGATGAAATGTTATCTGCGGCCAGTCTTTCTTTTAAGCTTTATAGCGAGCTTAGTATTGGTGCATATAATTGCATACATCGCCATGGAGACGACTCAATAAAGAAAAAGTTTCTTCCCAATATGGTTAAAGGTACTTGGAGTGGAACAATGTGTTTAACAGAACCAGTTTGTGGAACAGATTTAGGATTGTTAAAAACTAAGGCAGTTGAACAATCTGATGGTACTTATAAATTAAATGGTCAAAAAATATTTATAACCTCAGGAGATCACGATCTTACCGAAAATATTATACATTTAGTTCTCGCAAGAACTCCCGATGCGCCTTCAGGCACAAAAGGAATTAGTTTATTCTTGGTGCCAAAAATTCAAGTGAAAGAAGATGGATCTTTAGGAACAAGAAATGGAGTCTCAACAAATTCAATAGAAAGTAAAATGGGAATTAGAGGATCGGCTACATGTGTTTTAAATTTTGATGGTGCTGTTGGCTATATGATTGGTCCCAAAAACAAAGGATTAAACTCAA
>CACIWQ010000032.1 GCA_902590395.1 uncultured Pelagibacteraceae bacterium
TATACGAGATATGCGTCTTCCGTTTTTAAATCTACAATACCATTGAAACCAACCTAGCGGGTCTTCTTTAAAAATCCATCCTTTATCTATCCACTCTTTTCTGGTTAAGCCAGCTTTTACTTGAAAGCGATTTTTTTTCACATCAAAGCTTTTACTTAGTTTTGCATTTTTAAACCAGGACTTAGGATATTCTTTTATTTTTTTACCAAAATAAGAACCACCGAAGACACCCATTTCAAGCATTTTTTGAGGCGTCAATTCAGGCTTAAACAATTTATAAAAATCTTCTGATTTTTTTTTATCAGCAGAACTCATTTATTTAAATTTTTTCATTTTATCTAAAGAACTTAGAATTAAACCTGACTCTAAAAGCCCACTTTTTATTTTTTTAGCTGTATCGACAGCACTTTTTCCGTCACCATGCACACATATTGAATCTATTTCACAAGGAATTTGTTTTCCCGAATAACAATTTAAGGCTTGGTTTTCTACCATCTTAATAACATGTTTTTTTGCAATTTCCGGGTCAGTGATCATTGCATTTTTTTTAGATCTTGAAACTAAATTACCATCATCTTCGTAATTTCTATCAGCAAATATTTCTGCTGCAATCTTCATACCAAATTTTTTTCCAACTTTTTCCATTTGTGAACCCGTTGGAACTAAGAATATCAACTCCTTGTCTGCTTGCATTATTGCTTCAGAAATAACTTTAGCTAAATCATAATCTTCACATGCCATATTATTTAAGGCACCGTGAGGCTTAACATGTGTAACTTTCATTCCTTTGCTAATGGCAACATCCGACAAAATATTAATTTGATCAATAATCAGCTTTTTTATTTCATCCGAAGGAAGACTGAGTCTTTTTCTTCCAAAATTTTCTCTATCATTAAAAGAAGGATGCGCTCCCACACTAACATTATTTTTTTTAGAAATTTCGATTGTTTTTTCCATAGTCGGTTTATCGCCCGCATGATACCCACAAGCAACACTTGCTGAGTTGACTATTTCAAGTAACAAAGGGTCATTTTTCGTTGAATGCAACTTTGAACTTTCGCCTAAATCACAATTAATGTTAATTTCCATCTTTTAACTCCTTAGTTTATTTAATAAGGAATAAGAATTATTATATCAATTTATGTTCAAGAAACTAAATAATATTGGTGACTGTGGCATTGTTTGCGACTTTGGAAACGAAGTAAATAAAGAAATAAATACTAGCGTCATTAAATTATTTCATCATATAAAAAAAGAGGTTTTTCAAGGAAATTTAAAAGGTATATTAAACTATACCCCGTCATATAATAAATTAATTATAAATTTTGATCTTAGCAAAACAAGTTCGTCAGAAATTATTGATTTTTTGCAATCTGTAGATTTTTCTAAAATGAACCTTTCTCAAAATAGCAAAAAATGGACAATACCTATTTGCTATGATTTTCAAATGGATTTAGACAATATTAGCAAAACTCTAAAAATGGACACGGATGAAATAAAAAAAATTCATTTAAATACTAATTTTTTTATTTATATGATTGGTTTTGTTCCCGGACATCCATTTATGGGAGACTTAGATTCAAAACTTTTTTTGAATCGTTTAAAAACACCTCGAGTTAAAATACCACCCGGATCTGTGGGTATTGTAGAAAAATTTTGCAACATTTATCCTTATGAAAGTCCTGGTGGATGGAATATTATAGGAAGAACTCCCATAAAGCTTTTTGATAAACAAAAAGAATCTAATCCATGTCTATTGTCGCCAGGAGACTCAGTAAAATTTAAATCAATTTCAAAAGAGGAGTTTAATAAATTGACAAATGAGTAATTATTTTTTTGAAGTTTTAAGACCCGGCATTAATACTACATTTCAGGACAAAGGTCGTTTTCACATGCAACATCTAGGAGTTACTCCAGGAGGATGCATGGATTTAAAATTATTTCAAATTGCAAATGCTCTAGTGGGAAACATTGCAAACGAAGGAGTTTTGGAATTTGCTTATCAAGGACCATTGTTGAAATTAATTAAAGGTAGAACAAAAATTGCAATTACTGGCAATGTTCTTTTTCAAATAATTAAAATAAATAAAGAAACAATAAGCGGAGAGTGTAACAGAACTTATCATTTAGATGATGGAGATCAAATTGATATTTTAGCAACTAAACAATCAGCTTATGGTTACATGGCAATAGAAGGGGGCTATGATATAAAACCTTTTTGTGAAAGTGTTTCTG